>CAMFDG010000008.1 GCA_945949045.1 uncultured Lachnospiraceae bacterium
GATACCTTCCATTTTATCAGGCACAAAATTCTGGGACTGTGTCCGAACTTTTTTGTGGGATGGGGCATTGGCTTTATTGTCTGTCATCTTCCCTGGAAATCCTTTGGCAAGGCCGCATCGGATGCCGCAAAAGGCATTTGGGAGCTGATGTTTTTAAACCAGTCCGGACTGATGGGCTATCGGGTCAACCATGTAACCTGGTATCTGTCCGCCATGATTCTTGCCATGATTCTCATCTATCCACTTTTACGGCGTTACCGGAAAACTTTTTATTACCTGATATGCCCGGCCCTTTTTATTTTTCTGATGGGCTTCACCTATCAGAATTTCAAGAGCCTTTTTAATCCCTCCTACTGGAACGGATGGATTACCAAGGGACTTCTCCGGGGCATTATGGACACCCTCGGCGGCTGTCTTTGCTATCAGTTTGCCGAATATCTCCAAAAGAGAACCTTTACGCCCTTTGGCAGACTCTGTCTGAGTCTGGCAGAGTGGGGCATCTATGCCGGTATTGCCGTCAGATATTTCAGCCACGACGGCAGCAAATATGATTGGACGGCCGTATTCTTCTTTCTTATTGCCATCAGCATCACGGTTTCCCAGTGCAGCTATGATACCGCCATCTTCCGCTGCCGGTTGTTCCCCTGGCTGGGAGAATACAGCTTTTCTCTGTTTCTCGGACACGGCTATTGGAGCCACGTTCTGCCGGATTACATGCCCGCATCCTTCAGCTACCCTTTACGGATCTGCATCTATGTGGCCATTTCTCTTCTGACAGGATTGTTTATTATGTATTTTTCAAAGGCTTTAAAGCTTCTCTGGCAAAAAAAGGGAACGTCCATCCGTCATCTGTTTATCGCATCATAACGTAAATAGCGGTTTATGGTCCGCCAGACCGTAAACCGCTATAAATATTTCAGGATTCCATGAACCATATAAGAACACATCAGTAAGAGAGAACGGATTCTCCCGATCCCCATGTACCGGTAAACGCCATACTGCATTTGTGCCGATTTCATTTTATTTCTGGACTTACCGCCCGGACTCATACGGCTTTTCAGCAGAGGCTCATTGATACCGGCTGCATTTCCATACTTTTTCAGGACTTTAAGCCACAAGATATAATCCTCATGCAGTTCATCATGACACATATAAAACTCTCTGGCCACCTCCGTTTTTAAAACCACGGAGGAGCAGGGAATGCTGTTGGTTCTAAGAAGCTTTTGGTAACTGACTTCCTGTTCAATTCCAATCACCTTCCCGAGAGAGGTTCCATCCGGCCGCATCAACTCACGGCCGGTGGCACAAAGCACGGTGCCGGTTTCCCGGATACACTGCATTTGTTTTTCCAGCTTTTGCGTTTCCCACCAGTCGTCCGCGTCCAAAAAAGCGACATACGCTCCCTGCGCATTTCGAATCCCCAGATTTCTGGATTGTGCAACTCCCGCATTGGAAGCGTTCTGTAGAAATCGGATCTGTCGGTTCAATGGCTTCTTCTCAGAAAAGCCTTCGATGTAACCTCTTACCGTTTCCACGGTCTGATCCGTAGAGCAGTCGTCCACCACGATCAGTTCGATTCCTTCGGCAAGGGTCTGACGGACAACCGAGTCCATGGCCTGAACAATATAGTCCTTCGCATTGTATGCCGGCATAATTACGGTAATCAGCGGCTTTTTCATTTCTTATCCTCCGCCGGTGCTTTTTTCTTAACGACCTTCATTTTTCCGTCCGCCGCAAATTCATAGGTCACCTTTCCGATTTTTTCCGTTGTATTCCGGTACATGATGCCATCCTCGTCAAAATAATAGGCTGCTCCGTTTATTCTGACCTTCTTTGCCCGGACCATGGTTCCGTATTTTCCAAAATAATAAATATTCTTACGGTAGGAAACTTTCTTGCAAACAGCCATCACACCATTTTTGTCAAAGTAGTAGGTCTTTCCACCCCGGTCATACATCTGACCCCGGACCATAAAGCCCTCCTCATCAAAATAATAGGTGTTTCCATTCATCTTGATCTCGGTATCCGAAACCTGTGTACCGTATTTGCCGAAATACCGGTACTCTCCATCCTCTTCGATCAGCTTTCGCTGCGCCATCTGCCCGTTTTCATCAAAATAGTAGCGTTCGCCATCATACTCCAGGAAATCATCCGTGAGCATGTCGCCTTCTTCATCGAAGTAGTATTTCTTTCCGCCAACACTCACAATTTTGTCATATACCTGTGTTCCCCGCACGCCAAAATAATAGGAATGTCCCCCAATGGAAACGATCTGCTTTTTGGCCATTTTACCGTCCCCGGCAAAATAGTAATTGGATCCGTTATACTCCATATAGCGTTTGGTGACAAAAGTGCCATCCGTTTCCTGTCCGTAGCTTTCGCCACCGATATCTACGATTGAAAATTCTTCGTTTCCTTCCAGCAGCAAGCCATTTTCGTTGAAATAATACAGCTTCCCGTCAATCTCCTGAAAGCCCATCGCCATATAGGCCAGATTTCCGGAATCGGACCATGAGAAATACCGCTTTTTCCCATTCTTATATACCTTCCACGGCTGATAATTTCCCTGCTCATCAAAGTCACTGTAAAGCATGCAGCCGCCATCATTGAACATGTAGGAATGCTGTCCGATGGTCTGGATTCCAATCATTGGCAGACTGTCCTCGTCCAGATAATAGAAATCTTTTTTCCGGTTTGTACCATCCGCGCCATAGACGCCGACCCATCCCTTCAGAAGTTTTCCATCCTCCATGGTATCACCCTTGAAAAGGGAAATGCGGCCATTCTCTACATGATAAATAATCGTCTTCTTCTCATTGGCGATAAAGTACGGCATACTGGTGGCACTGGTAACCTGGCGCACATTTTCGAAGCGCCACTGATTGGTGTCCGAACTGATATAGGTGCTTCCCGCATTTTGTGCAAAGGAATAGGTGGGATCCACCGCTGTGACAAAGGGCTTCGTGTTCCCCGTTGCCGTAGCGTGATGAGAAATCTTATAGATATCTGCCTGCAGTTCATCGGCATAATTCATTGCCATATAGGTAGCCTCATCCTTTAACATGTCACCGGTGGTCAGATAACGTATTCCCCCGCAGGAAAATCTTGTGATCAGACTACAGTTATTCTCGTAATAGGTATTTACCACTACCGCTCCATGCTCTGTTCCCAGATCATCATCGGTAACCTTTCCAATATAATCCCAGGGATGAATCGACCTTACAAAATCCAGTGAGGGTCCCAAAACCTCTGCCTCGACAGATCCCACAGAAAACATGCTTCCCTGCTGCAGATATACCATTTGGTCGCTTCCCCCCATATAGGTGTCCATGTATTCCTCCAGCAGCGCATACTTTTTCTGATAGCCCTCAGATTCCGGCGCCAGAGACGGATCCGGAAGATACAAGGTATCGATGGTAAATCCCTGCTGAGACAGGTATTTAAGGCCGGCCAGCCAGTCTCCCTCCTTGCCGCCTACGTGATCAATGTGCAGATGGCTGAGATACAGATCCAGGTTGGTGACTCCCAGACGTTGAAGCTGTTTGCAGATGGCCGGCATATGAGAGTACATGCCCAGATCCATCAGAAGATACTCATCCTCTGATTCCAGAAGCACAGAATCTCCCTTTTCCTTGGAATTCACGTACATTCCATAGATTGTCATCTCCTCCGACGAAGCTGCATGCACCGGCACATTTCCGATTCCGAAAAACAACACCAGTGTCAATATTCCTAAAATTACTTTCTTCCAACTTCTCTGCATGGTTACTCTTCTCTTTCCTCCATCGTACCAACGGCTCTTTTGATTCCTTCCGCAATATCTATTTCTGCTTTCCAGCCCAGAGCCTCAAGCCTGCTGCTGTCCAGAATCTCCGGCGTCTTTTGTGAAAAATCCAAAACCGGTTCCTTCTCATCCCAGGCATTGGCAAATTCCAGTGAAATATTTCTCTCCGGAAATACTCTTACTGCTGTTTTGGCAAAATCACGAATGGTAATATCCGAATGCTTTGCGGCAATATTGTAAGGGGTTCCCGCCTCTCCCTGCAGCAGGATCGTCAGCAGTGCGCTGGCCGTATCCGTCACATAGCAGAAAGAACGATAGGCCGCTCCGTTACTCTTCAGCAGAATATTCTGCCCGCGAATAATATTGGCCAGAAACTGTGCCCACACTCTGTCATCCTCCATGGTGCTGGCTCCATAGATGTAGCTTGGACGCGCCAGCTTCACCGGGACTCCATACTGCTTCACATAACAGCTGCACAGGGTCTCCATAGCCCGTTTGCCCATGGCATAACAGTTTTTATAGGCATCAATATCCAGATATCCGATATCTTCCTCATCAATATGATCCTTGCCGGAAGTAAGCTCCCCATAGATTTTCAGGCTGGAGATCATCAATACGCCTTCGGCCTTCTCCTTTTTTGCATAGCGGAGAATATTGGATGTCCCAAGGGTATTGGCCTCCATGGTTCCCACCGGATCATTTTCAAAAAAGTACGGAGTTGCCTGACTTGCAGCGTGAATGATATAGTCCGCATGCTCCACATCCTCCATGCTGCTGCAGACATCCTTCGTAACCAGTGTCAGATCCTCCCGCTCCGCAATGCTCCCATACTTCTTCAAAGCCTTCTGGCGGTTTCGCACCAATCCAAGTACATGAATGTTAAGATTTTTTCTATCATTATTCAAAAGCAGAGCCAGTGTCAGGTAATAGGCAATAAAACCGTTCGCACCGGTAATCATGACGGTTTTCCCACGGAATTTTTCCCAGTCCACCGGTGTATCTGCAATTTTCTCTACATCCTGATACAAATGCTCTCCTACGCTTTCTCTGATCAGATTCATACTTACGTTCCTCCCTCTCTCTTGATAATGGAAACTTTCCGCACTGATTTACGTGCGGTTCCGTCTCCCGCAAGGGCATTCGTCTACGGCTGACACTCGATTTATTCCAAACCGTGTGCGAGTTAATGCCTCCATACACTTGTTGAACATCGGCCCATGCAAAATTTGCCTTCGGCAAATGGGCCGACGCTACATGACAGGTTTTCCATGAAAACCTGTCACATTTAAAGTGGGCACGGGAAATACACGTTCAAGCGTAGCGCGTTTGTATTTCCCGTGCCTGATAAACTCTGTGGATGGAGGCATTTACTCGCACTAGGTGCAGGAATCACGAGAGCGTCAGCCGTAGACGAATGCCCCTACGGGAGACGGGACCGCGCGTAAATCAGTGCGAAAATTTTTTATAAGATAAGACAGCCAGAAGCAGCCCTATCCCTTATAAACCGTATTTTAATACTTCCTTTGCAAACTGCTTATAATGTTCATAATAATGTATTGCCCGAAGGGACTCCAGATCCTCCGGAGTCGTTACCTTGATATTCTCCCGGATTCCCTGGAAAATATGAATATTCTCCCCCAGTTCAATTAACAGCTCTCCGGAAGAAACCGGATCCAGATGCTTTTTCTCTGCCTCACCGTGGGCCCACATGATCTTGCGCATCGTATAGCCCTGAGGAGCCTGGGTGATAAACATCTTTTTTCTCTCATAATTCTTGCTGCAGTTTTCCCCGTCATCACTATATAATACAGAGTCAATGCTTGGCGTTACCGGAACTGCTGTCTCATACTTTCCTGCATCCTCGATGCATGTTGTAATCAGCTGTTCGGAAAGCATCGGACGCACGCCATCACAGATCAACACGATATCCTCCGGCTGTGCCACCTTCTGCACCTCCAGCAGACCATTGTGAATCGACTGGTATCCGCTTGCACCTCCCGGAACCGTTGCAATCACCTTTTTGATGCCGAATTTCTCAATATCTTTATTCAATTCATCCAGCCAGTTCTCCACGCAGACCACAACGATATTGTCTACCATGGGATGATTGGAAAAATGCTCCATTGTCCGGACAATGATCGGCTTTCCTTCAATCTCCAAAAACTGCTTCGGAATATCAAGAGACTTCATTCTCTGTCCGATTCCACCTGCAAAAATTAATGCTGAAACCATTTTTCTTCCTCCATTTCTTTGAACCATTGAACCAATCTACAAATGTAAATACTCCGTCAGCCGCTCCAGCGCATGTCCGTCGCAGCTGCACATATACCGTTCCCGAAACTTTTCCAGCTTCTCGTAATCAAAGTGCTCTACAGAGCCCTTTACCGCAGAACACAAATCCTTTTCCTCCGTCACAATCACCCCGGGCATCTGCCGGTAATCAATATAAAACTGATCCTTCTCCTCATAGTAGGATAAATCCGGAACATACAGGACAATGGGGCGTCCCAGCAGCAGGTAATCATAAATGACCGAAGAGTAATCGGAGATCAGCACATCTGCTGCGGGAAGGAGCTGTTCCGTGGGAATCGGACAATCCTCTATTCCCAAATGCTTTCTAAGGTGTGGATGCAGCTTCACCAAAAGCATCCATTCCTCACCCAGCTCCTGTCTCAGGCGCTCCAAAAAGCTCATGTCAATAATTTCCGGCACAGACGCATTTCCCCGAAAGGTCGGAGCCCACAGTACAATTTTCTTTCCCCTGGCCTCGGGATACATCCCATAGAAACGTTCCCTGCAGCCGTCGATATAATCCCTGTCGTAGAACCGGTCTGTCCGGCTGAGTCCCAGGGGCTTCACAATGTCCGGATCCGCCCGCATCCCGCTGACATAGGCACGGTTACACTCCGGTGCACTTGTCAGGATCAGAGAGTAATTCTTAAAAACATTCCCCTTATAATAGGCCGGGATATCCCGCTTTGTATCATAGGCATATTTTTTCAGCATACCGCCGGCATGCCACATCTGGACCACCACCGTCTCCTGCCGTTTGCTGCAGGAAGCAGCCGGCAGGAAATTATCACAAAGAAACACATAGTGTGCTCTCGCATACTGAAGCATAAAGCGGAGCATAAACCTAAGTCCCCCCAGATAACCGCCGCTGTCACAGTCTCTGGTCATTTTTAATACCCGGTAGTCCCTGCCCTCGAACCAGTGATACAGATCCTCCATACTATAGGGAACCTCATCCCGGTGGGAATCCGCAAAAATCACAAGCTTCACATCCACCGGTCTGTGCCTGCCGATCCAGTAAAAGAACGGGAACACCACATTCTGCATCAGCATTTTGACTGCCTGCTTGACTTTAAAATTCATCATTTTACTTTTTCATTAACTCATCAATCTTGGCCGCAATACGTTCGCTGGCATGTCCATCCTCCATGCAGCCTCTTGCCGCAAGGAAGGTATCCTTATCCTTTGCATACTTATCCGCATCAAAGGAACGGATTTTTGCTGCAAGCTCTCTGCTGTCCCTGGCAATCGGGAATGGTGTGGAATCGATTGGATAGTAAAATCCTCGGGAGTTTTTGTAATCCTCAAGGCCCAGCTCAATGATAAAGCCCGGCTTTCCCGATAAAACAAAATCAAAGATCCAGCTGGAATAATCGGTCAGACCCACATCGGTACAGAGGAGCAGCTCCTGCATATCCTCGTAAAAGGTGGCATCCGATACATAGGACGGAAGAAGATTGAGCCAGGACTTACTCTCCTTCTTCAGACGGTTATGCAGACGGATCACGATCTGCCATCTGCCGCCAAACCGTTCCTCCAAAGCCTCCTTGATCTCAAAATAATCAAGAGGCTGATAGGATTCATCCACATCATCCCTGTGAGTTGGCGCAAATAAAAACAGGTGGGTATCCTCCGGAATGTCAAGGAAACGATATACTTTTCTGCGGATTTTTGCAATCTTTTCCTGATCTTTCAGGAAGAAAATATCATTTCTCGCATGGCCCACCATAACGGCCGGTACATCCTTCCAATATGCAGTCCGAAACACCTCTGACTCAAAATCACTGTTAGACAAAAGCAGATCCACCGTATTCTGGCATTTCTTTGCCAGCTGCTTCCACCGAAAGCCCATGACCACGTCTCCATCCAGCCGCTTGATACCAAGGGATCCATGCCAGGTCTGGAGCAGATACTGATCCTTCTTCTTGTAGGCGAACAGTCTCTCCACAATATTGGTATTTTCGATAATCACCTTGGAAGCCGCCAGCTGTTTGTAAAACTCATAGGTATTATGCTTTACAAATCGAAGTTCCAGCGGATAATCACTGGTAGGGTAGTTCGTCTTCACATCCCATATCAACTTATAATCTGTGTTCTCCCGAATCAGTTCTTCCGCAATGTATTTCGGATTACAGGTATAATCCCCCTGGAAGGTAAGAAACATAATCTGGTTTTCCACAGGGGTCTTTTTCGCCAGATGGCGTCTTGCCAATACTGCCAGGCCTTTGTCCGGATACAAAAAGATCATCTTAAAAATCCGGAATACCAGTGAAACCACTTTTCCGCACACCGTATATACCGCATAGAGGACTGAGGTAACCGCCTTCTGGAGCATCGTAAAGATCCACTGAAAAAACTTCCCCTCTACCATCTTTTTCTCGATAAAGTTCAACGCTTTTTTAATCATCGTATGCTATTCTCCTAATTCTATTCGCCCAAAGACTCCATGAATCCGTCCAGATACTGTTTCGTAAGCTGGCGGAGGTTCTCACGGATCTTCCCGTCATATCCGGAGTTCATCTCCCGTTCCATCGCATTTAGGATATTGTCTATATTTAACTGGTCCTCCTCAAAAAATGACTGCTTCTTGCCGATTACGTCCGCAAAAATCCGAAGCTTCTCGCTCCAGATCAGACCGATCACCGGCACATCCAGCGCATAAGAGGTAATACAGGCATGAAGTCTTGCACCGAAGACCAGCTGAAAGGAACGGATCTGTTTCAAAAATTCCACGGAATTTCTCGCATTTGGCATCATTTTGTTCCGGTCCCTGCAGCCTAAGGCATTCAGAAGCATCGTACCAAATTTCTGATCCGCAGCCATACCGTTGGAAAACAGTACCCAATCCCAGCCTCTGTCTTCAATTCCCTGAATCAGTTTCTTGTAAAAGTTCAACAGCTCGAACTCGGTGAGGGTATTGCCGTAAGCCTGATACACTCTGCCGCGGATCACATTGACTCCGATCACAGGTGTTGGGTGATCATTTTTCTGCAGATTGTAGCATTCCGGAACCCAGAGTGCCGGATCCCCCACACGGGCAATCTTGATATTGGGATTTGTGATATAACAGTTTTTCAAGGTATCGATATCGTCTCTTGTGGTAATCACCTTAAAGCAATCCTGGTTGATCGCCTGCTTTAATCTCTGGCAGCGGATATCCTTCTCACTGTAGCCCTCGATGCCGACACCATTCATCATCACCGGAATATGATTCTTCCGGGCAATCTTCATAATCTGTTCCACATAATAATTTAATCCCTGTGTGCGGAACTTCAGGAACCCACCTCCGGCAAAAACAATGGCATCCACATTGCTCAGCTGCTTTTTAAATTTATGGTTGATCTTCAGCCACCACATAAAATATTCATAGTAATAGCGGAATTTGCTGGAATTTTCATATTTAAAAATATATCCAGAGATCTTGATCAGGACCTTTGAGATCCAGAATGGGATCAACTCCAGCCCGGAATAAGACTTTACACGCGGGTTGACATCGACCTCAACGATCTCTGTCTCCGGATTTTTTTGCTTAATCAGATACTGTGTTGCCTCACACAGAATATTGTCTCCTGCATTCTTAATCGCATATAAGCCTACAACTGCAACCTTCTTCATGTTTAAGTTCCTTTCACAATCCTATTACTCTTCAGCGTCCATATACGCCTCATACTCGTCCAGCACTTCATCGGTCTTTCCGATTTTAATCATATTCCCATCGTCGATCCAAAGCACCCGCTGGCACAAATCCCGCAGTGCCTGAATACTATGGGACACAATGACCACCGTCCGCTTGTCATCGGAAATCAGTTCCTTCATTTTCCTGTAACTCTTCTTTTTAAAACGGCGGTCCCCGACGCTTAAAACCTCATCGATCAATATGATGTCAGTCTCGAGAATTGCCGTAATGGAAAATGCAAGCTTCGAATACATTCCGCTGGAATAGGTAGAAACAGGCATATCAATAAATTTCCCCAAATCCGCAAATTTTATGATGCGGTTCATCTTCGCACGAATTTCTTCCTCCGAAAACCCTAGCAGCATTCCCGACAGAATGATGTTTTCCCGGCCGGACAACTGTTTCTGGAAGCCCACACCAATGGAAAGCAGGGAAACAGAATGCCCAAAGGTATCAATGGTCCCCTCATCCGGAGAAAAAATATTGGCCAGAGCCCGAAGGAGCGTGGATTTTCCACTACCGTTTTTGCCTATGATACCAAGAATCTCCCCCTCTTTTACCTCGAAAGAAATATCTCTTAAAGCCTCAAAGGTCTCCCGCTTGTTCTTGTGCAGGCGAAAAAAATTCTGCTTAATGGAAAAAGCCTTCAGACTTTTATATCGAATTGTCAAATGATCAACTTTGATTGCAATGTCCTTTTCATCCATGGCTAACTCACCTTAACATAGCTATTTTCATTTTTGTAAATCAAACGAATTCCTGCAAAACTCAGCAATACTCCGATTACAAGCCAGATCAAGAGTACCTTCAGCTCCGGCATCTGTCCGTAAATGAGGCATTTCCGGCATCCGTCAATAATAAAGGCCATAGGATTAAATTTTTCCAGAATCATTGCCAGTTCCGGATGTCCTTTGCCGATACGGTGCTCAATGGAAAACATAATACCTGTCATATAAAAAATCAGTCGTAAGGCAATGGTCACAACATTCGCCAGATCCTGCACATACACACCAAAATGACATAAAATACACATAAATCCAAAGGTAACCAGCCATAAGCAGATCATCAGTGGAATAAAAAACAATACGTTCCATGTAAGATGTACATGATAAAAGATCATCAGTACAATGACAATGGCAAAGGATACCACCATTTTAAAACCGTTGACAAACATTTTGGATTCCAAAAGAACAAATTTGGGTAGATAAACCTTAGACACCACACCCTTATTCTTCTTAATAATGGTGACACTGTTTTTCAGATTCTGGTTAAAAAATGTCCAGACGGCCAGTCCGATATAAATAAAGGCTGTAAAATATTCTTCTCTCGCCTGAAACACAAATCCAAAAATAAACGCATAGATAAACATCAAACAGACAGGCTCCAAAATCCACCATACCCAGTTAAGATAAGAGCCTGCCACCTCTGCTTTCAGTTCCGCCTTCGCGGAATACTTCGCATAATTAAAATACTTCTTAATATCGCCTATAAATCGCTTTATCACTGTTTATTCCTCTTTACATCCATTCACAATGAGGCCTATTATAGCATATTCATACATACATTTCAATTCAACATTGCAACTATTCTCTTTTGCTGGCTGTTGTCTGATCGGAATCAATGCCTTCCGTATTCTCCCGGACAAACAGAATCTTAAAGGTAAGGAACAGGATCTTAATATCCATCCACACCGAATAGTTCTCTATATAAGTCAGATCCAGCTTCAGCTTATCATATGGTGTGGTATTATACTTTCCATACACCTGTGCATAACCGGTCAGACCCGCTTTCACCTTAAGGCGCAGCACAAACTCCGGAATTTCCTCCGTATACTGATCTGCAATGACCTGTCGCTCCGGGCGCGGTCCCACCACGGACATCTCGCCCTTTAAAATATTAAACAGCTGTGGCAGCTCATCAAAATGAATCGCACGAATCAGACGTCCCACCGGTGTCACCCGGGCATCCCCTTTGGCAGCAAGCCTTGCTCCATGATCCTCCGAATGTACCGTCATACTCCGGAATTTATAGATCATAAAGGGTTGTCCATCCTTCGTCAGCCGTTCCTGCTTATATAAGACGGGGCCCCTGTCATACAGCTTGATGGCCAGGGCGATCAGAAGCATGAATGGAGACGCAATGACAATGCCCACCAGGGAAATAACGATATCCATAGCCCTCTTGATAAAAAGATCCACAATACTAAGTCCCTGATTCCGGGAAAGATATAATGGCGTATCAAACAGATGAATGTCATCTGCACCACGAAACAGGATATCTGAGATCTTCGGTGTTACATAGGTACGAACAGATTCCTGATAACAGTATTTCATAATCTGATTTCTGGCCTCCGCCGGAAGATCACACAGCACCACTGCATTATACTGCCGGATCATCGGATACAGCTTCTCGTATCCGATCCGATAGCTTACCGATGCACAGATGTTGTATTTATCTTTTCTTGTATTGATCTTGCCGATCAGATCGTCAGGGGAATAATTCCCATAAATTACCAGCACCTGTCTCGGTGGATACAGATGCTGGTAAGCTTTTCGTACAAGAATGACCCACGGAACAATCAGGATGATTTCCGTGAGAGTCATCAGAAGCAGTGGCCGTGGAGAAAGATAGTCATTCGCAACCAGACAGATTTCAAAATAAGAAACCACCATGGCCAGAATCACAGCAAGCACCTGAGAAAGAATGATATCCGACAAGCGCATATAACCGATCCTGTATCCTCCAAACACTTTTGTGAAAAAGAATACAAACAGTACATACATACCAATCACTGCCCAGTTTCCTCGACGCCACAGTGCATTAGCCTTATCAATCATCGGCACATACATCACATACCAGGTCCATCCGAATAATACGGCCTCCATAGCCAATGTCATCACATTTGCAATAAAATTCAGTAAATGCTTGTATTTTTCCTTCATATTACTATTTTTCCTCTTAAGCGTTCCTTTATTCTATTCGCCAAGACCGCTTTCTACATATGCGACAAGCGTGCGAAGCGCCTCCTCCTCATCTTCCCCCTCACAGATCAATGTAATTTCATCCCCTGACTTAATGCAGGCTCCCAGAACACTCAGCACACTTTTTGCATTGGCCGTATTGCCACTGTAATCAAATGTGACCTTGCTCTTAAATTTCATTGCCTCTTTGCACAAATTCCCGGCGGGTCTCAGATGAAGTCCCGTCGGATTCATAATTTTCACTGCTTGCGATACCAAAGTACCCCCTCCTTATAACATAACTTTCGTGATGAGTTCTGCCAGCTTCCTGGCCTCCTCATCAATTTCCTTTTGATCTTTTCCCTCAATCATCACACGGACCAGCGGCTCCGTACCGGACGGACGAATCAAGACTCTTCCCTCCCCCGCGAATTTCTTCTCAAGTGTCTCAATCGCCTCCGCGATCTCCGTGTACTCCATATAGCTTTCCTTCTTATGGTTTGGAACCTTTGCATTCACCAGCGCCTGTGGCAGAACCTCCATGACATTGGTGAGCTCCGAAAGCTTCTTTCCCGTCCGGACCATGACCTGCAGCAGATGAAGTGCTGTCAGAAGGCCGTCTCCCGTCGTGTTGTCATCCAGAAAAATCACGTGTCCGGACTGCTCACCTCCCAGATTATAGCCATTCTCCAACATATTTTCAAGTACATATCGGTCCCCGACTTTGGTTTTTTCCACATGAATGCCCTGTTTTTCTCCCATCAGGGTAAATCCCAGGTTGGTCATTACTGTGACAACGATAGTATCCTTTGCAAGCTTTCCCTGCTCTTTTAAGAAATTTCCGCAGACAGCCATCACCTCATCGCCGTCCACCAGCTTGCCGTTTTCATCTACTGCAAGCATACGGTCTGCATCTCCGTCAAAGGCAATTCCGATGTCTGCCTTCTCCGACACAACCCTGGCCCGAAGCTCATCCATATGCGTTGAGCCGCAGTTGGCATTGATATTCGTTCCATCCGGATTGGTATGGATCGCAACCAGATTCGCACCAAGATCAGAAAGAGTCTTCACTGAGGTATAGGAGCTTGCTCCCTCCGCACAGTCCACCACGATCTTTAACTTTGACAGATCTACCGGAACCGTCTCCTTCTCAAACTTGATATACTCATCCACAATATCAAACCGGTATTCCACCTTTCCGATTCCCGGCCCGATGGGGAATACCACATCCTCCATATCACTGCGGATCAGCGCCTCAATTTCATCCTCCAGTGCATCCGACAGCTTATAGCCCTCTCCGTTAAAAAACTTGATTCCGTTAAATTCCATGGGATTATGGGATGCGGAAATCACCACGCCCGCATCTACCTTATGCTTTCTGGTGAGATATGCAATGGCAGGTGTCGGCGCCACACCGATAAAAATCGCATTGGCTCCCACAGAACAAATTCCCGCCATCAGCGCATTGGCAAGCATTCCTCCGGAAATACGCGTATCACAGCCCACAATAATCGTCGGCTGATGGGATTTTTCTTTCGTCAGCACATAGGCTCCGGCCTGCCCCAGCTTCATAGCCAGATCAATCGTCAGCTCCGTTCCGGCAACACCTCTTACCCCGTCTGTTCCAAACATTCTAGCCATCTTTCATTACTCCTTATTCATTTTGATTGTCCTGCTCTCCGATCTGTTCCTCACTGTCCGGCTCCTGGGAATTATCGGGCTGATCTTCCTGGGTCTCCCGCGGGGAAATCGAAACCGCAATGGTGATCGGCTGGTAAGCATAATACTCCTCATCCAGCTTCAGATTCAAGGTCACACGATGTGTGCCCTCCGCAAGCCCTTCCACATTAATCTCCGCAGGAATTGCCGATGCATTCAGACGATCCAGATCCTTCTTAAGTCCGTTGATCGTAACCGGAATTTCCGCATCTTCAAAGCTCAATTCATATTCGTCCTCCAGTCCCTGCACTGCAATGCGGCTGGAGTTGATCTGATAGGTCTTCGGCTCGTAGGCCTCTATGCGCACCGTCACGGTAACGGTAGCATCCGCAGGATTAACCAGCTCGGTTCCTTCCGGAAGATATTCCGTAATGTCAATGGACGTAGAAAGATCCTCTCTTGCGCCGGATACATTCAACACTTCTGCCGGTATATCAATGGACAATAGCGGGTTGAGCACGTTGGTTGCACCCTTTAGTTTAACGGTCTCCGGAGAACTGCTGATCTCCACCACCCGGTAATCACCATAGGGCCTACCGGTAGTGGTAAAGGAGAGTGGAAGTTCCTTGACACTCAGAATCTTCGCAGAAATCGTAACGGTATCATTGCTCAGGGTCAGCCGGGTGGTATCCACCTCGTTTCCATCCGCATCATACAGTACCGGAATGACATTATCCGATAAATTGACGGACATCCCCTCCACATCGATTGTCGCCACAACACTTGCGATCTTCTTAACGATGGAAGCCGGTCCCGATACATTGAGGACGTTGGGATTGGTCACCGTAACCTCCCCCAGCGCATACCCGTCTGCCACATGGCCGCTGGTTGCCGCCGCCACCATAAACCGGTGACTCATCAGATCCTCCAGAGAGACCTCCAGATATTTATTTTTGCCATTGTATTTGAGTGCCGAATTCTGCCTTTTGCTGGTTATCTCAATCGGCACGTTCGCCTTGACTCCATCTTTATTCAGGATCATACGATTCATATCCGCAACAGCGGTAAAATCAGTATCCTCCAGTTTATCCAGCACGCTGCGTTTGCCTGTTACCGAAAAAGAAACCGTATTGGTTCCGTTCAATACCTCATAACACTTATTCATCTCAGTAACTGCCGAGGTATTTTCCACCGTCACATTGGTGGTGAAAGTCTTCGTCTTCATCGGGTCATCAATATTATATACAACCAGCCACAAAACGGAAGCAAAAAAAACAGCCAGCAGCTTAAATCCCAGATTATTCGTCAAGGTTTTGAGAATCTTTTTTGCCATCCTTAAACCTCCTTCTGATCTGTTCAAGCTTTGTCATCTCCCGGTTCCGGTTCTGCACCAGAGTCAGCTTCTCCCTCAGGAAATCTGCATCAACTCCGTGATAAATCCGGCCATTCATGGCGACTGACACCTTGCCGGTCTCCTCGGACACAACAATCGTCAGGGAATCACTCACTTCACTGATTCCTACTGCAGCCCGGTGTCTCGTCCCCAGATCCTTACTTAAAGACAGACTGTCCGATAACGGAAGATAACAGGTCGCGGAAACCACCCGGTCTCCCCGGATAATGACAGCGCCATCATGAAGCGGCGTATTTTTTTCAAAAATATTGATCAAAAGCTGACTGGTCACAATTGCATCCACATCAATTCCCGTCCTGATGTATTCATTCAACATGATCTCGTTTTCCACTACGATCAATGCGCCTGTATTCACCTTTCCCATGGCAAAGGATGCCTTTACCAGTTCCTCAATGGTTTTATCGGAATACTTATTGTCTTCCGATTTCCCGATATTGAAGAGTCTGCCAAAAACATTCTTTCCTCCGAGATTTTCCAGAGCGTTGCGAAGTTCCGGCTGAAAAATGATCACCAGCGCGATCAAACCCACATTCAGCGTGTTTTCTGCAAGCCACAGGATCGTGTTCATTTGAAATACTGCAGCGATCAGGACAAAAAGCAAAAGCACAATGATGCCTTTGAACAGGTTCCATGCTCTTGTGCTTTTGATCCAGAGCAGCACATGATAAAACAGAAAAGAAATAATCAAAATCTCAATGATGTCGACAACAGACACGGAAATATCAGGCATGCCGAGAAACGTAGCTGCCTGATCATATAATTCACTTAATTTTCCCAGCAGATTCTGCATCATCTTTCCTTCCTGTCCTTTATTTTAATGATGTAAGTGCCATAAATCCCCTGCCACTCACTTTAATAATCCTTCATCAATATCCAGTTCCTTCGCCATGACCTTACGGCTTCGCTCTTCTTCCTCCGCCGTCGGGACCGGTCTGCTGTGATCGATTCTCTTGCCCATACTGGCCGTATTGCCGAAATGCTTTACGGTCACCTCCCGGACAGCTACCATTTTCTTGGGAACAGCCTTGACATAATAATAGTAATCATCATCTTCAAACTGAACCCGTTCCGTTCTGTCGTAATCAAGATCCATAAACAGGAACTGAATCACAAAAGCAATGATCATGGAGAGGACTCCCCCAATCAAAAGCCAAAGGGTCTTCCCCGTAATTCCCAATACCATATAGCCCACGAACAGACCTGCGATCTCGACCAGGGTTCCCGATATGATAGCGAGCGTCCACGCGTGATCCACTTCCATCCTTCTTACCAGATATACCACAAGGGATGTGACAACAAACACCGCAATCACAAGATACATCTCACGGTTGAAGAAAAGCTGCCCGACGGAGATATTCAGCCTGGATGACGAAGTCACATCCTCCGATGTACTCATCAGTGCTGCCGCATTCTGCTGGATGCCTCCCAAGAAATAATAGAGAACCGTACCGCACACCACGGCGATAACGGAATATATACTTCTCAAAAGACTGCATCCCACCGGAATAATATACGGAATATGAAGCCGGAAACATACCGGTGTAAGCACTGCCGCAAACCCATCCTTCGGAGAAAAGCGGAAATACAGGAAGAAAACAGCCGCAAACAGGAGCAGTGTTGTAAGAGCTGTTTCCAGAGAAACAGCATACATATCCGCCAGAACCACCAGTGCAGACAGCCAGATCATCGCGTTTACCGGAAGCAGTGCGCACAACAGAGACAAAATCAATGCGACCGGCAGATTGCTGACCAGCTCCATAAACCCAATATTCTTGTTGATTACAGAAAACAGGGCAAACGCCACTGCAAATTTCACAATCGGAAACAGATACGTCTCGTACCTGCTGTAAAATCGGATCATCCGATCCCGAAGTTCCAATATTTTCGTCATAAAGTTCCTCCCCAAGGACGCCGAATTACCTGTTCATCTGCTCTTCCCGATAATACATTCTGCGAACCTTCTTAATATGCTCCGCATACCTGCGCAGCTTTTTCCGCCCGTACACATAACGGACACAGTATATAATGGCAGTCAGTACCATGTATACCGCCATAAACACGACATACAGGAGCAGCACCCAGCCGATCAGTTCCTTAAGTTTGGGACTGTTCAGCATTTCGGTGAGCATCTCCATATCGCGAATTCCCCACAACAGTAGAAGAAGCAGATATGCAATAGTACCGGAAAAAAAGCTTTTCACAAGCTCCTTGCCCACATAGTCCCACATATAGTATTCCCCCATCTGGCGGCATTCCTTGGCACTATGCTCATCAAATACCGCCATATGGCAGAGTTCCTTCACACGTTCTTCATTAATCATACAATCTCCCGCCACTGGATTTTAGTTTTTCAAAAAGCGCATACGGTCTCTCTCATGACCTCTGTCAGGGGAAGCCGGTTTCTTCTTCGGACGGTCAATTGCCCCCATCAGCTCGCTTGCCATGCTTGCCCTGCAGGCATCACAAAAACGCCCTGTACAGATTGGTTTCCCGCAGTTTTCACACACAATACCACTTTCCGTGGCATTGGACAATACGAGACGTTCCTCCCTGATCCACTGTTTGATCTGTTTTACCGTCACCTCATTGTCTGTGGCAGTCTGCTCCACGGAAGCATTGGGATTTTGCGACAGGTATTCCTTCACCTGCTGAAATTTATCCTCCAGTGCCTTCCTGCATTCCGGGCATATTTTCTCACGTCCCAAAACATTAAACAGCTTGCCACAGGATCTGCAGTTAATTACATTCATAAAATTGCCCCCTTTAATCCTAAACCTGCATGGACCCCGTTCCAATGCAGGCCGTCAGCACATAAACGCTTGTCACCCCGGCCTGCCGTAATGTCTTCGCCGCTGACTCTACGGTAGCTCCGGTTGTATAGATATCGTCTACCAATAGTATACATCTATATTTTACTACAAAATCGGCTGACTGAAAAGCGCTTTTCAAGTTATTTTTACGTTCTTTCTCTCCCAGTTCCTTTTGCGGTCTCGTATCACGAACGCGAATCAGGGCCTCCGGCTCGTAAGCAAGTCCCAGAATTTCAGCGATCTGCTCTGCCAGAAGCCCTGCCTGATTATAGCCACGCTTCTTTTGTTTCTTCCAGTAGACCGGAATCGGGACAACCGCTTCAACCCCCGCACGCCTGATCCAGTCTCCATAACGGACTGCTGCCTCTCTCGCAAAAAAGCCGGCATATTCTCGGCGGTTGGAATATTTCAGACGGTACATCGTCTTTTGAACCGATCCCCGGTACACATATAAGGCTCTTCCCTGTACAAACCAGGATGCCGGACTGTTTTTTCTCCAATAGGGACTTTCTAATCTTTTCAGATGTCTTCCACAGTCAAAACAGTATTCCGTCTCCGGCCCGTCCACCGGCCGTCCACAGTGATAGCAAACGGGCTGAGCCACCGGAAAAAGCATTGTTTTGCACTTCCCGTGAATCAGGCTGCCGTTCCTTAATTCCTTCACTCCAAGGATCCTGTCACAGACAGGACACCTTGGCGGAAATAAAAGTCTGCATACCTCTCTGAAAAATATAGTATTCCCCCTTCTAGCCCAAGCGGATCCGGCCAATAACAGTAATCTTTTCTTCCCGATCCATGAATTCGCCTTCCGTCATCTCTTCTGTGGTAAATCCGATTTCCCCCTGGATACCGGCATCCACATAATTCACACTGCCAAAAGCATTCTCGATCGTGTTCTTATCTGATGAGGTTCGCACGAAGAACCGGTTCACACTGTCCTTATAATCCACCAGATCAATTTTTTCCGGTTTCCAGTCGATGTAGATGTTGGTATTCTTATGCTTTGTCATATCCACAATATCTGCCACCACTGCACTGGCCGTCGGAAGCTTTCCCGCTCCGCTGCCATAAAACATCGCATCTCCCAGAACATTCCCGTGAACAAAAATACCATTAAAGACACCGTTCACGCCGCACAACGGATGCTCACAATCCAGCAGGAACGGAGCCACCATGCAGGAATAGCTTCCCCCCACCTTGCGACTGGAGGCAAGAAGCTTAATGGAACGGTTCATCACTTTCGCATATTTGAAATCGGTTGCTGTAATCTTCGTAATTCCTTCACAGTGAATATCCTCAAAATCCACCTGTCTGCCACAGACAAGAGAGGTCAGAATCGCAATCTTGCGGCAGGGATCATGCCCCTCAATGTCCGCCGTCGGATCTTTCTCCGCATAGCCCTTTGCCTGGGCATCCTTTAACACCTCATCAAAATCCGCGCCCTCATCCGCCATCTTGGTCAGCATATAATTGGTCGTTCCATTTAATATGCCGGTAATCTCTTCGATTTCATCTGCGGTCAGGCACTTATTCAGTGGGCGGATAATCGGAATTCCGCCTCCCACACTGGCTTCGAACTGGAAATTTACATTGTGGTCTCTCGCAATCCGAATCAGCTCTGCCCCCTTTGCCGCCACCAGATTCTTATTGGAGGTAGCCACATGCTTTCCGGCCTCAAGCATCGCCTTTACAAAAGTATATGCCGGCTCTACTCCTCCCATAGTCTCAACAACGATCCCGATCTCCCGGTCGTCCACGATGGTCTGATAATCATGTATGATGGCATCCTCCATCGGATCTCCCGGAAATTCCCTCAGGTCAAGAATATACTTGACTTCAACCGGTTCTCCGGCACGCTGTGCAATCTTTTCCTTATTGATTCTCAACACTTCCACGACACCGGATCCAATGGTGCCGTATCCCATAACTGCAATTTTCATCTTTTCACTCCCTGGCTAAAATTTTTGCGTAATGAATCCCCTGCACGGATTCAATACAATTCTTCATATCTTCCACGTTGCCGGTTGCAGGAAACACGTCAATACTAAGTGACAAAGAGGCAATCCCCTTAATCGGAATGCTCTGATGTATCGTCAGTATATTGGCATGAAAATCCGCAATTGTTTTCAGCACGACCGATAAAAGCCCCGGCTCATCATCCAGCTGAATCACCATGGTAATGGTCTTGCCCTTCTCATTCTCATGATATGGAAAGATATCGTCTTTGTATTTGTAGAATGAGCTTCTGCTAATGCCTACCGCATCAGCGGCCTCCTGTACCGATTCCACTTTTTCCGAATCCAGAAGACGCTTGGCTTCCACAACCTTAAGCAGTACCTCCGGCACCGCTTTTTCCCGTAAAACGAAAAAAGATGTCTTCTCTTCCACCCTTTTCCCTCCTTCTATGTTGTCTGCCTACGACCGACACCTGTGCTCACTCGAAAGATTCTAACACAAAAAGGCAGGGAGCGCAACCCCGCCTTTTTGAATCATTTCCCGCTATTTTCCTTATGGGCGCGGCTTTCCACAGTTACTGCAGAATTTACCGGAATTCACCTGACCGCATTCACAAGTCCACTCTGCGGACGGCGCCGGCTTGCCACAGTTGCTGCAGAATTTGCCGTTGTTCGTCTGTCCGCATGCACAGGTCCATGCACCGGCAGCTGCCGCCTGATTTACAGAGGGCTGCGGTGCTGCCTGTGGCTGTCCGGCACTGCCCTGCTGCATCTGCATCTGGGCCAGATTTGTGGCCGAAGCTGCCCCCATCATATTTCCGGCTGCATTCATCCCCATGCCCATGCCCATAAAACCGGCCATGGCACCATTGGCATTAGAGCCTGCCGCTTCCATGCCGCGGGCAACGGCTCCCTGCACATAGCCTTCCCGAACGGTAGGATCGGAGAGCATTGCACCCTGATTCCTCATGTTGATGAGCTTCTGTGATTCCTCATCATAGGAAACGCTGGCAAGTCCTACTGCCTGAATCTCCATTCCACGGGCCTGATTCCATTCCTCGTCCAGCACCTTGGACATATACTGTCCAAGCTCTCTTGCCTTGCTGGTCACAAAAGAGATACGTGTCCCATCTGCCGACATCTGGTTGATGGCAGACTGAAGTGCCTCTAAAAATTCAGACAGATACTGATCATTGATATCTGTAATCTCAACATGGTCGCTGTTTTTCGGAATCACCTCCGCATAAAACTGGAGCGGATTCACGACCTTGATGGAATAGGTTCCATGGGCCCTGAGAAACAGTTCTGCGTTATAAAAGGAATCAAAATAGTTGATCGGCTGTCTGGTTCCAAACTTAATTCCCTTAATTTCCTGAAGATTAATAAAGAAAACCTTCTGTGCGGTCGGAGTCTCTCCGCCAAAACGGATTCGGTTAAAGGACTCCTTTAAGCTCTCGCCAAACTGGCCGTTAAACATGGATGGGAGAGACGAATTGTCTACCTTATAGTATCCCGGCTCCGCCGTGTAATCTACTACCTTGCCTCCGTCCACAAGCATCATGAACTGATTATCGTATACATGGATCACGGATCCGTTGGTCACAGTATTGTCCGACCCCTTACGGTTCTGCCCCTTACGAATCATAACGCCTCTGGAAAAGACGGTCTGGTCGCCCATATTATCTGCTTCGTATACCTCCAGCCACTGATCCGCAAAGGCTCCTCCAATTGCCTGTGTCACTGCTTTGATAATTCCCATAAGCTCCTCCTTTATTGTTTGTTATGTATCTGTTATCTTATCTGATATGATTATAATCGACTTCATAAAACTTGTGAAGAGACCAAACCTTAATATTTACCGGTGTAACTGCCGATCCACAGTATTCACAGACCATGGCCCCCAGGCTTCTTATCGGCGCCCCGCAGTTGGGACAGGTAGTACCGACTGCATTCTCCACTCCCGCCACAGCGCTGTCCTGAATATATAAAAGCTCCAGATTATATTTTGTCTGTGTCTTTCTTATGGCTTTTCCGTCTTGGGGCCTTTCCTTTTCTATTCTGTCATGGTAATATTCCACCGCGCTCTGAATCGTAATGATACAGGTTCCCTTTTCTTTCCTGTAGTCTGCAATCTCTGTCTGGTGGATCCTGATCTCCCGAAAGGTCTCCCTGACGCCTGCCGCCCGGTTGTCTGCAATGTGATTTTCAATCTGACGCCGGATCTCGGAGGAAGCATCTGATAGTGTATCCGGTTTCTCATCGGAAATAGCCAACAGCGCAAGAGTCAGCATATTCTCTGCACGGTGTTTAAACTCTTCCCATGAAAAATCCGGAAAATCTCTTTGGATCTGCGGCTCAAAAAGTCTGGTCATCCCGGAGACCGATTTCGGTGTCTCCGCTGCCAGATCTGCCTGACGGCTGATTCCCTCTGCAAGACTGTCCGTACCAAATACCTGTCTGGAAAATCCCCGAAGCCGGCTTTTCACCACACATCCCCCCACAACAAGCGCTATCACAAGCGCTGCAAAAAACCCAATCACAGCGAAATTCATTCGTCGGTCTCCTCCATATTTTTCGGACAGCCAAGGCTGAGCCATTTCAGGTAGCCATTGATAAAGGGATCCAATGCCCCGTCCATGACCGCATCCACATTTCCGCTCTCAACCCCGGTTCTATGATCCTTGACCATCGTATAGGGCTGCATCACGTATGAGCGGATCTGGCTGCCCCATCCAATTTCCTTTACCTCGCCGCGGATCCCCGCAGCCTTGGCCGCATTTTCCTCCTGCTTCAGCAGGTAAAGCTTTGCCTTTAACATCTGCATCGCTTTATCTTTATTCATGTGCTGGGAGCGCTCATTCTGACACTGCACCACAATTCCCGTGGGATAGTGGGTGATGCGGATTGCCGAGGAGGTTTTATTGATGTGCTGTCCCCCCGCACCGCTGGACCGGTAGGTATCGATCCGGATATCCTCATCCTTTACCTCAATATCCAGGTCCTCCTCAATATCCGGCATGACATCACAGGATACAAAGGAAGTCTGCCGTTTTCCCGCTGCATTGAAGGGAGAAATCCGCACAAGCCGGTGCACGCCCTTTTCCGATTTCAGATAACCGTAGGCATTTTCTCCGTTTACCTGAAAAGTGATAGACTTGATTCCCGCCTCATCCCCATCCAGAGAATCCAGCACCTCAAGGGAAAAGCCTTTCTTATCCGCCCACTTGGAGTACATGCGAAACAGCATGGCTGCCCAGTCACAGGACTCCGTGCCGCCCGCACCTGCATGCAATGACAAAATTGCATTATTTCCGTCATACTCTCCGGAGAGCAGTGTCTTCATCCGAATCCCGTCATAGGTCTCTTCAAATTCCGCCAGCATCTCATCGATCTCCGAGACAAGAGAAGGATCGTTCTCCTCATATCCCATCTCGATCATCGTCTCAATATCTTCGTACTGTTGCTCCAGCGCCCGATAGGTCGCCACATCATCTTTCAGACTTTTGAGCTCCTTCATCTTGTTCTGAGAGCCCTGGGGATCGTTCCAGAAGTCCGGCTCCTCCATCTTGCGCTCCAGCTCTTCGATCCTCTGCTTTTTCCCCGCTAAGTCAAAGTGAATCCCTCACTTCCTGCAGCGGAGACTGATAGCCAAGCAGCCGGCTCTTAAAATTATCTAATTCTACCACAGAATCACCTCTTTCTTTTTTTATTCTCGTTATGAAACAGGATCAGGCCTGCCACCAGCAGGGCGACTGCCGCGCCGGCCGAATCAATCAAAACATCTGTAAACTTTCCCTCACGCCCCTGAACAAACAACTGGTGAAACTCATCCAGACAGGCACAGCCGAATACCGAAAGCAGGGCGCAGACGGAAAGAAACCGTATTTTTCCGGGACCAGCCTCCCTTTTGCTATAGGCAAAATAGGTTGCCAGAAACAAAAGCGCAAGTACTGCATATTCACTCATATGTGCCGCCTTGCGCACCGGATACTCGATCAAAAGTGCTGTCTTTTCCATTTCCTCCGGCGTCTTTTGGATATGCATCAGACGATCATAGCACTTGACCAACTGATAGCTGACACTTCCACTGACCTCATAGGAACGCACATCCGGCTGTGCGGAAAAGACAAAGATCACGAAAAGCCATATCAAAACAAAAATAATTTTTAATCTTCGTTTCATTGTTCCTTCCTATTACCTGATCTCCTCCTCCAGGACAGAAACTGCCTTCTGGAGCTGGTTATCGTATTTCATGGAATAGGGTTCATCCTCCGGACCGGAATACTGATATTCCAACTCGATATCCGGTTCGATTCCGATTTTATGAATATAGTTTCCCTTCGGGGTATAGTATTTTGCGGTGGTCAGCTTGACTGCACTGCCATCCTCCAGTGGAAATACCGTCTGTACGATTCCCTTGCCAAAGGTTTTTGTACCGATCAGGGTTCCGTAATCATAATCCTTGATTGCTCCCGCAAATATTTCAGAGGCGCTGGCACTGTTTGCATCCACCAAAACTGCCAGCGGAAGTTCCATGCAGTCCGCATCGGAGGTATAGGTCTCCCGTCTTCCATACTTATCCTCCGTATAGACAACGGTTCCCTCGGGAAGGATCTCATCCAGAATCGACACAACGGATTGAATCACCCCTCCCGGATTATTCCGCACATCCACGATCAGCGCCTTCATCCCTTTTTCCTGCAGGTCCTCCAGCGCCTGATGAAACTGTTCTGCTGTATTCGACTGAAATTCACTGATCTGAATATAACCGATATTTTCCGCTAACATCTCGGAGTCCACACTGGGAAGAGTTACATTCCTGCGCTCCACATCCATCTCCAGGGTCTCTTCCGAAGACTTACGAAAAATCGTCAGATGGACCTTTGTCCCTTCTTTTCCACGGATTTTTTTCACCAGTTCCGACAGTTCCATCTCCGTGGCCTGATACTGATTTACCTGAACAATCTGATCCCCTTCCAGGATTCCCGCTTCCTGGGCCGGGGTTTTGTCATAGACCTTGGAAACCGTTACCTCCATGGTCTGGGAGTTCTGAAGCAGCCCCGCTCCAATACCATAATAGTTTCCCTGGGTCGAGATTTGAAGATCCTTGTATTTATCCGCCGTATAATAGGTAGAATACGGATCCCCCAGGCCATCGAGAGTCCCCTTATAAATCGCCTCTCTGATATCCTCTTTGTCATACTCATCATTATAGTACAGATCCACGTAAGCCATGAGATTCTGGATCTTATCAGCGACCTCTTTATTGAGAATCTCATCTCCGGAAGCCTTGCTGACCTTATCCGGTCCCACAATCAGATAGTTTCCTGTCTTTGCAATATACAGTTTTCCTCCCACCACAAAAAGGATGGCAAAAATCAATACCCCGGACAGAATTCCAGCCAGAAAGCCCGGGGCAAACCCCGAGCGGTATTTCTTTTCCTCCAACTGATCCATTTTCCCTCCAAAAATCTGGTACTAAACACGCAGGTGCTTTCTGATGGTGATGATACTTCCCAGAAGACCGATCCCGGCTCCAAGAGCCACGCTGATGGGAATCAGGGTTTCAAACACCGAGTGTACCGGCATAAACGAAATCATCGAACCGATAAAATTAAACTTATCTGCAATATATACAATAATCTTCTGGTACATAAAATATAACACCACAAGCGGAATTGCCGCACCAATCAGCCCGATAATGACGCCCTCCACCACAAAGGGTGCCCGTACAAGATAATCGGTGGCACCAATCAGCTTCATGATGGCTATTTCCTCTCGCCGCACGGAAATACCAACGGTAATGGTGTTGCTGATCAAAAACACAGCAACACAGAGAAGAATCAGAATCATCCCTGCCGATACATAACCGATCAGGTGGTTAAAGTCGGTCAGCGTATTGGCAACCTGAGTCGAATCTTTCACCTCACGCACACCTGCGATCGCTTTGATTTCTCTGACCAGCTGTTCCTGCTTCGACACATCCTTCAGATATACCTGATAGTGTGCGGAATTGGCAAGAGGGTTCTCGGTAAAGCCCTGTGCCAGCTCCTCACGTCCCTCGAAATAAATCTTCTTATAATCCTTCCACGCCTGCTCGGCGGAGATAAACTCAATTTTGCTGACCTCCTCCCGGGCCTGCAGCTTCTTTCCAATCTCCGTCATTTCCGCATCGGAAATGCCCTTATCAAAGAAGACGGTGACAGACACCCCCTCCTCGATGGATCGGACCGTAGAATTAAAGCTCACGATCACAATGTAAAACAATCCAAACAAAAAAATACAGGCCGCCATTGTGGCAATGGAAGCCAATGAAAACATTTTATTGCGGAATATATTCTTAATTCCCTGCTTGATGGAATAAAAAAAGGTATTAATCCTCATCGTCATAGTCACCCTGCTTACTATCACTGACGATAGTGCCTTTCTTGATGGTAATCACACGCTTCTTCATTACCTTGACAATCTCAAGATTATGTGTGACAACCACCACCGTTGTTCCCCTGCTGTTGATCTCCTCCAAAAGCTTCATGATTTCCCAGGCATTATTGTTATCCAGATTTCCAGTGGGCTCATCTGCCAGAAGAATATCCGGATCATTGACCAGTGCTCTTGCAATGGCCACTCTCTGCTGTTCTCCTCCGGAAAGCTGCTTCGGATAGGAACGATACTTGGCTGCCAGACCTACCATGGAAAGCATAAGGGGCACCTGTTTCTTTATTCTGCTGTTAGGCTCCCCCACAACCTTCTGGGCAAAGGCCACATTGTCAAAGACATTACGGTCCTTAAGAAGCCGGAAATCCTGAAAAACGACTCCGATTTTGCGCCGAAATTTCGGAAGCTGCTTGTGTTTGATCTTGCCCAGCACCTTGCCGTTGATCATGACCCTCCCCTCCGACGGCTCCAGTTCCTTCAAAAGCAGACGAATCAATGTGGATTTGCCGGATCCACTGTCTCCGACGATAAATACAAACTCTCCGTCTGCAATTTCCAAATTCACATCATTTAATGCAGGCGTACCTGCAGAATATGACTTACTGACATGTTCCAGTTTAATCATGGTTACTCCTTCAAATAGTTCTAATAGTCAAGGGATTCCATATACTTCATATACTTGACTACCATGAGAGCAATCTTAAAGGTGATGGCATCCTCAAAGACGCGGAGATCAAGCCCCGTGCTCTTCTGCAGCTTATCCAGGCGATACACCAACGTATTCCTGTGAATATACAGCTGTCTTGAGGTCTCCGAAACATTAAGATTATTCTCAAAAAACTTATTAATTGTTGATAATAATTCCTCGTCGAAATCATCCGGAGACTTGTCCCCGAAGATTTCCCGGATGAACATTTTGCACAGAGGAATCGGAAGCTGATAGATCAGACGTCCAATTCCCAGCTGGGAATAGGCGATCACATCCTGATCCTCGAAAAAGATTTTTCCTACATCAAGGGCCATCCGGGCCTCTTTGTAAGAGCGTGACACCTCCTTAAGCTCCCCGACAATGGTGCCGTATGCAATATGAATACTGCAGCTATTGTCTGACCGGAACAGATTAATGATCACATCCGCCGTCCGGTTCAGGTCCTCGTAGGTCTCATTCTCCCCCAGTTCCTTTACCACGATAATGTCCTTCTCATCAACCGCGGTGACAAAATCCTTGGATTTTCCTCCAAACAGCCCCCGAATCTTCTCCAATTCGTTGCCATCCTTCTCCCTGTTGGTCTCCACAAGAAATACGACTCTTCGCACCTCTGTCTCAATGTGCAGCTTCTTGGCTCTATTGTATATATCTACCAAAAGCAGGTTATCAAGAATCAGGTTCTTGATAAAATTGTCCTTATCGAACCTCTCTTTATATGCAACCAGCAGATTCTGAATCTGAAAAACCGCAATCTTGCCGATCATATACACATCCTCTGTATCCCCATAAGCCAGAAGAATATACTCAAGCTGGTGTTCGTCAAACACTTTAAAAAACTGGCAGCCGGCAACCACCTGACTATCCGCAGGCGAGCCGACAAATTCCTGTGCCGGTGTGATGAACTTATCTGCTTCCGGAAAGGTCGCAGCAAGAATTTTTCCCTCTACATCAATTACACATAGATCCGTGCGTGTGATGCCTTTTAACCCATCAATCGTGTTCTGAAGTATCTGATTGGAAATCATAGCCCATTCTCCTTCTCCCCAAATTTGATATTTGCATAAATATCACTTTTTATTTTAAGGCATTTCGTCAAAAAAAGAAAGAGGAAATGTGCATTTTTTATACATTTCCTCTCTTTTCTTTTTCTGAACTTAGTGAATTTTCATTGTTCATATTGAACAATCAGCTATTCTTTTCCTGTCCGTAACTGTTTAATCTCTTTTCCAGCCTTCTGGTACGAATCAGACTTCGAATTCCTCCCGCAAAACGTTTCTCCGGTTTCTGATGTTTTCTGTCACCCACACCATACCAAAGACCAGCGGACAGCTTATCTCTGTTTTCCACCAGAAAATGCTCCTGTGCCGGGCTGGGAAGGACACTCAAAATCACATCCGGCGAGTTGGAGTTGATTTCGTTGACAACCGCGTCCACTGCACCCTGACAGGTCTCCAGCGCCTCCACCCCATGAATCTCACATTTGGGATATTTCTCCCGAAGCTCCTCCTCAGCCTTCCTGGTATACTCCTCGGTATCCCCAATCAGAAATACCGTCTTATGATTTCGTTCGATACGCTTCATCATTTCATAGAAAAAATCATGGTGCTCGATCTCATGCTTACGCTGATACGTACCTGCGCCCACAGCATCCAATATTCCCGCCTCTGCAATGACTGTGTGCTCTGCGGTGGACAGGGCCTGCCGCACTGCGTCATCCGTCTCCATCAGCATCAGCATATCCATATTCACTTCTTCAATTGTATGGAATCCGTGGTCAGACATCTGTTTTTCGATCTGCATGATCGTCTCACGGACCGTGTAATTATCCAACTCGATTCCCGCAATATCAATCTTTTTAATCATAATAGGGTTAGTATATCAAAAAAGTAAAGATTTGGCAAATATTCTTTTGTTCGACAATTTTCTCTTTTTTCTTTCTTTTTTTTACATTTGAATTGTCAATCATTTTTTTTGCATATCGACGTCAATCGACAAACTTTATGATTTCTCAACAAAACAGCCGTTCGTTTTTCGCCAAAATCCGCGATCTATTTCGAATCCGTCCATGTGGATAACGTGCATAACTTCGTGTATAACTTGAATTTTGGGCATTTTCCCTTTTCATATTGTGGATAACTTTTTTCACCCTGCAATTCAAATTTCACTAAATTTGTACACTTTGTATATTTGCCCATTTTTTTGTTCCGCCAAAATGAAAGAAAGAAATTCGTGACTTCATTTGACGAACAATTATTTCATAGTAATCTTTGCTATTTCGGAGCATTTCCCAAAATAATTCGTTCCGTTATAGGTACGATACGCTCTTACCTTAAAAGTATAGACAGAACCTTTTTTCAACTTACTGTTTGTGTAGGTAACTGTGGTCTTTCCCTTGACCGTAATGACCTTTTCATATTTACCGCTTTTCGTATTGAGCCGGTATACCTGATAGCCATCCGCTCCCTCTACCGGATTCCACTTCAGTGTAACAGATGGCATTTTCGAAGAAAGCTTCAGATTCTGCACCTTTGCCGGTTTTGTCACCGCCTTTAGCACACTGCAGCATGCTCCAAAATAAGATGTGCCATTCACCTTCCGATAGGCTCTAAGTTTGTACTGATATTCTGTCCCGGTAGACAGACCGCTGTCTACATATGTAAATTGGGAATTCCCCTTTACAAGTGCAATTCTCTCATAAGCCTTTTTGTCTGTGTCGTAGCGATAGATGCAATAGCCATCCGCCCCCGTTACTTTTTTCCAGGACAGTTCAATAGAGGTGGAGGATCGGGTATTTGCCGATACCCCGGTAAGTTTCGCCGGAAGCGTCGTCGCCTCCAACACATCGGAATAGGTTCCGTAATAATTCGCTCCCCCTATGGTCCAATACCCCCGAACCCTGTACTGATAGGTTTTGCCTGCTTCTAACCCCGTGTCTGTATAGTTTTTCTTCGTAGTAGCACCCAGATAAACATATTTATTCTGATTCTCATCAAAACGATATACCCGATACTTGGGCGCATCCCCCGCCCCTTTCCAGCTGAGCCTGATGGAATCCGTCGTCTGCGCAGAGGCTGCCAGCCCCGTTGTCTTTACCTTCGTGTCCTTATACCAGAAATTCGCATCCAGATTACCTGAATAACCATCCACCTTTGCAACCGAAGAATACTGCCAAAAATCATAGTCATAGGATACATCCGCGTAGGGAACCCCGCTTTTGGAATTACTGGTGGTCGTATTATTATAACGGGCGATCCAGATTCCGCAGTTTTTCAGTGCACCGGTATCAATATAGCTTTTGATCCAGGAATAGGCCGCATAAACATAGGCATCGTATCCCGCAGCATGAATCGTATCTGCAAAGGCCTGACAGACTGCAGTCTCCTTAGCCTTTGAAAGTTTTCCCTCCGTCAGCCGGTTGTAGGAGCCCTTCTCCCGATCTATGACAATGGGCATGTCCACCTCCCAGTCATACAGATCAATCAGGTCGAGGAGATACTGTGCCTCCTCCACCGCCTCCTTCTCCGTCAGAGCCTGGGAAAAAACGTACAGCCCCACATCGATATCATTTTTCAGCGCCCCCTGAATGTGGGAATCCGCACAGGTATCCTCATAAATTGTCCCTGCTGCGCTGTCTCTTGAAGCCGCTCTGACAAAAGCAAAATCGATGCCGGCAGCATGAATCTTTTGCCAATCCAATCCCGTTGTCTTCTTGTCTCCCTTGCTCTGCCACCAGGACACATCGATGCCCTGAAACATCGTCTTATCCTTTAAAGCTGCCTTATGATAATAGGAAGCTGTGGTATAATTTCCCTGCGTCACAAAAGATGCGTTGATAAAATCATCTGTATAGGAAGCCTGCGTATCTGCACCGTATAAGGTCGGCATAAGAAAGGGATTGCTCCTCTGTATACCGTTATACACTGTTTCATCCTGCATCCCCGATCCCATTACACCGTCCTTCACCGTCTGGGCTGCCACGGGATGTCCGGACCAGGTCAAGGCGCACAGTACAGCCGCAAAAATAACGCCAGCCGCCGCTTTTCTTTTCGTAAATTTCAAATTTTTTCCTCCTAATGTAACCTTTTTTCAAGCCATTCTGTTTCATACTACGGGTTTATCGCACATTTGTCAATTTGTAAATCCTGTAAATTTCCATGTCCCATGCGTTTTCTCCACGCAAAAACAGACCATACATTTTACTGTATGGTCTGTTCATCCTTTTGTGAATGGCTATATTTTAGAAGATTCTTCTGACTGCCAAAATTGTTCTGTAATTTGCCGGAGAAGTAATCTTAATTCCTGTGCTCGGGTTACTTGCATGGACAATGGAATTATTGCCAATGTAAATTCCCACATGTCCGCTGTAGCAAACGATGTCTCCAGGCTGCATCTCCGATGTGCTGACACCATAACCGCAGCTTCTCATTGCGCTGGAGCTGTGCGGAAGGCTGATGCCGAATTTTGCGTAAACCGACATTACAAACCCTGAGCAGTCTGCTCCGTTGGTCAGGCTCGTTCCGCCATATACATACGGATTGCCGACAAACTGGCAGGCATAGCTGGCAACTGCTGCTCCGTTGGATCCGCTCGGAGCCTCATAAGAAGTCTCCTTGGAAGAACCTGACGAGGAGCTGCTGGCTGATGAACTGCTGCCCGATGAACTTCCGGAAGACTGTGTGCTGCTAGTCTGCTGAGCCTTCATAGCAGCCTCTTCAGCCGCCTTACGTTCTTCTTCTTCTCTCTTGAGCCGGGCTGCCTCCTCCTCTGCGGATTCTGCATAGGTATACTCTGTAGACAGGGTCACATAATCCAGAGAAACATATCCCTCTCCTTCATCTACAGATACACCAACCCATCCATCCTTGGACTCATCAGTAACCGTAAGGTCATCGCCTCCCGGAACCAATGTAATAACCTCTGCCTTCCTGGATGCCTTTGTACGAACCTTTAAGGTCTCAGTCTCGACAAGTGCCACCCGGCGTCCCGCCTTCTTTGCAAACTTCTCATCTCCGACCTTGACATAATCGCTCTTAACATATCCGGTTACAGATCCGGACTTGATCTTGTACCAGTCACCCTTCTTACCGATAACGGTACCTACGTTGTTCGTATACAGCTTACCTAATGACTTGCTGTCTGTGGATGGCTTCTTACGAATATGAACATAATCAGTCACTGTGGCAACAGCGATATCCTCATACTCTGACTTCACAACGGGAGCCTCGTTCTCCGATACCTTCGGCTGTGCACTCGCTACAGTAGCCTCATCATCTACCGCTGCCGCACACTGGCTTAACGCGAGAGAAAAACCGGCCGTCGGAAGAGAGGATGTCGTTGCAAGATCTGCAGTATAGCCGGAAACTCCGGCCACCGGAGCAGCCTCTGCTCCAAATGCGAAACTTCCTACTGTCAGAACACCAGCCAGTCCACACGCGGTTAATTTAAGTAACGACTTTTGTATCATTTCTGTCCTCCAATGAATTGAATTTCAGTTTTCGCTATTTGTTATTACAAACTTGTTACATTTATTACGATGCTATTATAGCAAAGCTACGTATATGTGTCAACCCTGTGTTACTGTTGGCAAAACTTTCCTTTTTCGTATCTATTCAGAACCCTATGCAAATCAGAGAAACAGATTTGTCATGCTTTTTGATTGTTAAAGGAGGCTTTGGGCGTGGGAACTAATAATTTGATTTTTACATCCCGCAAAACGCCTAAAATGTGGGCGTGGAGAGTAAGCAGTTGGAATATACACCCAATTGTTATTTTTTAGTGTGTTTTAATCATGGAAATTGGGATGTAGGAAACAAATTTTTTCTCATATGTCCAATTTAGGAATCTTGCTTTTTCTCCTAATCTGTGGCATAATAGAGATAGCATGAAAGAGAAAGATTTATTTTGATAAGGGGATTTCATAATTGAATCAGTCCATTTGCTGCGGCAATTCCACATGGGCTGTTGTTCAAGAACAGGAGGTGGCATAATATGAACATTGGAGCTATTGGTCCTGCGCTCAGTGCGGTCAGCGCTTCCGAGCCGAATTCCGTGGCCGGAGCTGTCAGCCTCAAGATGCTTGACAAGACATTAGACACCGGCGAAGCCATGAACGCCGGACTCGCAAAGATGATGGAGAATTCCGTCAACCCGAATATCGGAAGCAATTTCGATATGTCCGTATAGCAGTCAAAAACCCGCTGCCGAAGTAATTCGCGCAGCGGGTTTTTTCCATTATTTTAGTTATTTATTTTTCTGCAATCGCCTCAATCTCCAGCATAACATCCTTCGGAAGTCTTGCCACTTCAACGCAGCTTCTTGCCGGATACGGATTCGGGAAAAACTCTGCATACACTTCATTGATGGCACCAAAATCATTCATTTCTTTAATGAAAACCGTTGTTTTAATTACCTTATCCATGCCTGTTCCTGCTGCCGCCAGCAGATTTGACAAATTTGTAAAAGCCTGTCTCGCCTGAGCCACCGACCCCTCCGGAATCTCTCCGGTTGCCGGAACCACCGGAATAATACCGGAAGTATAGACAAGGTTTTCTGTCTCAATTGCCTGAGAATATGGTCCGATTGCGGCCGGAGCCTGATCTGTGCTGATTACTTTCTTCATTATATATATCCTCCTTGTATAATATCTATTTTATATCTGTTTTCAATTATAAACAATTCTTCCGTATTTTTCCATCCTGCAGTGTAATTTTTCTTTCCTTATACAAATGTCCTACCGCCCGCTTGAAGGCAGCCTTACTGAGCCCTGTTTCCCGCTTGATTACCTCCGGACTTGCCTTTTCCGTAAAAGGCAGCACACCGGAATAGGAATCTAACAGTTCTAACAGCTTCACGGAATCCGCATCCATCTGGATATAGGCCAGATCCCGCAGAGTCAGATCCAGTTTTCCGTCGGGCTTCACAGCGGCAACCTTTGCCTCGATCACGTCCCCGATTTTCAAAAAGCTGTGGTCCTCCGAATTTGCAATCCTTGCGGAGTAACGGTCATCCACGGAAACAAAGGCTCCGAAATTATCGGAAAATTCGTATACGCGCCCCTGTACCACATCCCCCTTCCGGTATGGCGATTCCCTGGAAAGCAGATCATAGAGCCCCCGCATACTGGCGCAGAGACGGCTGCTCTTATCAATATAAAGGGTGACAAGGATCTCATCTCCTGCCTCCGGACGACCGATCATCTCACGATAGGGAAGAAGCAGATCCTTTTCCAATCCCCAATCCAGAAAAGCTCCGATTTTGCTGACCTCCCGCACGATAAGAGGCGCATATGCTCCCAAGGTCAGTTTCGGTTCATTGGTTGTGGCGATCAGCCGGTCCTTGGAATCCTTATATAAAAACACACGGATCTTATCTCCCGGGGCTGCTTCCTGTGGCACCTGTTTTGCCGGAAGCAGCACGACATTCTCGCTGGTCATGCTGTCCGCCAGATACACACCAAAATCCACTTTTTTTCGGTAGTACAATTCCTGATATTCTCCAAGTTTCATGCTTTATCTCCTCCAATATACATCGGTTCAGGCGGCAGACCACTCTCCTTTTTCAAGAACAGAACCACCGCATCCGGTTTCCCGTCGTTCCCGCAAAGCACAACCGTCACTCTATCATCCTCTATGCTTACCTCCGGTGTCAGTACGTCATTCTGCAGAGCAGCACGACGATACTCCACCCGAACTTCGTGGGCAGGAAACCCCTCCGGCAGATATGTTAATGCCACCTGCACATAACGGCTGTTGTTCATATGCTGGTTAGTATCAATAAAGTAAGCAGGGACTACAAACGGATCCCTCTTTACACCATCCTTTGGAATTTCAATTTTTCTGGCGCTGCATTCCATAGGAAGCTTCGGTTCCATACCATAAGTATCTGTCATCTCCTGGGGAACCTTTACCGGTCTGCCCGTCTTTGTATCAACAAGCACCCAGATTGAATTGGCATAGGCCAGCATCTCGTCCCTTTCATCCCTAAGCACAAAATTCCGATATCCGTAAAAGCCCTTCATGGCGTATGGCCAGGTCTGAACCTTAATTTTCTCGGCAAGCCCCGGCATGCGTTCCACGCAGAGCTGCCAGGAGGACAGCACCCAGGCCAGATGCTTTCTTCCCAGGTATTCCACGCCGAGTTTCACGCTTTCCGAATGAAAGACACTGCAGTCCTGAAAATAATCCATCAGCGCCAGCCAGGTCATTTGCCCCTTTGAGTCAACTTCACTATATCTTACTGTACTGTCAAATTCGTACATTTGCTTTTCCTTCCTTTGTCATGTCCGCTATGCTGGTACAATATCCGAGCGATACCTTTTTATTCTTATATTTTATTTGTCCCAATCATATTATACCTGTGAATTTCTTTTTACACAACTGTGGCTTATTGTACAGCGGCAGACGCATCACGCCAAAATTCTTTCCACTCATTCTTACGTTTTTTCAAGCACTATATTTACCCCCTCATGAATATTGCGGTAAAAACTAATCGCATAGAGAATTTAGAAATTCACCGGGAGAACAAACAAATACTGTGGATTTCAAATAGTCTTTTTTGTTTCTTGTTACAATACAGTCAATATCAGATCGGACAGCCGTTTCAACCATAACAGCATCCTCGTAGTCAGACAATCCGGAAGATAATGCTTTACGACAGTCAATGCCGGCACTGTCCAATACTTCGAAAAGAGTGAATAATTTGGAAAGAATCTTACGAGTTTCTTTATCACTATGTGTAAGCCGGTGAATCAGATAATAAATATCAGTGGAAGATTTTGCAGTGATACATCCGCTGAAACGTTTATTTGCAACGGCGAGAAATATCTTCTGCGCGTCTTCAGCAAATGGTTCGCGGTTTTGTAAGGCATCAATAATCACACAGGTGTCAATTAAGGCTCTCATATATGATTTAACCTCTCTTCCTTTGCTTCGGCCAAAGTCATTGTATCCGGAATACTTCCAAACAGCGATTTTGCAATATCAACGCGGTCCTGATAGGGGTTGGTCAGTTTGGCAACAACCTTTCCATATTGTGTGATATAGATATCTTCTTCTGCTGCAAGCGATAGATATTTGCTAAAATTTGTTTTAAATTCTGTTGCAGTAATTGACATAAACCATCCTCCTTTCGTATTATTATTATATCTTAATCGAGCGAATATATCAACAAAATCGAACGATTTTCTCTGTGTAATTGCGACAAAAGCCCCGGCAGATTTCTCTGCCGAGGCTATGCTTAGCTGGCCCACCAGGATTCGAACCTGGAAATGACGGAGTCAGAGTCCGTTGCCTTACCATTTGGCGATGGGCCAATGTTGTCTCAACAAATGGTATTATACATGGGCACAGCGCCCATGTCAACCCAAAATTCAAAAAAATTATAATTATTCCAAAAATTACAATACATTCACTCGAAAATCTTCACATCTTTATCAAGCTCTGCGTAGACAACCTCTTCTCCCCACTCCATCTTTGCACTGCCACTGGTTTTCTCCGTAATTTCTTTCTCCACCTTCTGCAGCATGGGAAGCGGAATCATCACCGAAAGAACCACATCTGCTCCATACTCTGTATGGAGGACGGAGATGCCAAGCTGTGCAAACAGATACTGAAGTTTACCAAGACCATTGTAATCGGTCTGTATGAACAGCTTCCTGCCCGGCTTCTTCTCTATTATCACGGATGCCATAAGCCCTGCCTGGGTCGCGGCCTGATAGGCCCGCACCAGGCCGCCGGTGCCAAGTAAAACGCCGCCGAAATATCTGGTGACAACCACTGCCACATTGGTAATGCCTTCCCGAAGTAAAACATCTAACATCGGACGCCCCGCAGTCTGGGCCGGCTCTCCGTCATCCGAGCACCTGGTGAGTTCCTGTCTCTGTCCGATCACAAAAGCGGAACAATTGTGTCTGGCATCCCAGTATTTCTTCTTCATTTCAGCTATAAATGCCGAAGCCTCCTCCTCCGATTCCACAGGTCTTACCGTGGCAATAAAACGGGATTTCTTCTCAACGATCTCTCCTTCACCGCCGGTGTAGACCACACGGTATCCCTTCTCATCCATACTCATCTGTATTCTCCGTGTTTTTATATTTCTTCGGTACCTATCCCAGCCCCTTATCTTATTCGTAAGGGACTTGAATCGTGTTTCCGGATCACTGAGGTATCGGAATCTCACCGGGATCTTCTACACCCGGTTCCTCCTCTTGTGGTGTTTCCTCCGGTTCTTCTATCGGGTCTTCCCCTTCGCCCGGTTCTTCCCCTTCCTCCGGATCCCCGCCTTCCTCCGGATCCTCCGGAACATAGTTTTCATCGTGGATCGTACAGGTTTTCTCCCTCTGTTCCTTCGATGCGCAGTAGGCATAGTCTGCTGACCCATGCTCCGCACCAACGATAAATACACGCTTTTCCACCTGATCCTTCGGACAATATTCTCCAGCCAGAGCTCCGGACTCCTTACAGATGGTCAGAACAATGTGATGGTCACAGGTCTCATCCGGCACCGTATCCGCTGCAAAATACTCCTTGTAATTCTGCGATCCCCTCGGGTCATGATCACAAACACCCTCCAGCGGAAGGAGACCTGATTTCCTGCACACCGTTTTCTGGGTAATCCCCTCTGGTTTCGTAAAATCTTTCGGGTTTAGATCCGCATGGAGCCGGCTCATAACCGACCTCCAGAGATTTTTCGGATATGCGGTCGTGCCTGATGCCTGTTTCGAGTTGTCATCATACCCTCCCCAGGCCACGCAGGTATAATAGGGGGTAAATCCCGCAAACAACGCATCCCGGTTCGCCGTTGTGGTACCGGATTTTCCGGCCTGTGCCATCTTCGTGCCGAAGTAAGCGCGGGTTCCGGTTCCACTTGTCATAACATCCTTCATGGCATCCGTGATCAGCCATGCCGTTTCCTTCTTCAATACCTCATGACGTTCCTTCGTCTCTGTGTTGTCCAGAATCACATTACCGTCGTGATCCAGCACCTGCGTATAAAAGCTGGGTTCAATATACTCGCCTTCGTTGGCAATGGCAGCATAGGCTGCCGTCAGTTCCAGATTCGTCACACCGTTGGTAAGGCCCCCCAGGGAAAGTCCCAGATTTCTGTCATTGTCATCCAGCGTGGTAAAGCCGAAATCCTCGGCATACTCATAACCCAGATTAACCCCGATATCCTGCAGTGTTTTCACCGTCACTATGTTGATGGAATTCGTAATTGCCGTGCGGATATTGGTGTAACCCCGATACTTAAAATCATAGTTATTATACGTCTTTTTGCCCACTGTAAAAGGAGCATCATCCTGAACGGCTGCTAAAGTCTTCCCTCCGGCATCCAGCGCCGGTGCATAACAGGCAATAATCTTAAAGGTTGATCCCGGCTGTCTGCAGGTCTTGGTGGCCCGGTTCCAGGTACGGTTTCCTGCTTTTTTTCCTCTTCCTCCCACAATGGCACGGACCTCTCCTGTGGATTGGTCTATGATCGTCATAGCAATCTGCGGCTGTGCCGTGTAGAAAATATACTCCGAATCCTTGATGAACTTGTCTCCCTTTTCCCGGACATCTTTCTCGTATTGGCGAATAGCAGCCTTGCACTCCTTCTTCGTATTAAAATTGATGGAGTAGTCCGGATTGTTATTCTTTTCTTTATAGTAAGAAAGCATCGTCTGATTCGTATAGGTCTTGATAGAACCATCCTTCTTCTTAATCTGGAAAGATAAAAAGAACGAATATTTTGTGCCGGTTACATAATTGGCCGGATTGGCTGCCTCCTCGTCACAGATCTTCTGCACATCCAGATCCTGGGTAGAGCGGATCGTAAGGCCTCCCTGATAAATTGCTTTGTAGGCATCACTCTCAGAATACCCCTTCTCATTCATCAGATCGTCCACAACATCATCGATCACCGCATCGACAAAATAGGTATTCATGGAAGCTGACACAATATCATTGTGCTCGGAAATGCGGTCGTACACATCATCCGCAAGCGCCTCCTCATACTGCTCGTCCGTAATATATCCCTGCTCCTTCATCTCATTTAGCACCAGCTTACGCCGGTCGGCATTGGCCTGAGGATGCAGGATGGGATTGTAACCGGAAGGATTCTTGGTAATTCCCGCGATCACGGCGCACTCAGAAAGCGTAAGTTCCGACACGTCCTTGCCAAAATAGCGCTGGGATGCTGCCTCAACCCCCAGAGTATTGCTTCCAAGATTGATGGAATTCAGATAATTCTCCAGAATCCAATCCTTGTCATTCACCTTCTTCTCCAGTTCAACAGCGATATACATTTCCTGAATCTTACGCTGTACCTGCCGTTCCATCCGTTCCAGCTTGGAAATCTTTCCTTCATGTTCATTTGCCCACTGCTCAGAAAGCACGTTGTTTTTCACCAGCTGCTGCGTAATTGTACTGGCTCCCTGACTGAAATCCATTGCCTTGATATCCGCCACAAAAGCTCTGGCAATTCCCTTCATATCTATGCCGTTGTGCTCGTAAAAGCGGGAATCCTCGATGGCAACCACTGCGTGCTGGAGATTCTCCGGTATTTCATCCAATGTCACATACTGCCGGTTGGAGCCCGCAGCCACAAGCTTTGCAATCTCACTTCCATCACTGGCGAGAACCGTGGTGGAATATCCGGTGGGGATCACATCCATCTCAGAGACATCCGGTGCAGAGGACAATATCCCTTTCACCGCACCAACCACTGTACTTACCCCTGCACAACCGGTCACCAGAATCGTGACCAGAAGCAGTTTCAACAGAATTACCCCAAATTTTCTACGTATCTTCACCGGTTTCGCATCAATACGACGCGCCCGCTTTTTTAAAGCCGATCTCCCGTAGTTCATAAAAACCCCCTGTTCCAAACAGTTATAGTCTATCTTATTATACCAAAAAATGTCGAGAATAGAAACCATTTTTTATCGACAAAAAAACGGCTGAAAAACGGCAAACCACAGCAAAAGTCCCTGACTTTCGTCAGGGACCTGCTGTTGATGTATACTAAAACTAAGGGGATTAGATTCACTAATCTAACCAGTTAGATTAGTGCATATTATTCAACATCCTGTAATGCTGCAACATCCTCTTCACCGGTACGGATCTTAACAACCTTTGCCACATCGTAAACGAAGATCTTACCATCTCCGATATGACCGGTGTAAAGAGCCTTCTTGGCAGCCTCAACAACCTTGTCTACAGGAATCTTGCTTACAACGACCTCAACCTTGATCTTCGGAAGTAAGGTAGCATCCACTTCAGCACCACGATACTTCTCGCCGGAACCCTTCTGGATACCACAACCCATAACCTGTGTACAGGTCATACCGGTTACACCGAGGTCGTTCATAGCTTTCTTTAAATGATCGTATCTTGACAGCTTTGCAACGATAACAACCTTGTAAATTCCGGTAGCATCATGAGGAACAGCAGAGACAACCTTGACTGCTGCATCTTTCTTCACCTGAGAAGCATCCGCATATTCCGGTGTACCAAGATCGGTGTTCTCGTTGACATCCATTGTCATTGTATTGGAAACATCCATGATTGCAAAGCCTGAGTATGCAGATGCAAGACCATGCTCTTTTGCATCCAGACCAACGATTTCCTCTTCCTCAGAAACACGAAGACCAATCGTGCTCTTAATTACAAAGAAGGTAATTGTAATCATAATTGCTGCCCACGCGCCAACGGAAAGAACACCTAATGCCTGAATGCCAAGCAGCTTAAATCCGCCGCCGTAGAAAAGTCCTTCGCTGATACCGGCCATCTCAAATCCAGGAGCTGTATCTGTAGCAAATAAACCAACTGCAAGAGTTCCCCAGATACCATTCATCATATGTACGGCAACAGCACCAACCGGGTCATCAACATGAAGCTTATAATCAAGAAGCCAAACACCAAAGACTACAAGTAAACCAGCAACAGTACCAATCACAGCTGCACCTAAGCAATCGGTTACATCACAAGGCGCTGTAATAGCAACGAGACCTGCAAGTGATGCATTCAGACACATAGATACATCCGGCTTACCATATTTTAACCATGTAAAGACCATACATACAACAGTTGCAACTGCAGGAGCTACGGTTGTGGTAAGGAAAACACTGGCAAGCTGTGCACCATCGGTACATGCAGCACCGTTGAATCCATACCAGCCGAACCAGAGGATAAAGCATCCTAAGCAGCCAAGTGGAAGATTATGTCCCGGAAAAGCATTTACCTTCGTGATTTTACCGCTCTTGTCCCTGGTAAACTTACCAATACGCGGTCCAAGAATAGCGGCACCAATCAATGCGGAGATACCACCAACCATGTGGATTGCACAGGAACCGGCGAAATCGTGGAAGCCCATCTGTGATAACCAGCCGCCGCCCCAGATCCAGTGTGCCTCGATCGGATAGATCAATGCGGAAATAACAGCGGAATAAATACAGTAGGATAAGAACTTTGTTCTCTCAGCCATAGCACCGGATACGATGGTTGCTGTGGTTGCACAGAATACTAAGTTGAATACAAAATTTGAAAAATCAAAATTTGAATAGCTGGTAAAGATATCAAATCCAGGTTTTCCAATAAAGCCCATGAGATCTTCACCCAGCAGTAATGAGAAACCGATTAAGATGAATGTTACTGTACCGATACAGAAGTCCATCAGGTTCTTCATCAAAATGTTACCGGCATTCTTTGCTCTGGTAAAGCCTGTCTCTACCATAGCAAAACCTGCCTGCATCCAGAATACAAGTGCGGCACCGATCAAAAACCAGATACCGTATATGTTTTCGTTGATAAAATCCATTATTTGTTGTTGATCCATAACATTTCCTCCTTTTTCAATAAAAAAAGCGACACTTCTCCCGGTATCCACAGCTTCGTGGCTCAAGAAAAATGTCGCTATTTCGTTCATATGTTACTTAAATGAATCCTAAGGATTAAACCTCAAAAATCAGATCGCCATAAGAAGGCATTGGCCATACATCCTTGTCAACGATCATCTCAAGCTCATCAACAGGTGCACGGAGCGCATCCATTGCTGCCTTAACCGTATCTCTGTAGAATACAGCCTGATCTCTTCCCTCTTCCATGCTGCCGCCTTCTGCAGTGACCTCCTCAAGCTTGGTTAAAGCTCCCTGAGCCTCAGCAAGAAGAGCTGAGCACTTGGTCAGAAGCTCTGTCTGAACGCTGACATCAGCAGAAGCACATGCGCTCTTAACGGTATTTAATGACTCGCCAAGAGAGGTTACATACTTGATGACAGCCGGGATGATCTGCTTGCCGGCAATATCGATCATGGTCTTTGCCTCGATGTTGATGGTCTTAGCATAGGTCTCATACTCGATCTCAACGCGGGACTCCAGCTCAGCCTTTGTAAATACACCGAACTTTTCGAATGCTGCTACAGACTCCGGAGCAACATATGCAGGGATGGCATCAACCATGGACTTAATGTTCGGAAGGCCTCTCTTCTCTGCCTCTGCAACCCACTCATCGGAATATCCGTTGCCGTTAAATACGACCTTCTGATGAGCCACCGCATACTCCTTGATCAGATCATGAACTGCAAGTTCAAAGTCATCCGCTTTCTCCAGCACATCACACGCATCGGAAAATGCCTCTGCAACAATTGTATTAAGTACAATATTCGGCTGTGCAACAGAATCCTGAGATCCAACCATACGGAACTCGAATTTATTTCCGGTAAAAGCAAATGGTGAAGTACGGTTACGATCCGTAGCATCCTTCATAAAGTCCGGAATTGTCTTAACACCGGTTTCCAGCTTTTCGCCCTCTAAGCTGTGGGTTGCTGTTCCGGTACTTACCAGCTGATTTAATACATCGCCGAGCTGATCTCCCAGATATACGGAAAGGATTGCCGGTGGTGCCTCATTTGCACCAAGTCTGTGATCATTTCCCACATCTGCTGCAGATGCGCGAAGCAATGCTGCATGCTCATCAATTGCCTTTAAGATACAGGTCAGAACCAGTAAGAACTGTACGTTCTCATGTGGTGTAGCACCCGGATCCAGAAGATTAATTCCGTCATCTGTTGTGATGGACCAGTTGTTGTGCTTACCGGAACCATTGACACCTGCGAAGGGCTTCTCATGAAGCAGACACTGCAGTCCGTGACGTCCTGCAACCTTCTTTAAGGTCTCCATGGTCAGCTGGTTATGGTCAACAGCCACATTACACTCTGCATAGATCGGAGCCAGCTCGTGCTGTGCCGGAGCTACCTCATTGTGCTGTGTCTTTGCTGCAACACCAAGCTTCCATAACTCCTTATTTACATCCTTCATGTACGCTGCAATTCTCTCACGGATTGCACCAAAGTAATGATCGTCCATCTCCTGTCCCTTCGGAGGCATTGCACCGAAAAGGGTACGTCCGGTAAAGATCAGATCCTTACGCTTTAAGTATTTCTCACGGTCAACAATGAAGTACTCCTGCTCCGGTCCAACAGAAGGTGTAACCTTCTTTGATGTCGTATTACCAAACAGTCTCAGCAAACGAAGTGCCTGATCGTTGATGGCTTCCATAGAACGAAGAAGCGGTGTCTTCTGATCCAGGGCCTCTCCTGTGTAGGAACAGAACGCGGTCGGAATGCAAAGTGTTGCGCCTGCAGCATCCTGACGTACAAAAGCAGGTGAGGTACAATCCCATGCTGTATAACCTCTTGCCTCGAAGGTGGCACGAAGACCGCCTGACGGGAAGGAAGAAGCATCCGGCTCACCCTTGATCAGCTCCTTACCGGAAAAGCTCATCAGCACCTTGCCATTTGGCATTGGAGCGGTAATAAAGGAATCATGCTTCTCAGCGGTAACGCCGGTCAGCGGCTGGAACCAATGGGTATAATGGGTAGCGCCCTTCTCGATAGCCCATTCCTTCATCTCATGTGCAATTACATCTGCAGTCTCAAGATCAAGTTCTTTTCCCTCTTCCATGACTTCATGGAGTTTCTTGTAGACCTTTTTCGGAAGGCGTTCCTGCATTACTGCATCGTTGAATACGTTCTCACCGAAAATGTCTGCAACGTTAAAATAATCACTCATCTTCACAACATCCTTTCTTTTCAAACAATCAAATCCCCTTGATTGTAATCTTATTTTTTACATGAGGCCTGAATGAAAAAAGGGGCATTCCAAGCCTAGTTGGAACGCCCTCGTTCATGTCTCACATATTGTCTGAAACTAAGATACAACTTTTCAAATCAAATTGCAAGCATTTTTTTAAAAAATTTGAAATTTTACTCAGCTTTACCTACAGAACCAAATAACTCCATCTTCTCCTTAACGGTTGCCTTGATAGCCTCAGCGCCCGGTGCAAGCAGCTTTCTCGGATCGAAGCCCTTGCCTTCAAGATCCTTTCCAGCCTCAATATACTTACGTGTAGCATCTGCAAAGGAAAGCTGACACTCCGTGTTCACGTTGATCTTGGCAACGCCTAAGGAAATTGCCTTCTTGATCATATCTGCCGGGATACCTGTACCACCGTGAAGAACTAATGGCATAACACCGGTCTTAGCCTGAACAGCATCCAGTGTCTCGAAGCTCAGTCCAGCCCAATTCTCCGGGTATTTTCCATGAATATTACCGATACCTGCTGCAAGCATATCTACACCAAGGTCTGCAATAGCCTTGCACTCGTCCGGATCTGCGCACTCGCCCATTCCTACAACACCATCTTCTTCTCCGCCGATGGAACCTACCTCAGCCTCGATGGACATCCCCATTGCATGAGCAACGTTTACAAGCTCTGTTGTCTTTGCAACGTTCTCTTCGATCGGGTAATGAGAACCATCAAACATGATGGATGTAAATCCGGCCTTAATACACTTATAGCATCCTTCATAGGTACCGTGATCCAGATGAAGTGCTACCGGAACCGTAATTCCAAGCTCAGCATCCATCGCCTTCACCATGGCTGCAACGGTGCCAAAGCCTGTCATATACTTACCAGCGCCCTCGGATACACCAAGGATTACCGGGCTCTTCAGCTCCTCTGCGGTATGAAGGATCGACTTTGTCCACTCTAAGTTATTGATGTTGAACTGACCAACTGCATAGTGGCCTGCTTTTGCTTTCTTAAGCATTTCTGTTGCAGATACTAACATTTCATTTTCCTCCTAATCATAAGTTATTTAGATTATATTACATTTTTTTCAAAAAATAAAGTTAAAACTTTAACAAAAAATTGCAGCCTTGCGTTTCAGATTTCGGATAATTACCTCTTCATGTTCCCCGCCGAATTCTCCGTCCAGAGTCCAGGCCACCTTGCTTTTGGAGGTAATCCTCACCTCATCGGTTTTGAAAGAGTAAATCAGATCCGTATCGTCGATCATATTGGTCAGACATGCCAGAATCTCATTCAGTTCAATGGGATTCTTTGGTTTTTTGATCAGGGAGACCTCGAAAACGCCGTCATCCAGTTTCACGTCGTTTCCCGTCATTCCCTTAAAACCGCCCACAGACAGTGAATTTGTGATCATGCCATAAATAAATTCATCCTGAAATACCTCCCCGTCATGCTCCACCTGCACATTATAGGATGTAAAATCATGAAGCTGCTTTACCCCCTCCATAATGTAGGCAAGATGGCCAAAGATATTCTTCAGCTGCTGGGAGGTCTTGTAGGATACCTCTGTAAACATGCCAAAGGCCGCCACATAAACAAAGGTATCGGAATTAAAAGCTCCTACATCACAACGAAAAAGGTGATCCCCAACTGCTGCCTCCGCAGATTTTAACATATCCTTCGAGATTCCCAGAGAATTGGCAAAATCGTTGGTACTTCCCGCAGGGATATAACCGATGGGAATCTGAAGGTCCGTCTCCATGAGCCCCGTCATCACCTCATCCAGTGTTCCGTCACCTCCGCTGCAGACAATGCGATCAAAGCCTGCACCATCCTCCACGACCTTTCTTGTGGCATCCGCCCTGTCCTGGGTGGTATAGATTGTCACCTCGAAGTGCGCTTTCACCATGATGTCCACAATATCCACCAGATGATTTTTGATCTGGCCCTTCCCGGAATGGGGGTTTATGATAAACAATAATTTCTGACTCATACTGCAATCCTCACAACTTATTTTTTACAGTTCCTCCGCAATGGCGGAGAGTTTGCGAAGTCTGTGATTCACGCCGGATTTTCCCACCGGTGGATCCGCATAGGCTCCAAGTTCCTTCAGGCTGGCATCCGGGTGCTCCAGGCGAAGCTGTGCCATCTCCGAAAGGGGTGCAGGAAGTTCATCAAATCCGATGGTATCACGGATTCTTTTAATGTCCTCCAGCTGCCGCACTGCAGCGCTGACAGTCTTGTTGATATTGGCGGTCTCACAGTTCACCTTGCGGTTGACAAAGTTACGCATCTCCTTTAAGATCCGCACATTCTCCAGATTCATAAGGGAGACATAGGCCTCCATGACATTGAGCATGTCCACAATCTGGGAGCCCTCCTTCAGGTAGACCACATAGCGGTCCTTGCGCTCTACAATTTTGGCTTCAGCTTCAAAGGAAGCCATCAACTCCTGCAGCTGCATAGCCTGTTCCATAGAACGGCAGACAATCTCAAAGTGGTAAGATCTGTTGGGATTGCTGATGGAACCGGCCGCCATAAAGGCCCCCCGGATAAAAGCCCTCTTACAGCAGGTCCGCTGCACCAGAAGGCCGTTGGCTCTTCTCTCATTTAAAGGAATACCGCAAAAGCCCTCTTCCTCCCAATGAAGCGCAGAAAGGAGCTTTCTTTCTCCGGTTCCGAAAGCCTTCTTCAGCAGAATCCCGTATTTTTCCAGAAGCAGGGAATTCTCCGTCTCCAGCGAAACCTCTCCGGTGGCCTCATCCACATGGCCTTCCAGCTCCAGCATTCCCGCCAGCTCCGCCAGCTGGCAGTGCCTGCTTCGTCCATACTGTCCGGCCAGTTCTGCCTTTACTTCACTTGAAAATGACATGCTACTTTCCTCTCAACGCGTCCTTGCCGATATCACGGTGCTCGATCTTAAGTCCATAGCTTCGATTTGTACAGGCGCCGAGTCTCTTGTACAGTTCGTTGGCCAGTGTCACGGAACGGTGTTTTCCCCCGGTACAGCCAATGGAAATAACCAGCTGGTTCTTTCCCTCGGAAATATAATTCGGAATCAGGAAGTTCACCAGTTGTTCAAACTGGTCCAAAAACTGCTTTGCCTCCGGAAACTGCATGACGTACTGCTGAATTTCCACATCATTTCCGGTTTTCGGACGAAGGCCCTCCACATAATAGGGATTGGGAAGAAAACGAACATCCATCACAATATCGGAGTCTTCCGGGATTCCATATTTAAAGCCGAAGGAAAGAATCGTGACAAACATGCTGTTAAAGCTGCCATCCTGCACAAAAATCTTCTCCAGTTCCGCCTTCAGCTCTCTGGTCAGCAGGCGGCTGGTATCAATGATGTAATCCGCCTTCGTTTTCAGATACTCCATCTTTTTTCGTTCCAGATCAATTCCCTTGTCTACCCGTTCTCCCGGTGCCAGCGGGTGGTTGCGTCTCGTCTCCTTATATCGCTTAACAAGCACACCATCCTCTGCATCCAGAAACAGGATCTCATATTTCACATCCTTCTGCCGCAAAATCTCCAGCATGTCGTCTACGGTATCCAGGCGTTCTCCGCTCCTGGCATCGATCCCGATGGCAATATCTTTATTCTGGGAATTAAAATTTGTCGTAAAATCCACCAGCTTATCCAGCAGAGGGATGGGGAGATTATCGATACAGAAAAATCCCATGTCCTCCATCATTTTCATTGCCGTGCTCTTGCCGGCTCCCGACATGCCCGTCACAATTACAAAACGCATCCTGCTGCCTCCTATTCCCCGATCATCTTCACTTCCGGCTCCAAAGTGACGCCGTACTTCTCATAAACCTTTCTCTGAACTTCCTCCATCAGCCTTTTCACATCCGCTGCCGTGGCATCTCCCCGGTTGATCACAAAACCGCAGTGCTTCTCCGACACCTGGGCTCCTCCCACTGTGTATCCCCGAAGTCCCGCATCCATGATCAGTTTCCCGGCAAAATACCCTTCCGGACGTTTAAAGGTGCTGCCTGCGCTGGGATATTCCAGAGGCTGCTTCTCTCTCCTTTTGGCTGCCAGTTCCGCCATAAGGGCGCGAATCTGTTCCTGCGGCTTTTCAAAAAGAGCGATTTCTGCCTCCACAACCACGTATCCGTTTTCCGGAATACAGCTATGCCGGTAGCCAAGGGCAAGTTCTTCCACCGACAATGTCTTCATCTGCCCCTCCGGCGTCATGACCTTCACCTGTCTTAAGATATCCTTCATTTCTCCGCCGTAGGCACCTGCGTTCATAGTCACGGCACCTCCGATGCTTCCGGGAATCCCCGCTGCAAACTCCATGCCGCCAAGGCCGGCAGCCGCAGCCGCATTGGCAGTTTTGGAAAGCAGTGCTCCCGCGCCGGCGGTGATCGTATTCCCCTGAACAGAAATGTCCGCCATGCCGGATCCAATTTCCACCACAAGCCCCCGGATTCCCTGATCTGACACCAGCAGATTGCTGCCGTTTCCGACCACAGTCACCGGAATATGTTCCTCTCGGGCCATGGCAAGGAGCGGTGCCAGCTCTGTTTTACGGGGAGAAACAAAAATATCCGCCTCTCCTCCGATCCGAAATGTGGTGTGCTCCCTCATCCGCTCATGAGTCCGGATATCCAACTCCGGGAAGGCCGTTTTCAGTTTCTCTATCAACTGTGTCATTATGCCTCCTTTAAGAATGCAATATAGCCTCTTAAGGCCTCATACAGATCCACCTTGCTGATGATTTCCCAGGGGGCATGCATGTTGAGCACGGCAACCCCGCTGTCGATGACACTCATATTATAATTGGCAAGGATGTAGGCAATGGTTCCGCCACCACCCTGATCCACCTTCCCCAGCTCTGCTGTCTGGAAGGAAACCTCATTGTCATCCATGATTTTCCTGAGCTTTGCCACATATTCCGCATTGGCATCATTGGAGCCGGACTTGCCTCTTGAGCCGGTATATTTATTGAATACAATACCCTTTCCGAAATAAGCACAATTTCTTTTCTCCATCACAGAAGGATAATTCGGGTCAAAGGCCGCCGAGACATCGGAGGAAAGCACTTTGGAATTCTTCATCGCCCGGCGCAGTGCAAGCTCCGAATATGCCCCGGTCAGATTCAATACCTCCGCCACCGTATTTTCAAAGAAGCGGGACTGCATGCCGGTGGCTCCGACACTTCCGATCTCCTCCTTATCCACCAGCAGACAGACGCTGGTATACTCCGGTGCCTCCACCTGCAGAATTGCCTCAAAGGACGGATACGCACAGACTCTGTCATCGTGACCGTAGCCCATGATCATACTCCGGTCAAAGCCGTAATCCCTGGCCTCTCCCGCCGGCACCACTTCGATCTCTGCAGAGAGGAAATCCTCCTCCTCAATGCCATACTCCTTCGAAAGTATATCCAGAATATTTGCTTTTACACGCTCTTTTTTCTTTTCCCCTGTCTTTTCACCGCACTCCTCTGCCGGAATGCTCCCGATCAAAAGGTCCAGATTTTCCCCCTCAATGACCTTGGCAGCCTTTTTCTCCATCTGCTCTCCGGACAGATGAATCAAAAGATCACTCACGCCAAATACCGGATCCCCGGGCTTGTCGCCGATATTGACAGAAACCGTAGTCCCATCCTTCTTACAGATCACACCGTGCAGTGCCAGAGGCAGGGTCACCCACTGGTATTTCTTCACACCGCCATAGTAGTGGGTATCCAGCATGGCCAGATCCGTATTTTCATACAGCGGAACCTGTTTTAAATCCATGCGCGGGGAGTCAATATGTGCTCCCAGAATATTCATGCCTTCCTCAAGAGGCTTCTGTCCAATCACAAAAAGAGCAAGCCCCTTTCCCATATTGCATGCAACAATTTTATCTCCCGGCTTCACCTGCTGTTTTGCCGCGATCAGTCCCTCCAGATCCACAAAGTCCTTTTCTCTGGCTCTGTCATAAAAAGCCCTGGCACATTCTCTCTCCGTCTTGCAGGCGGAAAGGAATTTTCGGTATTCCTCCGCGAAAGCAAATACCTGATTTCTTTTTTCTCCTGCGGGATATTTTTCCCACGCACTCTTTCTATCCATGTCTCAAAACCTCTTTCCTGCTTACTTCGTAACTATTCATCATCATCCATATTTCTTGTCATATTGGCCTGCACTCTGCGGTACAGCTCCTGTGCGGCATTGTAGCCCATCTTCTTCTGGCGGTGGTTGACTGCTGCCGTCTCGCAGATGACTGCAAGATTCCGTCCCGGCCGGATCGGCAGGGAATGGCAGACCACCTTGTTTCCCAGATATTCGATATATTCCTCTTCCAGACCAAGTCTGTCATAATCCGCATCCTTCTGCCAGTCCTCCAGCTTGATGACCAGATCGATCTGCTGCTTTTCCTTCACACACTCCACACCGTAAAGCGTCTTGACATCGATGATGCCGATGCCGCGTAGCTCAATAAAATGTCTGGTCACATCCGGCGATGTACCAATTAAGGTGTGCTCATTGATCTTCCGGATCTCCACCACATCATCCGTTACCAGACGGTGTCCTCTGCGAATCAATTCCAGAGCGGCCTCACTCTTACCGATTCCGCTGTCCCCTGTGATCATCAGTCCTTCCCCGTATACATCCACCAGCACTCCGTGAATGGTGATACATGGTGCCAGCTGTTCACCCAGAGTATAGATGAGCTCTGCCATAAATTCCGAGGTCTGCCGGCCCGTTCCCAGCACCGGAACGCCATTGGCCATAGCCTCTTCCAAAAAAACCGGATCCGGTTCCAGATCCCTGCAGAAAATCACACAGGGCATATCAAATTTCAGAAACGCGCCATAGCGGATCTTCTTCTCCTCCTCGCTCATCTGACGGATATACGCATACTCCACATTTCCAATAATCTGTACACGTTTTTCCTCAAAATGCTCAAAATACCCGGCCAGCTGCAGCGCCGGTCGGTTAACATCACTGGTCATAATCTTGCACTTTTTCAAATGAATATCACTGGTAAAGTTTTTAAGATCAAGTAATTCTGCAATTTTTGCAACACTCACACTGCTTTTAATCATACTGTTCCCCCTCTATTCATAACGATTCATTGAAATAATTGTACCATGCTTTTTCCTTTGCCGCAATATTATGCCGGATCCCCGGAAGAATGGAAAAAATCATATACCTTCTGTGCCGCAGCCAGATTCATGCTCTCTGTATCCGCCAGTTCCTCCACCGAAGCCTTACGGATACTGTCCAGCGACTGAAATTTTCTCATCAGCGCCTTCCGCCTTGCCGGTCCGATTCCCTCGATGTCATCCAGCACAGAATGAACCTGCGACTTAGAGCGAAGGGAACGGTGATATTCGATGGCAAAACGGTGAGCCTCATCCTGGATGCGGGTGATCAGCATAAAGCCTTCCCCGTGTCGGTCAATGGGGATCTCCCTATTATGAAAGTATATCCCTCTTGTGCGGTGATTATCATCCTTTACCATACCGCACACCGGAATATCAAGCCCCAATTCCTCCAAAACCCTAAGACAGATATTCACCTGCCCGCGGCCACCGTCCATCAGGATCAGATCCGGAAACCGGGTAAAACTCCCCACCTCATCCGGCATCTGTTTGTCCTTAAGTTTCTCCATCTCCTGCATGCCATGGGTAAAGCGTCTGGTCAGCACCTCATGCATGGAGGCGTAATCATCCGGCCCCTGAACGGTGCGGAGTTTAAACTTGCGATAATCGCTCCGCTTTGGTTTTCCATGCTCGTACACCACCATGGAGCCCACGGACTCGAAGCCACTGATATTTGAAATGTCATAGGCCTCCATCCGGTTAATCTCCGAAAGTCCCAGAAGTCCTGCAATCTCCTTCACAGCGCCGATGGTGCGTCCCTCCTCGCGCTTTATTTTCTCCTTATCCTGGCTCAAAACCAGCTGGGCGTTTTTCGCTGCCAGCTCCACCAGTTTTTCCTTCATGCCCTTCTGTGGAATACGAATGGATGCCTTCCGTCCGCGCTTTTGGGAAAGCCACTCCTCCAGAAGCGGAATGTCCGCAACCTCTTCCTGCAGCATGATCTCCCGGGGGATAAAAGGCGTTCCGGAATAGAACTGCTTCACAAAATTCACCAGAATATCACCGGAGCTTTCCTCTGTTCCCACCCGCACATGAAAATGGTCTCTGCCGATAATTTTTCCACCGCGGATAAAAAAGACCTGTACCACAGCATCCGTATCATCACTGGCCATGGCGATGATATCCTTATCCTCGCCGTCCGTATTGGTCATCTTCTGCTTCTGGGCAATCTGCTTCACACTTTCGAGAAGATCCCGGTATTCCATGGCTTTCTCGAATTCCAGAGCGTCCGAGGCCTCCTGCATATGATTTTGCAGTTCTTTCATCACGGGCCCGTAGCTGCCGTTCAGGAAATCCAAAGCCCCGGCCACCTGCCCTGCATATTCCTCTTTGCTGATATATCCCTGACAGGGGGCCGAACACTGATGGATATGATAATTCAGGCAGGCTCTCTCTGCCCCGATTTCCTTCGGCAGCTTCCGGCTGCAGGTACGGAGTTTATAAATTTTGTTGATCAGTTCTATGGTATCCTTGACGGCTCCCGCGCTGGTGTAGGGGCCGAAATAACGTGATTTGTCTTTTTTGAGCTGTCTGGAAAAAAGCACACGGGGGTATGCTTCCCCCATGGTCACCCGGATGTAGGGATAAGTTTTATCATCCCTCAGCATGGTATTATATTTCGGCCGGTGCTCCTTGATCAGGTTGCACTCCAGAACCAAAGCCTCCAGTTCTGAATCCGTGACAATATACTCAAATCTTGCAATGTGCCCCACCATCTGTCTCTTTTTGATTCCCTCGTCATGGCTGGGCTGAAAATATTGGCGCACACGTTTTCTTAAGCTGACTGCTTTTCCGATATATATGATTGCATCCGACGCATCGTGCATAAGATAAACTCCCGGCTGATCCGGGAGTTTACGAAGTTCCTCTTGAATATCGAACATATTTTACCTCTTGGTGTGGGCTACAGGATTCCATCCTCTGCTGAGCCCTCCGGATTCGATCCCGATTGAACGGCTGTATCTTCCGGTTTCTTATCATCCTCCTGGGGAAGTCCCTTCATCTCCCGGAAGATCTTCATAAATTCCTTACCGGTAATGGTCTCCTTCTCATACAGGTATTCACTGATATGATCCAGAATGTCACGGTTTTCTGTCAGCAGCTGCATCGCCTTATCGTAGCTGGAATTGATGATATCCAGAACCTCTTCATCAATCTGTCCGGCAGTATCTTCGCCACAGATCAGTCCGGCTCTGCCGTCCAGATACTGATTCTCCACAGTGGCAAGGCACATCATGCCAAACTTGTCAGACATACCGTACATGGTAACCATGGCACGGGCAATCTTGGTAGCCTGCTCTATATCATTGGCTGCACCGCTGGTGGCAGAATGAAATACCAGAACCTCCGCCGCGCGGCCTGCCATATAGGTCGTGATCTTAGCCAGCAGTTCATCCTTGGTCTCCAGGTATTTCTCCTCCTCCGGAGTCTGCAGGGTATAGCCAAGTGCTCCCATGGTCCGGGGCACAATGGTAATCTTCTGTACCGGCTCCGTATTTTTCTGGAGAGCCGATACCAGCGCGTGTCCCACTTCGTGGTAGGAGACAATCTTACGCTCCTTATCACTCATGACGCGATCCTTTTTCTCCTTACCGCCCACAGCCACCAGCTCAAAGGCCTCAAACAGATCCGACTGGTTGACAAATTTCCGTCCGTTTTTCACGGCATTGATCGCCGCTTCATTGATCATATTGGCAAGATCCGATCCCACCAGACCGGCAGTTGCCAATGCCAGTGCATCCAGATCCACTGTCTCATCCATGTGGACATCCTTGGAATGGACCTTGAGCGTCTCCAGACGCCCTTTCAGATCCGGCTTATCCACGATGATCCTGCGGTCAAAACGGCCCGGACGAAGCAGCGCCTTGTCTAATACCTCCGGCCGGTTCGTTGCTGCCAGAATTAAAATTCCTTTCGATGGATCAAAGCCGTCCATCTCCGCCAGCAGCTGGTTCAAGGTCTGCTCGCGTTCATCATTTCCTCCGCCATAACGGCTGTCACGGCTCTTACCAATGGCATCGATCTCATCAATAAAGATAATACACGGAGCCATCTTCTGGGCTTCCTTAAATAAATCTCTCACACGGGAAGCACCGACACCCACAAACATCTCCACGAAATCAGATCCTGCCAGGGAGAAAAACGGGACGTTAGCCTCCCCCGCCACAGCCTTGGCAAGAAGAGTCTTACCGGTTCCGGGAGGTCCCACAAGAAGGGCTCCCTTGGGCAGCTTCGCTCCGATATCCCGGTACTTCTTGGGATTGTGCAGGAAATCCACAACCTCCTGCAGGGATTCCTTGGCCTCATCCTGACCGGCCACATCCTTAAAGGTCACGCCAGTGGTTTTCTCCACATACACCTTGGCAGTGGTCTTTCCCACCCCCATAGCTCCGCCGCTCATCTTCTTCATCAGGAAGCCAAACAGGATCCATAACAGAATCAGCGGAATGACAAAACTTAAGATATTGATGATCCAGGTAGAGGTATTATCCGGTACCTTGGCAGAAATCTCAATGCTCTTTCCATCCGTGGTCTTTGCTTCCTTTAAAGCCGGAATCAGGTCAGGGTCATTCACAAGACCTGTATAGTAGGTAATCTCATAGGAAGCCTTATCCTTTACCAGAGTGTAATCCAGCTCGTAGGAATCAAATTCCACACTCTTTACGTTCTGTTTGTCCAACTGCTCTAAAAATTCCGAGTATGTAGTTTCCTTCGTACTCATCTGGGAAAATTTGTTAGAGAAAAAGGACAGAAAGAACAGCGCAACCAGAGTAACCATAATAAAGCTCAGGATCATCTGCCCGTTGCGATTGTTCTTCTTGTTGTTATTATTGTCTCCGTTGTTGCCGCCTTCGGGACCGTTATAATTGCCGTTATTATTTCCATTAAAATTGCCGTTATAATTACCATTGTTGTAATCATTCGGTGTATGATTGTCCATAGTACCTCCACGCGTGCAGACAGGCTGCACCTATCTTTTTCTTGTGATACGTTTACTATTATATGTAAAAGAATAGGTAAAATCAACATTTTGTTGGTGAAGTTTTCTTGTTCTTTCTAAAGTTTTTCTAAAAAAGTGTGGAATATTTTTTTGACAGGCGGTATACTATATGGGTTATATCATTTGTAAAATATATGCATATTACTTTGAGGAGGAAAATTATGCCAGTAAAATACGTCTTTGTCACCGGCGGAGTTGTATCCGGTCTCGGAAAAGGAATCACGGCCGCATCCCTCGGGCGTCTGCTGAAGGCCCGGGGCTACAAGGTGACCATGCAGAAATTCGACCCATACATCAACATTGACCCGGGAACCATGAACCCGATCCAGCACGGAGAGGTGTTCGTCACCGATGACGGAGCAGAAACCGATCTGGATTTAGGTCACTACGAGCGATTCATTGATGAGAGCCTGACCAAGAATTCCAATGTCACCACCGGTAAAGTCTACTGGTCCGTGCTTCAGAAGGAGCGCCGCGGAGATTACGGCGGAGGAACCGTTCAGGTCATTCCCCACATCACCAATGAGATCAAGAGCCGTTTTTACCGCAACTTTACCTCGGATGATATGCATATCGCAATCATAGAAGTCGGCGGAACCGTCGGCGATATCGAAAGTCAGCCCTTCTTAGAGGCCATCCGCCAGTTCCAGCACGAAGTGGGCCATGAAAATGCCATTCTCTGCCACGTAACCCTGATCCCATATATCCGGGCTTCGGGAGAACTTAAGACAAAGCCTACCCAGGCCAGTGTCAAAGAGCTTCAGGGAATGGGTATCCAGCCGGATATCATTGTCTGCCGCTCCGAACAGCCCTTAGATCAGGGCATCAAGGACAAGATTGCACTGTTTTGTAATGTTCCAAGCTCCCATGTACTGCAGAATCTGGATGTGGAATATCTCTATGAAGCACCTCTTGCCATGGAGAAAGAAAACCTGGCCAAGGTTGCCTGCGAGTGCTTACATCTGGATTGTCCCGAGCCGGATCTGGAAGATTGGAAGCAGATGGTCAACGATCTTCGCCATCCGGACAAGGAGGTCAAGATTGCATTAGTCGGAAAGTACACCTCATTACACGATGCTTATATCTCCGTTGTGGAAGCCTTAAAGCACGGCGGTATCCCTCTTCACACCACCATTGACATCAAGTGGGTGGATTCCGAGGAATTAAATGTCGACAATGTGGATGAAGTATTAGGCGATGTGAATGGTATCTTAGTTCCCGGCGGCTTCGGCATCCGCGGTGTCGAAGGCAAGATTCTCGCTGCCCGCTATGCAAGAGAGAACCATATCCCGTATCTTGGTTTATGCCTTGGCATGCAGGTTGCCATCATCGAATTCGCAAGACATGTCTGCGGCTTCAACGATGCCCACAGTATCGAGTTAGATCCCAACACCACCCATCCGGTCATTGCCCTGATGCCGGATCAAAACGGTGTGGAAGATATCGGCGGCACCTTACGTCTCGGCGCTTATCCGTGCATTCTGGACAAAACCTCCAGGGCCTATGAGGTTTACGGCAAAGAGGAAATCTCCGAGCGCCATCGTCACCGCTACGAGGTCAACAACGATTACCGCGCAGCCCTGACTGAGCACGGAATGAAGCTTTGCGGTACTTCCCCGGATGGAAGAATCGTTGAGATGATCGAAATTCCGGATCACCCGTGGTTCATTGCAACCCAGGCTCACCCGGAGCTTAAATCCAGACCGAACCGGCCGCATCCTTTATTCCGCGGATTCATTGAGGCGGCTACAAACTGCAAACGATAAATCGATCATTCAAAAGCAGGTTCATTCGAACCTGCTTTTTATATATGGTACTATAACTTCAACTCCCTGGTTGAACATTCGGTTACTTATGCTATAATAACCTTATGCCAAAATCAACGAATCAAAAGCAAAAAATTTTATATATTCTGGATTATCTGCGGCACCATACCGATGAATTCCACAGTGTAACAACCACACAGATCATCTCGCATCTTTCCGCAAACGGAATCAAGGCGGAGCGCAAAAGCATTTACAGCGATATCGAGACTCTTTGTGACTATGGTTTTGATATCGTTCACGGTAATGGTCCCGGCAATGGTTACCGGCTGTTGAGCCGCGAATTTGAACTGCCTGAGGTAAAGCTTCTGGTAGATCTGGTCCAGTCCTCCAAATTCATCACTACGAAGAAATCCAGAGAGCTGATCGGCAAGCTGGAGCGCTTTGTCAGTGACCACAACGCCCATGCGTTACAGCGCCAGGTGGTTGTCACGGATCGGAACAAGACCGCCAATGAGAAGATCTACTACAACGTGGATGTCATCTATTCTGCTATCGCAGACAATGTCCGGATCCGTTTTCACTACTTTGACTGGGATGTAAAAAAACAAATGCAGTTGCGAAAGGATGGGGCCTTTTATCATGTCAGCCCATGGCTTTTGACCTGGGATGACGAAAATTACTATCTGGTTGCCTTCGACAGCCAGGCAGGTCTGATGAAACATTACCGGGTAGACAAGATGCTTGACATTGAATTGACCGAAGAGGAACGTGACGGCCGAGATGCCTACGATCAGATTGATGTGGCTGCCTATTCCAGAAAAACCTTCGGAATGTTTGCCGGCGAAGAGAAAACCATCCAGCTTCTGTGTGACAATTCCATGACCGGTGTCATCATCGACCGGTTTGGAAAGGATGTCGCACTCCGCCCCTATGACGAAGATCATGTACTGGCCCGGGCCGATATTGCCGTCAGTCCGCAGTTCTTCGGCTGGCTTACGGGATTATCCGGCAAGGTTCGCATTTTTTCGCCTGCTTCCGTGGCAGACGCCTACCGGGATTACCTCCAAAATTTGCTGAATTCACTTCAATAAGGGATGAGACCGCTATTCTTAGAAAGGAGACCTTCTTATGAATTTACCAAAAGATCCAGTCATGCTGCTCAGTGTCGTCAACACACAGCTTCGGGACAACTACCCAAGCCTTGCGGAACTGGCAGGTGCTTACATGACCACAGAGGACAGTATCAAAGAAGCACTTGCCTCTGTAGACTATCACTATGACGGGAACCTGAACCAATTCATTTAATATTCCACAAATGCGGCAGGTTTTCTCAGAAAATCTGCCATACAGCGCCGGACCATTTGCCGCAGGCAAATTCCGCATGTGCCGATGCTCCAAAAAGAAAGGAATTCTATGAAAACCAGCTGTGATTTTTGTGCATACAACGAATATGACGAGGAGGACGAGGCCTACTACTGCTCCGTCAATATGGATGAGGATGATATGGCTCGCTTTATGCAGAGCAGTTATAGGGAATGTCCCTTCTTCCGATCCGGAGATGAGTATAAGGTGGTACGTCACCAGATGTAATTGGGCGGTGAGAATAAATTTTTTTCTATACGCCCACCAGAAATGGAATCTCCATGAAAATCAAGGGATATATGGGCGGCAGAGACAAGTTATTTGCTATGCGCCCAGATTTGGAATCTATCATGTCAAAAAATGGGCGTATAGGAAATTATTAGTTCCTACCGCCCATTTTTTTCTCTCCAAATGTAATAAACCAAAATGTACGGGGCGCATACAAAATAACCATTCTGTATCGCCCAGATAGCCATTCAAAAAGGAGATAACGATTCGAAAGAAGTCTGAATAGACCTAAAAAGTTAATTATTCGATTTCCTCCGACCCTTTCGCCAGTTCAAATTCATCAATAATCTCCTGTCCCGGCGCCTTGGTAAGAAGACTTACCACAACGATGACCACAAGGCCTACGAGGAAGGCCGGGAGCAGCTCATAGATTGCAAATACACCGCCCATCGGAGCAATCAGATATTTCCATACAAATACGCTCACGCCTCCTGCAATCATGCCGGACAATGCTCCCTGCCAGGTAGCTCTCTTCCAGAAGAGCGCACAGATGACTACCGGACCAAAGGCTGCACCAAAGCCCGCCCATGCAAAGGATACGATTTCAAATACCGAACTGTTCGGATCTCTCGCAATAAAAATGGCAATGACTGCAATCACAATAACCGTCAGTCTGGCAACCAGCATGCTGGTCTTCTTAGATACGTTCATATGGAGAGCTTCCTGCATGATATTCTGAGATACACTGGAGGATGCTGCCAGAAGCTGTGAATCTGCAGTGGACATGGTACTTGCAAGAATGCCGGCAAGAATCAGGCCTGCCATCAATGCCGGAAAATATCCGTAGGTAGAGAGAAGGTGTGCAACCTTCACAATAATCGTTTCACTGTCAGAACCGGTAAGCTGCGCAATCATTCCGTTTGCAGTGAGTCCTCTGCCGACAATACCAATAAGAACAGCAACTGCCATGGCGATCACAACCCAGACAGAGGCAACCCGGCGGGAAAGCTTTAACTTCTTTTCATCCTCAATCGCCATAAACCGAAGCAGAATATGCGGCATACCAAAATAACCCAGCCCCCAGGCCAGCGTGGAGATGATCTGAAGGAAGGTATAGGGCTTTGCACTTGCCGTATCCTGTACAAAGGTATGGGTTGCGGAAAGATATCCCGGCAAAGCCCTGGCATTCTCAAGGACAGCACCGACACCACCGGCGGAAATCGTTGAAAATACCAGTACAAACAGCAGCGCAATTGTCATAATAATACTCTGAATAAAGTCTGTTGTGGATGCCGCAAGAAATCCTCCGGCCGCGGTATAGGCCACAATGACAATTGCAGAAATGATCATTGCTGTCATATAGTTGGCATTAAACAATGATCCAAAGAGCTTTCCGCAGGCAGCAAAACCGGAAGCCGTATACGGAATAAAAAAGATAATAATAATGACTGCCGCAATCGCACAGATAATATTCTTATCATCGTGAAATCTTTTTGAGAAAAACTGTGGTAACGTAAAGGACTTCGTGACATGGGTATAACGGCGAAGCCTCCGTGCCGTAAACAGCCAGTTCAAATAGGTTCCCACTCCAAGACCGATCACCGTCCAGCCTACATCTGCCACACCCGTCAGATAGGCAAGTCCCGGCAGTCCCATCAGCAGGTAGCTGGACATATCCGAGGCCTCTGCACTCATGGCCGTCACAAGGGGGCCCAGCTTACGCCCGCCCAGATAGAAATCCGATACCGATTCATTCTTTCTGGCGAAGTGGAAGCCTACTGCCAGCACTAACAGCAGATAGACTACAATCGTAATCATAATACAAATCGTTGATGCACTCATAAATAACTCCTTTTCACTGGTAAATTATAAAACATACGTCACATTATAACATAAAACTATACTCCAAGGGAATAAGTAAAATGAACTAAAAAGAGCTGTGCAAAATAACACAGCCCTTTCTGTGAACCTCCCGATTAAGACTTTTCTTCTTTTTTATGGTGATCCGGCTTAGCATGACGGTTGATCAAACGCTCGATCAGTTCCACCGACTCGTCAATACCATAGCAGGCACTGTTGATACAGAGATCGTAATTTATGGCATCTCCCCATCGTCTTCCGGTGTAAGCATGGTAATATTCCTGATGCTTATGATCCATCCTTCGAACCATGTTTAATGCCTGCTTTAAATCCATATTTTTCAGTTCCATCATACGACGCACCCGAACTCCCATGGGGGCCGTGATATAAATACTGATATGCGGGATATGACGTCCGGTTAAAACCACATCTGCACATCGTCCCATCACGATCATATCCTCTTTTTTAGCAAGTTCACAGATCAGATCGCTCTGCCGGAAAAACAGCGCATCCTTTTTCGGGAGCCCGTGATATCTGCTGAAATCACTCACTTTCTCCTTGTCTGTACCCGATTCATTGGTATCCTTTCTGGTAAGGATCTGATTCAGCACATCCTCATCGTAATAATTGATCCTTAATGCTTCCGAAAGGGCAAATCCAATATCTGTTCCTGCGCTTCCATGAGAACGGCTGATACAGATGACCAGGTGATCCTTCTCCTGGAATTTTCGGTTCAGCAGAGAGGAATTTAATTCTGCCAGGTCCTTATCGACAATATCAACAGACCCGAAACTTCTCGGAAGTGCTGCAATCTGCTCAAGAATCTCATTATATTCGATCATCAGATCATGGCGAACCTTCTTGTCACGGATACTCCGCGCCATATTGCCGATCAGCGCCATCTGGCTTCGAAGGAGATGGCCCTGCGGGTTAGACATGATCAGAATAACCAGATCCTCTATATTATGCTCCTGACTGCCGGAAAGCGTTCGTCCAAGGACGGACCCCGAAGCCTTATACACCCTGGCATCCAGATCATAGATTCGGTTGGCAAGCTTTTCACACATTTCACGTTCGTTTTCCATCGCTTTTCCCTCCTATCTCATCTCAAAAAGAACACCAGTGTATCAATTATAAACAGCGGAATCAAATACTTCAGTGCACACAGGATGTAGCCAAAGAAGGATGGCATTTTGACACCATTTTCATCGGAAATCGACTTCACCATAAAGTTCGGCGCATTTCCGATATAGCTGTTGGCTCCCATAAATACAGCACCACAGGAGATTGCCATAAGCATCTTGGTCGCAATTTCTCCAACCGTAGTGGCAATTCCCGTTGCAGAGCCAAGGGTTCCGGCTGTAGTGAGAAATACCATGTAGGTAGGCGTATTATCCAGAAAACTTGACAGGGCGCCGGTGGTCCAGAACATCTGCCAAGGATGGGTCAGCCCGAGCTTTGCACCATTTGCCTTCAAAATCATCAAGGCCGGCTGCATCGTAATAAAAATGCCGATAAACAGCACCGCCACCTCCTGAATGGCCCCCCATGTAAAATGGTTCTTGGTACGTGTTTCCTGCTTTGTTGTCTTAAAGGAAAGAAACGCAGCGAGAAGAATAATAACAACCTC
>CAMFDG010000009.1 GCA_945949045.1 uncultured Lachnospiraceae bacterium
GTACAATTCTGCCTGTCCGTACGGGTGAAAATGGAAAACTGAAAAACCACCCGTATAATTCCCTCTGCTCTACGGGAAAAATCGCAAAATTTGAAAAATAACCGTACTTTACGGTCAAATAGTACAGACAAAATTGGTAGTATTGAAATTGCTTTAGCATTCGTTGACAACGTACATGAGGTTATACCGCAACTGTTCCAATAATTGATCGGACAGTTCATTATACTCTTTATCTAACCCCTCTTCGTGAGCATAATATGGTGGAGAGTCATTCCATGATTCCATTGCACCAAACACATCTGCCATCATGACTGACAGATAGATGCCCCTGAATTCCTCAGACAGATTTATTGGTAAGACAGGATCTTCCCCATATAAATTACCACATAATGCTTCATAGGCTTTATGAAAAATCGAGGAAAAATTTTTAAAACCAATTCTTTTCGCCAGATCTTTAATATTCAGTAACACCTGCTTAAATTCTTCCGTGCGATTTTCAAAAGAGGGTTTTCCTTTGGGTGCGTCTTTCCAAGTATATGCCACAGAACATCCGCAGGTTCTGCTTCGACCGGTCAATATGCTGCCGCAGGTGGAGCGAATGATCCGGCATGTGGGACGGGGGGAATCTGCGAAGAATATTGTTTTTCCTGCAACCTAAGCGAAGACCTTTAACAGTATATATGTGGAATCTACGCTCAGCAGAGAAGCTGGCTTCCGTCCTTTTCGTAATAAACGGCTTCCTGATCCCTGTTTATTTCCGTATACCCGCACTTGCGATAAAAGCGATTGGTTCGAGAATTCCATACCGGTGTATCCAGTTTTATCTTATTGATATCCGGAAAATAATTTTCTATCTCCTGCATGAGCAGCTGTCCATATCCTTTCCGAAAGAACCTGGGAGAGATAAAAATTCTGCCAATATAAAGGTTTGATTTTTCTGTAAACAGGACTGCTCCGCCGATGATCTCCTTGTGATCTGTGTATGTGAAAAGATGATTCTCTTTCATCATATCCCTATACCATTGACAGGAATCATATCCGGGAGGACCATCCTTTTCCTTTCCACCTACAGAAACATCTGAATGAAATGCAGATTTGGATATTTCTGTCAGAATGGGAATATCTTCTTCGGTTGCTTTTCTAAATTCCATTTTTCTCCCTCGTCTTTCTGCTTTTACTACGATTTCAATAAGAATAAAGGATTTGATATAAGTGTCCTTACAATGAGTTAAGGCTTTTGCCCATATATAGCGAGAACTTGTACTTGTTATATATCTACATAAATTGCTTCATGGTGAACCGCCGGCAAAAATTTCTCCAGCAAATCTTTCGTTGTAAGTTTTATGCTGGAAGTGTTGATGCAGGGGTGACAGCCTAAGTATTCCTCCTGCAGAAGGTCCCGGTCCATCAGAAGCTGTACGCGATTTTCCTTATCGTTCATCAGCCCCATGACGCTGACGGAGCCTGGGGTGATATCGAGGAACTCTTCCATGAATTCTTCCGGGGCAAAGGAAAGCCTTGCGACACCCAGCTGCTTCGAGACAATCTTCGTCCGGAACTTCTTTTCCCCCGGCATCATCAGCATATAAAAGGTGGTTTTCTGTGTATTGCACAGAAAGAGGTTCTTGCAGACGTGGATGTCCAGTCTTGTGTCTACGTCATGGCAGGCTTCAATGGTGGGAAGTGCTTCATGTTCAATACGAACATAGGGGATGCAAAGTTCATCCAGAAGGTCATAGGTGCGAATTTCTTTTTCCAGACGCCCACTGCAATCCTTTGGGCGTCCTTTATAAATTGGTGTGTGTAAAATATCCATAATGTGTACTCCTTTGTGATATGCTCTTTGTCGGCTCAGCCCCGGATGCAGCCATGCCATGCCTCAAGTAACCGCTCCATGGAAAATGCAGCGTTGGCGGGACTGGTGGAGGGCAGTTTGATGATCTCTCTTTGGCAGTCCGGGTAGCAGTAGCGCATATACAGTTCATAAGCCTTGCCGCCATTGGCATAAATCTGTTTAATCGGTGCATGATCAAGAATCAGTCTCATATCATTTGGAACCACATTTCTGATGGAACTGTCGCTGGAACCGATAATATCGCATTTTGCAATGACATCCCAGACAGCAATTTTATGATCGTATAAAAGAGTCTTTTTTTCTTCTATGGTCTGTGGAATTTCTTCGTGGCATAAGGCTGCAATCAGCTTCCAAAAACGATTCTGTGGATGACCGTAATAAAAATGATTTTCCCTGGACTTCACAGATGGCAGTGACCCCAAAATGAGAATTTCGGACTTCGAGTCGAATATGGGGTCAAAAATATGTTCAATTGTCTGGTATTCTGCCATAGTCTTTTCCTCATACAATTGGAGAAATCACAGGCTTTCCCTCCCTATTCAGCAATGGAGTCAATCCACCTGAATTTCCACATGCGTGATATAGATAATTCACGCCGGTTTCTTTATCAACCCAGATTTCTGATACGTTCATGGATCCCTGAGAATATATTTTCTCAAATCTTTCGTTTTTAGCCATTTCGGTTCCCTCCTTCAAGTGTAGATTTGAATTGTTTTTGATTTCTTTCATTCTATCACATTGACACACAATATGTCACCTTCCAACAAATGCACATCAACCTTAATCAAAAGAATAAGTAGAACATTAGGTGGTTCTTTGCTATAATATTTTTGTCCCTGAAAATATGTTCATTGGGAATTTTATACGGTGAAAATTACAAATGGAGAATTTACTCGTACAGGGTGAGCCATCGTACGGGTGAAAAAAGCAAACCGAGAAATTCACCCGTACAAAGAGTCCATAGCGTACGGGTGAAAAAAGCAAAACGAGAAAACCACCCGTATAAAGAGACAGAACTGTATGGTAAATATTAAAAATCAGAGTTTTTACGGTCTGCAATCATAACAAAATTCAATTTAGGTAAATAAATCCGAAAGGGATATAACATTTTAAGGAAAGGTGGAATCAATTATGTTATTTGTCAATTATCCAAAGTGCGGCACCTGCCAGAAGGCACGGAAATATTTAGAGGAAAAGGGGATTGCTTTTGAAGATCGCAACATCAAGGAGCAGAATCCGACAGCAGATGAATTGAAAAAGTGGATTGAGAAAAGTGGGCTGCCAATAAAGAAGCTTTTCAATACCAGCGGCATGCTTTACCGACAGATGGGGCTTAAGGACAAGCTTCCTGATATGAGCGAGCAGGAGATGATCGAGCTGCTTGCCACGGATGGGATGCTGGTTAAGCGTCCGATTCTTGTGACAGAGGATAAAGTGCTGGTTGGCTTTAAGCAGGCAGAGTGGGAACAAGTGTAAATTGGTTAAAATATGAATTGGTAAAATTATGAATCAGGAATGGTCAGTGTTAAATAAATCCATGCAGCAACTGTTGAAAAAAGAGATAGACTTTTCGGAGGGAATTCATACACTTTTACAGCTGCGAAGGCAGTTGATGGAGCAGGTGCTGCGGTTTCGGACGGAACTGTCCGGGGACGATTTATGTGCAATGCCCTATCTGAATGCAAGGGGATATCATAACAAAACGATTGCGTATTCCCTCTGGCATATTTTTCGTATTGAGGATATTGTTGCCAATACGCTGATTGCGGATAGAGAACAGATTTTCTTTTCGCAGGATTATAAAAGGAAGATGAATACTCCCATTATTACAACAGGAAATGAACTTGTAAAAGAGGAAATTGCTGCGTTTTCCAGACAGCTTGACATAGACGAATTGTATCAGTATATTACGGATGTGGATCGGACTACTACAGAACTTTTGCAGGCCCTTTCTTTTGCTGATTTAAAGAAAAGGGTGGGGAGTGAAAAGAAGAAGGATTTAGAATCGCTCCAGGTGGTGAGTGAAGATGAGAATGCCCGCTGGCTAATCGATTATTGGTGTAGTAAAGATGTCCGGGGGCTGATACAGATGCCATTTTCCAGACACTGGATTATGCACATAGAGGCGTGTCTGCGGATTGAGCAGAAATTGGTTACTATTCACAGCCAATGTTCATTCTGAAATCTGACTGCGAAGCAGGAACCTTATCCTCATAAGCAATCTTAGCTCCGCAGGAGCGGGAAAGCAGGCGAAGCCGGCGGGATTGCGCATGAGAATGAGGGGGCTGTGAATAGTAACAGAAATTGAAGTGATCCGTCCAGTTTCCGGTTGACAAATGTTTTGCAGGGCGATTATAATATGAATAAGTATCTATTCAGAACCCCATGCAAATCAAAGAAACAAATTAGTCATACTTTTTGATTATTAAATGAGGATTGTGTTAGGTTTTCTATGAAAACCTGACATGCAGCGTCGGTCCATTTGCCGAAGGCAAATGGACCGATGTTCAAAGCTTTGGGCATATATATGAGAAATCAAAATGTACTGCCCATTTTTGTTCCCATTTTCGTCAGAAATCCGATGCTTTGGGCGTGGGAACTAATAATTTGATTTTTACACTCCGCTAAATGCCTAAAATGTGGGCGTGGAAAGTAAGCAGTTGGACAATACGCCCAATTGTCTATTTTTAGGATGTTTTAATCATGGAAATTGGGATGTAGGAAACAAATTTTTTCTCATATGTCCAATTTAGGAAATATGTCCGGTTTTGTTATGTATACGTTCACGTATATGAGCCGAATGTGTGTAATAAGGAATCTTCCCGCTATGCGGGTCCCTCCTTGTTACAGGCTGCGAAGCAGCAAGAAAGCGCGTAAAGCGCACGGTTTTACGAATCTATGAGGAGGGGGCCTGAACAGTTACGTGAATAATTGAGTAAAAGGCTTTGAAGGGAATAAGTACCCATTTGTGGAACGAACAGAAAGTAACCGGTAGATGAGAGGTGCGCGGGAAGCAGATGCTGCAAATGTCACAAGGGATCCTCCCGCGAGCGGGTCCCTCCTTATGACAGGGAATTACATCCCGGAGCTGCACACTGAACGCGATTGAGTTAGTAGGCTGTGACGGAGTGGTGCACGTTAGAAGCACCGGAGTGTGGTATGCACTCGCTGAGGCAGTCTGGCGTGAGCGGTCTGCAAATTAAGGTGGTAACACGAGAATTCTCCCCTCGTCCTTAAGCAGGACGGGGGGCTTTTTCGCGAATAAGCAGAGAAAAATGGTTTTGGAAAGAAAATTAGTTTTATAAGGAGGAACACAATGACAGTTTATGATGAATTAGTTGCCCGCGGCCTGATTGCCCAGGTAACAGACGAGGAAGAAATCAAGGAGTTAATCAACAATGGAAAAGCCGTATTCTACATCGGCTTTGATCCGACGGCTGACAGCCTTCACGTAGGTCATTTCATGGCGCTGTGTCTCATGAAACGTCTGCAGATGGCAGGAAATAAGCCGATTGCATTGATTGGTGGAGGCACCGCCATGATCGGAGATCCTTCCGGGCGTACCGATATGCGTCAGATGATGACGCCTGAGACCATCCAGCATAATGTGGACTGTTTCAAAGAGCAGATGAGCCGTTTTATCGATTTCAGCGATGACAAGGCATTGTTAGTCAATAATGCAGACTGGCTCATGGACTTAAATTACATCGACGTGCTTCGCGAGGTTGGTCCCCATTTCTCCGTGAACCGCATGCTGACTGCAGAATGTTACAAGCAGCGTATGGAGCGAGGCTTAAGCTTCTTAGAGTTCAACTACATGATCATGCAGAGCTATGATTTTTACACCCTTTTCCAGAAATACGGCTGTAACATGGAGTTCGGCGGTGATGACCAGTGGAGCAACATGTTGGGAGGAACCGAGCTGATCCGTCGTAAGCTGGGCAAGGATGCTTATGCCATGACCATCAATCTGCTCCTGAATTCCGAGGGCAAGAAGATGGGAAAGACCCAGTCCGGTGCCGTATGGCTCGACCCGAACAAGACCTCTCCCTTCGAGTTCTTCCAGTACTGGAGAAATGTAGGGGACTCTGATGTCATCAAATGCTTACGTATGCTGACCTTCCTCCCACTGGAAGAAATTGATGAGATGGCAAAATGGGAGGGCGCACAGCTGAATCAAGCCAAGGAAATTCTTGCGTATGAGCTCACCAAGCTGGTACACGGCGAGGAGGAAGCAGAGAAAGCGAAGGAGGCTTCTCATGCACTGTTTTCCGGCGCAGGTGTCTCTGCCAATATGCCAACGGTCACTCTTGCGGAAGAGGATCTGGTAGATGGCAAGATGGATATTATGGCAGTGCTGGTGAAGGCCGGGCTTTGCGAGAGCCGATCCGATGCCCGCCGTGCCGTGCAGCAGGGCGGTGTCTCTGTGGATGGCGAGAAGGTGACGGATATCAGTACCAGTTACACCCTTTCCGACTTTTCCGGTGAGGGGAAGGTTGTCAAGCGAGGCAAGAAAAACTTTGCCAAGGTTGTCAGCTAAAGAAAAATAAAAAAGTCCTTGACCTTCCACCTTATGGAAGCTGTATAACAAGGTCAGACAGGACAAATAAAAAGGGAGTTTTACCGTGAAGATCAAGTTTGTGGAGGAACTGGTGGGAATCACCGGAAAGAACATCCGGTTCTATGAGGCGCAGGGACTCATTCATCCCCGGAGAGCAGAGAATGGCTACCGTGAATATGAGCAAGAGGATGTTCATCGTCTGATGCAAATCAAACTGCTGCGTAAGCTGGGGGTATCCATCGAGGAGATCCGGCGCCTGTTTGACGGAAAGATCAGCTTGTCTGACTGCCTGGACCGGCACCAGAGTGAGCTGGAGCACCAGAAAGAAACACTTTCTCAAATGGAGGCAGTCAGCGAGCAGATCATTACCAGCAGACTTTCTCTCGAGAATCTTCCTGTAGAGTCCTATCTGGAACAGATTGAGCAGATGGAAAAGGAGGGAATGGATTTTATGGATGTAGGGAAAAAGGACACGCGGAAGGTGAAACGCGCGGGGGCCATCGTGGCGGGAATTGCCATGATACTTCTTATGCTGATTCCGGTGGCAACCATCCTCTGGGCAACCACAAAGGAGAATGTTCCGGGGCCCGTTGTACTTCTCTTCATTGTTGTGCCGATTGCATTTGCGGTCTGTATTCTTGCAGCACTGATCAAACGGATGAAAGAAATCGAAGGAGGAGAAGAGGATGAAGCTTCTAAGTATTGAGTATGTACCGGGACAGGAGATTGAGGCATTGGGCCTGGTAAAGGGAACGATTGTGCAGACCAAAAATGTGGGCCGTGATATCATGGCCGGGATGAAGACGCTGGTGGGCGGCGAGATTGCAGGTTACACGCAGATGCTCAACGAGGCCCGGCAGATTGCCACCAAACGTATGGTAGATGAAGCCAAAGAGCTTGGCGCGGATGCGATTATCGGAATCACCTACGGAAGCTCCCAGGTGATGGCCGGTGCGGCGGAGGTTGTGGCCTATGGGACCGCAGTGAAGTATAAAAATTCGTAAACATTCTTTACAAACCATGCAGAATATGCTAATGTGTTCTCTACATTGATTGCCGTGGCATTCCCGCCGGAAAGAATGGGGGAATTTCATGACACATAAAAAAATCTTGAGAGCAGCATTAGCTCTTCTATGCATGGTTTCCATGCTGTTAGTTCCCGATGAACATACAACGGTATATGCCGCAAGTGGTTACGACTATGTGCTTTTGACACATTACACAAAGACCATGAAGATCGGGGATGAGTTTTATCTCGCGGCAGTGACCTCGTCAGGGAAGAAACCGAAGTTTTCTTCCAGCGATTCCAAGGTGGCATCTGTCAACACCTATGGAAAGATCACTGCCAAAAAGGCCGGCACCGCGACGATTACCGCAAAGATCGCAGGCGGGGAGGCAGGCTGTAAGGTAACCGTTGAAAAGACGGTCATCACATTAAATCATAAAAACATATCATTGGAGAACGGATACACCGCAAGGCTTACCGCCCGGGTCTCCACCGGACATCCGGTCACGTACCGATCCGGCAGAACAAGCGTCGCAGCCGTCGATGAGGACGGAGTGGTTACTGCGAAGAAGCCGGGGGAAGCGGTCATAACAGTCACGGCGGATAAAACCAGTGTCACCTGTAAGGTTACTGTGAAGGCGCCGAAGGTTTCGTTGGACCGCACAGCGGTTTCCATGTATCGGAAGAAAACCGTAAAGCTGTCCGTTCAATCCACATCCAAAAGTATTCCCAAGTGGAAAACCAACAAAAAAAGTGTTGCTGTTGTCGATGATAATGGTACGGTCACCGCTGTGAAAAACGGCTGTGCAATGATCACGGTTACCGTAGACGGGATTTCCAAAACCTGCGAGATCACAGTAAAAAAGCCGGTAATTCGTTTTGATGAACCACAGGTGTCCATTCCGGTGGGCCAGACAAAACAAATCGGTTTAACGGTATCGTCGGGGATTTGGCCGGAATTTACAAGTTCCAACAGTAATGTTGCTTCCGTGGATGAAAGAGGCGTGATCCTGGCAAAGTCAGCCGGGCGGGCGTATATTTACGCAAAAGAGGACGGCACCAGGGAGCGCATGATTGTAACTGTAAAATAGCAGTATCCATAACACGTGATGAGGTGGGGATGCAGGCAGTCAGTGTAAATAAAAAAAGTTTGTGTTGACTAACAACAAAGGCGTCTGCTATATTGTTCCTAAATACAATACACCAAACTTCAAATGCAGTGAGGGAGTAGTTCGCACAAAGTGTGGTTTGTCAACAGTCCCGGTCGTAAGACCTGGCAAACCTTAAAGAATGAGACTCACGTATGTTCTGATATGATTAGACAGGCATACGTGCGTCTCATTTTATTTTGAATGAAACCCGGTTTTACGATCATCATTTCAAGCTGTTTTATGGGCTGGAACATCGTATGTAATCATAAATCAAGCACTGCGGGAAAAACTAAAGAGTATCTGGAAAAGTAAAAGGGAGAAAGCATTATGGCAGTATTTATTGAGTTGTTTCTGCTTGGTGTCGGCCTGTCCATGGACGCTTTTGCGGTATCTGTCTGCAAGGGCCTTGCTATGAATAAGGTCAACAAGAAGCAGGCAGTGATGATCGGCCTGTATTTCGGCGGATTTCAGGCGTTGATGCCACTGATCGGCTGGTTTCTGGGAGTCCGTTTTCAAAAGTACATCACCTCCGTTGATCACTGGATTGCCTTCGGGCTTCTGGTATTTATCGGAGGAAAAATGATCCTGGAGGCCGTGCGGGATTCAGAGGTACAGGAGATTGGAGAGAAGGATCTGCCCCTTGATCATAAGGAAATGTTCGTGCTGGCGGTTGCAACCAGCATTGATGCTCTGGCAGTAGGAATCACTTTTGCCTTTTTAGACACGCCAATCATCGAGGCAATTGCCATCATTGGCTGTACCACCTTCCTGCTGTCGATTCTTGGTGTGGTAGTAGGAAACTTCTTTGGAACACGTTATAAGAAAAAAGCAGAAATTGCAGGAGGAATCATTCTGGTGTTGATCGGCCTGAAGATTCTGCTGGAACATCTGGGACTGCTCCCGTTTTAAAGGTTACATTTTCAAAAATGAGTAGAAAAGGAGAAATATTATGACAGAGTTTATTTTGAATTGTTCCATGCCCCTTGCAATTATTTTTCTGGCGGCCGGTTTTTTCTTTCTGGTAAAGGGCGCGGATATCTTTGTGGAGGGAAGCTCCAGTATTGCAAAGAAGTTTCATGTGCCATCCATTATCATTGGTCTGACCATTGTAGCTATGGGGACCTCTCTTCCGGAGGCGGCGGTATCCGTCACCGCATCCCTGGCCAATCAGAATACCCTGGCAATCAGCAATGTGATTGGATCCAATATTTTTAACCTCATGGTGGTCATCGGTATGTGCGCGGTACTGACGCCGGTAGCTGTGCAGCGGGAAACTTTAAAAAGAGATTTTCCCTTTTCCGTCGCCTGCGCGATTCTTTTGCTGATTTTTGGATGGATTGGGCCTATGGAGTTAGGACATGCAGACGGAGTAATTTTTCTGGTCCTTTTTGCGTTGTTTATCGCATACATGATCCGGTCGGCGCTTAAGGCCAATCAGGAGGGAAAAAATGCCGCTGAGGAAACGGATGAGGTCGATGCAATGAAGATCATGTCCCTGCCAAAGAGTCTGCTGTTTATCGTGATCGGAGCAGCAGGTATCATTCTGGGGGGCGATGTGGTAGTGAACAGTGCCACGAATATTGCCACCAGACTGGGCATGAGCGAGACGCTGGTGGGACTTACAATTGTATCCATCGGAACCTCCCTGCCGGAGCTTGTGACCTCCGTTGTGGCAGCCAGAAAGCATGAGGTGGATATGGCACTGGGCAATGCAATCGGTTCCAACATTTTCAATATTCTCATGGTTCTGGGAATCGCCGGTGCAATCAGTCCGATGGCTTTTTTGACGGAGAATATTATCGATATTGTAGTACTTCTGGTATTCAGTCTGATTGTATGGGTGTTTTCCTGGACGAAGCAGAAGCTGAATAAAGGAGAGGGTGCGGTCATGCTGCTGTTATATGCCGCATATATGGTTTATATCTGTGTTCGCTGATTCGTTGCGTATTTGTGGCATACGTGCTATCATAGTTACATGAAACCAATGATTATCAGAAGGAGGAATTGAGATGGGGTTTGATTTTAATAAGCTCAAAAGCGATATTGTTTCTGTGGGAAAGGATGTCGGAAATAAGGTAAGTGATGCATCTGCCGTGGCAAAGCTCAAGATGGATATCCATAACAAAGAGGATTTTATGGAAAAACAGTTTACGGAGCTGGGACGTGCCTACTATCTGGCACATAAGGACGAGGAGGAGATTCCGGAGAAGGAATTTTTTAAGCCGATTGCGGAGGCGGAAGCAGAGCTTGCAAGACTTCAGGATGAGCTTCTTACGATGCAGGGGGCAAAGGTCTGCCCAAGCTGCGGCGCAAAGCAGTCAAAGGAAAGCAGCTTCTGTAACAGCTGTGGTGCAAAGCTGGATTAGGGTGCATTCAGGACACGGTGAACGACTTCATGAAGCTCCGGGTGTTTGCGGTACTGCTTGATCAGTTCCATTTCGTCCGGTGTGATGGGGAAGTCACTCACCGTTGCCGGAGGCGCAATCAATCCGTCAGACAGACGGTCAATCTGATACAGTTCACAAAGTGTCAAAAGGGTTTCCGAACGGGGCAGAGACTGATCACTTTCCCAGCCATAAACCGTTTTCTCAGCCACGTCAACATCATACAGATCGTGAAGTCTGACAACCACGTCGTTGATTGTCCATCCGCGCATTTTACGGTATTTTCTTAGTGTATCCCCAATCTGTCTGTTTGCCATATATGATAGCCCCTTTCTTTAATAATCAAATCTTAGACAGACAGAAAATAAATGGCAAGATATTCTGTTAAAATAAGAAAAGTATGGAGAAATGCGAAGGGGGATTCTTATTTGATGAGAAATAAAATATGATTAGGTATTGTAAAGGCAGATTGGTATGGATAAGGAGAAGAAAATGAAACTTAAGTGGAAAAAGAGAACGGTGATTTTGCTGCCGTTATTGGTATTGCTTTTTATTGTAGGAGTGGCAGTTTGCGGACTGAGATCCCAGCACACCAAAAGCGACCGTCTGAAAGATAAAAGTCCCAAACAGTACACAGCATTTCAAAGCTCCGTTGACAAGGATCTGGACGGAATCGATGATGTGACCGACATGCTTCAGGGTGCCCTAAACTACATAAAAACAGAACCGAAATACAAGAGCAAATATTATAACAGTGGCTATCCCGACGATGCCTATGGCGTGTGCACGGATGTGGTGGCCAATGCCTGTCTTGCGGCGGGGTATGATCTGATGGCGTTGGTTGCCGATGATATCGCGAAAGCGCCGGAGGCCTATGGGATCACAGAGCCGGATCCTAACATTGATTTTCGCCGGGTCAGGAATCTGAGGGTCTATTTCCAGCGCAACGCGGTGGAACTGACCACAGACCTTTCGGACCATGAGGCGTGGCAGGGTGGCGATATTGTGATCTTCAAATCCCACATTGGGATCGTCTCTGACCGACGGAATGCCCATGGAGTTCCCTATGTCATTCATCACAACGGTCCCAGACAGACGCGCTACGAGCAGGATATTCTGGAGAAGAGGGACGATCTGGTGGGACATTATCGGATTTCAGAATAGGCGGATCCCTTTACAAATCAGGAAAAATCGGGTACAATGCTTTTGAAGAATAAGAAAACACTGAGAAAAAGAGAGTACATCTGACAGGAACTTTACAGAGAGATTTCCGGCGGTACGCCGCATGCTGAGAGGAAATGGGGGAGCGCAGATGGAAGATGGCTTTGGAGTGGCAGGATTGAGCCCGGGAGGTTAGATTCTGACAGGACCGCCTGTTATAGCGGAGAATAAGGCTGTTGCAAAAGTGTCATAATATGATATGAGGGTCAAAAGGTATTTTGCCCCTCATTTGATACACGAATTGCTCCGTTGCTACGCAACTTCCGCAATTCTACACACATTCGGAATCCGTTGATTTTCCAAGGAAAATCACAGGGTCATCAATCAAAGATTGGTGACAGTCCTCATGTGTGTGCGGGTCAACAAGTCAGAACTCTTGTATCATAATATGTGACAGGCAGCGGCGAAGAGAAGTGGTAACACGGGATGATGCTCTCGTCTTCTATGGAAGGCGGGGGCTTTTTGTTTGGCAAATGCGAAACGCAAGAGTTTCGTAACTGCCAAAGGAAATCAATCATAAAAGGAGGCCCAAAAAATGGCACAGAACAAGGGAAAATATTACATGACAACAGCGATTGCCTATACCTCAGGCAAACCGCACATCGGAAATACCTACGAGATCATTCTCGCAGATGCGATCGCCCGCTACAAGAGAGCGGATGGCTATGACGTCTATTTCCAGACCGGAACGGACGAGCATGGTCAGAAGATTCAGGAAAAGGCAGAGGCTGCCGGCATCACGCCGAAGGAGTATGTAGACCAGGTTTCCGGTGAGGTGAAGAGGATCTGGGATATGGTCAATGCATCTTATGATAATTTTGTCCGCACCACCGACGAGGGTCACGAGAAGTGTGTGAAGAAGATATTCAAGAAATTATATGATCAGGGAGATATCTATAAGGGATCGTACGAGGGAATGTACTGTACTCCCTGCGAGTCCTTCTGGACCGAGTCCCAGCTGGTGGACGGCAAATGTCCGGACTGTGGAAGAGAGGTAAAGCCGGCAAAGGAGGAGGCCTATTTCTTCAAAATGAGCAAGTATGCCGACCGGCTGATTGACTACATCAACACCCATCCGGATTTCATTCAGCCGGTGTCCAGAAAGAATGAGATGATGAACAACTTCCTGCTGCCGGGACTGCAGGATCTGTGTGTATCCCGTACTTCCTTCAGCTGGGGAATTCCGGTAGATTTTGATCCGAAGCACGTGGTCTATGTATGGCTGGATGCGCTGACCAACTATATCACCAAGATCGGTTATGATCCGGACGGTTCCAGCGATCTGTTTAACAAGAACTGGCCTGCAGATCTGCATCTGATTGGAAAAGATATCGTCCGTTTCCACACGATTTACTGGCCGATTTTCCTGATGGCACTGGATCTGCCGCTGCCGAAGCAGGTGTTCGGACATCCATGGCTTTTGCAGGGTGGCGACAAGATGAGTAAATCCAAGGGAAATGTCATCTACGCAGATGACATGGTGGATCTCTTTGGGGTGGATGCCACCCGTTATTTCGTACTGCATGAGATGCCTTATGAGAACGATGGCGTGATCACCTGGGATCTGGTCATCGAGCGCTATAATTCCGACCTGGCAAATATTCTTGGAAATCTGGTGAACCGTACCATTTCCATGAGCAATAAATATTTTGGCGGTATTGTAAAATCCACCGGTGTCACCGAGGCTGTGGATGATGATTTGAAAGCTGTGGTGACAGGAACCAAGGCAAAGGTTGGTGAGAAGATGGAGAAGCTTCGCGTAGCAGACTCCATTTCCGAGGTAATTGCCCTGTTCCGTCGCTGTAACAAATATATTGACGAGACAGAACCATGGGTTCTGGCAAAGGATGAGGCAAAGCATGATCGTCTGGCAGAGGTCCTCTACAACCTGACGGAGTCCATCACCATCGGTGCAAGCCTGCTGCATCCGTTCCTGCCGGAGACCGCAGAAAGAATCGTGGCACAGCTGAATACCGAGCTTCGTGATTTTGATGAACTGGATCAGTTCGGTCTGTATCCAAAGGGAAACAAGGTTACGGAGAAGCCACAGATCCTCTTCGCAAGACTGGATCCGAAGGAGATTATGCCAAAGGTAGAGGAGATTCAGGCAAAGCAGAAGGCAGAGTACGAGGAAGAACGTAAGAAACTTGGCGGCGGAGATGCAGCCGAGGAAGAGGTAACGATTGATATCGAGCCGAAGGCAGAGATCACCTTTGAGGATTTTGAAAAAATGCAGTTCCAGGTGGGCGAGATACTTTCCTGCGAGGCAGTACCGAAGTCCAAGAAGCTCCTGTGCTCCCAGGTGAAGATCGGAAGTCAGGTAAAGCAGATCGTATCCGGAATCCGCAAGGATTACAACCCGGAGGAGATGGTAGGCAAAAAGGTAATGGTTCTCGTGAACTTAAAGCCGGCAAAACTGGCCGGAGTCCTGTCCGAGGGAATGCTTCTGTGCGCTGAGGATGAGAATGGAGTACTTTCTCTGATGACACCGGAGAAGCCAATGCCGAGCGGGGCGGAGATCTGTTAACTTGTTCTTCGAAGATGCGCTGCAATTGTTATTGTCATCGGAATAGGTTCCCTGATCAATACTACGTTCGCAATCTTATTTTCCTGCTTTGGACTTATTCATGCGATAGAATGTGACCTTTTCCAAGTTTTCTCATCTAATAGATAGGATGCCCAAAAGAGAAATGGAGGGAGGGAATGAAGTTCTGGACAGGCACATGGCAGAACTGATGAGAAAAGAAATCGCACATTTGCCTGAGCCCTATGGCAGTGTGTGCGCTGTGAAAATTTATGCAGAACTTACGTATCGTGAGATTGCTGCAGAATTTCAAAAATCTGAAAGCTGAATGATGATCTTCTTGAAATTTATGTGGAGCCGCAGAATAATAGTGTCATTCCATAGGATTATTTTGTGTTCTCAATCGTGTATATAGTAGAGGTATGAATCAGATACAGGCAGGAGGATGTTGCGCAGACCGTTTTTCTGAAAGTGTGGGAGAAGACACCAAAGTTTCGGAGCGAGAACCATGAGACCGCGTGGTTTCTCACCACGACCAGAAACCAGTGCCGTGACCTTCAGAAAAACTTTTACCGCAAGCTTTGTAAATACGATTGATAAAATCACTTTCTAAGAGTAAACTGTAATTAATGTCGTTTGCATCATCCATAAGGGGGATTAAATATATGGGAATTTTTCTGAACCCGGGGAAGGAAAGTAAAAAACATACTTGTGTGATTCAGAGATGGGAGACCTAGAGGCTTCCTGAAGTTTTCAACAGATGAAATAAAATAAATGTGTGGGCAGTTTCGCGGTAAGTGGGATTGCCCACATATTTTTCTTGTATTTTGTTTTCAAAGGTGTAATATCAATGCTGGAACAAATTTATAAGATTTTATATTACTGAACAGACACAATTATTCTGATGTAGAGATAAGGAGTTAACATTGAGAAAGAATAAGGGAATACTAATTATAGTTATTTTTATATTGGCAGTAGGGGTGGTGGCAGCCGGATGCCGACTGGTAAAGAACTATATAAAAAATGAAAATGGAGAACCGAAGCAGCCGGAAGCGGCTCCGAAATCTACAGCGGAATCAGAAACGAAATCGGCAACAGAGTCAACAGAAGAATCAGCGGCAGAATCGGGTACGGAACCAACTACAGAACCAACTGCGGAATCTGAGGAAGCATCGGAATTTCATGAATTCTCCAATCAGGATTTCTACATTTCCGAAATCCCGGATGAAATCTTTGGAAAAATGCAGGGCAAGTCTTACAAGGAAAACTGTACGGTGCCACGGGAAGATCTTCGTTATCTACATGTGCTGCACATGGGGATTGACGGGCAGACAAAGGAAGGTGAGCTGGTGGTGAATAAAGCCATCGCCGATGATGTCCTTGCAATCTTCGAGGAATTGTATCAGGCGGATTATCCAATTGAGAAAGTGCGCCTGGTGGATGAATATGATGCAGACGATGAGGCTTCCATGAGAGACAACAATTCCTCCGCTTTTAATTTCCGCTTTATTTCTCATACGACAAAAGTATCGAAGCATGGGTTGGGGATGGCGGTGGACATTAATCCCCTTTATAATCCGTATGTGAAGACGGTGAAGGGAAAAGCTTCCATTGAACCTGCCAATGCCAACGCATATGTGGACAGAAGCGAGGATATTCCATACAAGATCGACCACGATGATCTGTGTTACAAGCTTTTTACAAAGTATGGATTTACCTGGGGTGGGGATTGGGAACATTCCAAAGATTATCAGCATTTTGAGAGATGATTTGAACTGCTTGATAAAATGATAATAGTTTGATTTAATTTGAAGAGCACTTGCAAAAATAGAATAAATTTGGTATGATTCAAACAGAATATACAGAGAATACTGGTCGGGGTAAATACTCTTTGGACCACCGAAGGCGGGAGGATTTCCCGCCATTTCTAATTATATGATATGATATGATACAAGGGTCAAAAGGTCAGAACTCGTTCCTGCTTGCAGGATAAGAGCTCTGACTTGTTGACCCGCACACACATGAGGACTGTCATCAATCTTTGATTGATGCCCCTGTGATTTTCCTTGGAAAATCAACGGATTCCGAATGTGTGTAGTCTTGCGGGGCGCGGACTTGGATATAGATCTGCATAGTTACCCTTAAAGAAAGTCAGACTATGGAATGAAGGAGGCACGCAGATGGAAATACTTGATGTGGTAGACGACAGCGGAAAGCCTACAGGAGAGACGATAGAGCGGGAGGAGGCCCACCGGGAGGGGGTGCAGCACCGCACTGCCCATGTGTGGATTGCAAGAAACAAGAATGGGAGGATACAGCTCCTTTTGCAGAAACGATGTATGCAGAAGGATTCTTTCCCGGGATGCTATGATATTTCCAGCGCCGGGCATATACCGGCCGGGGTCGATTATGTGGCATCTGCGTTAAGAGAACTTGATGAGGAGCTGGGAGTGAAGGTAAAGGCGGAGGACCTCATTGACTGTGGTCAGTTGAAAAACCAGGTGGATTCGGAGTTCCACAAGACACCGTATCACGATCACCAGATATGCCGGGTTTTTCTGCTGTGGCTGGACTGGGAGGAAGACGCTTTTACCCTTCAGGAGGAGGAAATCGAGAGTGTGCGCTGGATGGACTATGCCCAGTGTCGTGGGATGGTTGCCGCGGATACAATGCCCAATTGCATTATTATGGAAGAACTGGACATGCTGGAGGAGCATTTTCATGATTTTTGAAACGCACGCACACTATAATGACAGCAAATACGATATGGATCGGGAGGCCCTGCTTTTGGATTTGCCGAAAAGCGGGGTCTCTCCGGTCATCAATGTAGGGGATTCCATTGGTTCAACGGAGCCGGTGCTTGCGCTGACAGAAAAGTATCCGTATATTTATGCGGCCCTTGGCGTACATCCCAGTGAGATCAGCGGATTGAACGAGGAGACCTTTGCCTGGCTCTCGGAGCAGATGAAGCAGGACAAGGTAGTTGCAGTGGGAGAAATCGGATTGGATTACTATTGGGATAAGGAACCGGACGTGCAGGAAAAGCAGAGGTATTGGTTCCGGCGGCAGCTGGCACTGGCGAAGGAACTGTCTCTTCCGGTTATCATTCATGCAAGAGATGCCGCAGAGGACACCATGACCATTATGAGGGAAGCATATGCAGATGGAATCGAAGGGGTCATCCACTGTTATTCCTATTCCCCGGAGATGGCTCAGGAGTTTGTGCGCATGGGATACTATATTGGGGTTGGCGGAGTCGTTACCTTTAAGAATGCGAAGAAGCTTGTCCGTACCGTGGAGGAGATTCCTCTTACAAGTATTCTTCTGGAAACGGATTGTCCTTATATGGCGCCGGAGCCCCATCGGGGGACCCGCAATGATTCCCGAAATATTCCTTATGTAATTGCAAAAATTGCTGAAATCAAGAGTGTCGCACCGGAGGCTGTGGAGGAGACCACCAGGGAGAATGCGTTCCGGTTGTTTTCTAAGGTGAGGGGTTAATTTGTTGAATGTATTGGAGGGGGAGATACGATGTTGCGCCATTTAATTCTGGTGAATTATGCAACGGTTACACTTATGGTCTGTCTGTTACTTTTTATCATTAGCAACAGCTATTTTGAAAAGCAGATCAGGAGATTGTTTTTGCTGGCATGTCTGCTGGTGTTATGTCTTGTCATCGTTGACTCGGTAGAGTATTGGACGGCGACTTTTGATCATGCAACAAGCCTTAGAATATGGATGTCGGCCATTGGATATAGTATCAGACCTGCCAACATTTTTATTGTCATTTTGTTGCTGCTACGGCAGAGAAAAAAGAAACTGGTATGGCTGAGCATACCGCTTTACATAAATGCGCTGCTGGGATTTTCTGCTTTATTTACAGATATCGCATATTCTTATTCGGCAGACAATCAGTTTGTGCGAGGCCCTTTGGGTTATTTTGCTTTTGTGACAAGTGGATTTTACGCAGTGGTTTAAGAGATCCCATGACGAAGGCGCTGAATCGCAGGTGCTTTTTTCTGGATGCGGAGAAACATGCAGCCAGCCTGAGCGCTGTTTTGTCCATTGACGTGAATGATCTGAAGCAATGGAACGACGGGCATGGACATGCAAAGGGGGATGATGCGATTTGTACCCTCGTACATTGTGTTCAGAAAGTAATTCCGAAGGCCTGCTATCTTTATCGTACCGGAGGAGATGAGTTTATGATTCTCTGTTTTAATAAGGAGAAGGAGACGGTAGAGCAGCTCCTTATGGATATTAGGAGAGAACTTGCCCCGACACCGTATTCCTGCGCCATTGGGATGGCTTATCGTGACCGGGATCAGGAGTTTAACCAGTTGTGTCTGCAGGCGGACAGCGAAATGTACGAGGATAAAAGAAAATATCATAGCTAGACATATTGATATTTTACCGTTATACTAAGGGATAGTGATATCGTGTTTACATTTTAGGAAAAGGAGAAGGAAGTTACATGAGTGAGAAGATTCCGTATAAGATTTATTTGTCCGAGAGTGAGATGCCAAAAGACTGGTATAATGTCCGGGCAGATATGAAGAACAAGCCGGCGCCGCTTTTGAATCCGGCAACCCATGAGCCGATGAAGCCGGAGGAGTTGGAACAGGTATTTTGTAAGGAGTTGGTGAAGCAGGAGCTGGATAACGATGACCGCCTGATTCCGATTCCGGAGGAGATCCAGGAATTCTATAAGATGTACCGTCCGGCACCATTGGTGCGTGCATACTGTCTGGAGAAAAAGCTGGGTACACCGGCCAAGATTTATTATAAGTTTGAGGGAAATAATACCAGTGGAAGCCACAAGTTAAACTCTGCCATTGCACAGGCATATTACGCAAAGAAACAGGGGCTTAAGGGTGTGACTACAGAGACCGGAGCTGGCCAATGGGGGACTGCATTGTCCATGGCATGCTCCTACTTTGATCTGGACTGCAAGGTCTTCATGGTGAAATGCTCCTATGAACAGAAGCCTTTCCGCCGCGAAGTGATGCGTACCTATGGTGCCAGTGTGACACCGTCACCTTCCGAGACAACGGAGGTGGGGAAGAAGATTTTAGCGGAGCATCCGGGAACTACCGGAAGTCTTGGCTGTGCCATTTCCGAGGCGGTGGAGGTTGCCACACATACCGACGGATACCGTTATGTTTTGGGAAGCGTGCTCAATCAGGTGCTGCTTCACCAGTCCATTATCGGTGTGGAGACAAAGATCGCCATGGATAAGTACGGCATCAAGCCGGACATCATCATCGGATGCGCCGGAGGCGGTTCCAATCTCGGCGGTCTGATTTCCCCGTTTATGGGAGAAAAGCTGCGTGGGGAGGCTGACTATCACTTTATTGCCGTTGAGCCTGCCTCCTGCCCGAGTCTGACGAGAGGCCGCTATGCATACGATTTCTGCGATACCGGTATGGTATGTCCGCTGGCCAAGATGTATACCTTAGGAAGCGGATTCATTCCATCCCCGAATCACGCGGGAGGACTTCGTTATCATGGTATGAGTTCCATTCTGTCCCAGTTATATGATGACGGATATATAGAGGCACGTGCTGTGGAGCAGACTTCTGTCTTCGCGGCTGCAGAGCAGTTTGCAAGAGTGGAGGGAATTCTTCCGGCACCGGAGAGCAGTCATGCCATCCGCGTTGCCATTGATGAGGCATTGAAGTGCAAGGAGACCGGCGAGGAGAAGACCATTCTCTTCGGACTGACCGGAACCGGCTATTTTGATATGGTAGCTTACGAGAAGTACCACAACGGTGAGATGAGCGATTATATCCCCACGGATGCAGACCTGCAGGTGGGATTCGATGGATTACCGCAGATCTGATATATAATTGCAGCTGCTCGGACAGAGCGCTTCTCCATATGAGTAAAGTTCTCAATAGGAATTAATATCATGAGTACTATTAATCAGACAAATACAAGGATTTACAAACGGGCACTGCTTCTGGCAGTGCCCATGATGATACAAAACGGAATAACGAATGCGGTCGTCCTGGTGGATAACCTGATGGTGGGAAGCCTGGGGACTGAGAGCATGACAGCGGTCGCTATTGTTGGACAGCTGTTTTTTGTGTTTAATCTGGCGGTTTTCGGAGGGCTTTCCGGCCCTGGAATTTATGGGGCCCAATATTATGGGCGCGGTGATACCGAGGGGGTAAGGAATATTTTCCGTCTGAAGTGGTGGATCGGTCTTTTCTGTGTCATAGCGGGAACACTGGTCTTTGTGTTTGGCGGAAATGCACTGATTTCCCTTTATCTGCGGGGAGAGGGAAATGGGATTGATGCCGGACTTACACTGGCATTGGGCAGGGGGTATATGCTGATTATGCTTGCGGGCCTTCTGCCTTTTGGCATCACGCAGGTGTACTCCTCCAGCTTACGCGAGACGGGGGAGAGTGTCAAACCTATGATTGCAGGCATTTCGGCGGTAGTGACGGATGTGGTGTTCAATTATCTTCTCATTTTCGGTAAGCTTGGACTGCCGAGGCTGGGGGTAAAAGGTGCGGCAGTTGCAACCGTTCTTTCCCGTTTTGTGGAAATGGCAGTTATTGTTGTGCTGGCACATAAAAATACAGCGGAGCATAAGTTTCTGCAGCATGTATACCATACGATGCGGGTGCCGGTTGCGGTATTAAAGCCGTCCCTTCAGAAAGGTTTTCCGATTTTTCTGAATGAATTTATGTGGTCCGGGGGGATTGCAGTGCTGACGCAGTGCTATTCCATCCGCGGATTAAATGTCGTGGCAGGGCTGAATATCTCCAATGCCATCTGCAATATGTTAAATGTTGTTTTCGTGGCTCTGGGAAATGCGGTTGGGATTGTCATCGGACAGATGCTGGGTGCGCGGCAGTTTGAAGAGGCGAAAAAATCGTCTGTCCGGCTGATGTGGTTTTCGGGAGCCGTCAGCGCCGTGGTAGCTGTGTTGCTCTTTGCACTTTCCGGGGTCTTTCCGCTGGCTTACGATACTACGGCACAGGTGCGGCAGTACGGGCAGTATTTCATTATGATTACGGCTGCCTTTTTCCCACTGCAGGCCTTTTTAAATGCGCTGTATTTCACCCTGCGATCGGGGGGAAGAACGGTCATTACCTTTATGTTTGACAGTTGTTATACCTGGGTGGTCAGTGTATCGGCGGCCTATATCCTGTGTACGTATACAAATGTTCCGATTCTTGGAATCTATACCATTGTACAATCGTTGGATTTTATCAAAGTGATCGTTGGATATGGGCTGATAAAAAAAGGGGTTTGGATTACAAGCCTTGTAGAATAGCTGTTTTGAACGAAGTGTAGAGGTGAGAAATGTTTTCGATTTTACTGGCAATTATCTATCTTGCATTTATCAGCCTGGGGCTGCCGGATTCTCTTCTGGGATCCGCATGGCCGGTGATGTACCGGGATTTGAATGCTCCGATCTCCTGCGCCGGAATGATTTCCATGACGATTGCGGCGGGGACGATCCTCTCGAGCCTGTTTTCGGACAAATTAACAAGAAAATTAGGACCCGGGCGGGTCACGGCATTCAGTGTGCTTCTGACTGCCCTTGCGTTATTTGGCTTCTCCGTTTCAAGATCGGTTGTTCTGCTGTTCCTGCTGGCTGTCCCCTATGGATTGGGAGCGGGAGCAATCGATGCTGCGCTAAATAACTATGTTGCTCTGCATTACAGCAGCAGGCATATGAACTGGCTGCATTGTTTCTGGGGAGTCGGCGCATCCATAAGCCCCTATATTATGGGATATGCGATCGGGAGCGGACACGGATGGAGAAAGGGATATGGGATTGTTTCTGTGATTCAGATTGTGATTACGGTGATTCTGTTTTTGTCACTGCCGCTCTGGGAGAAAAACGGCCGCAAAGATGAGGGCAGCAGTGGGAAGGAAGAAGAACACCCAGCAGGTCTGAAGCTGCGTGAGGCATGGAAAATCAAGGGGGTTCCCTTTATTTTGTTTGCATTTTTCGGCTATTGTGCCTTTGAAACCACCTGCGGTTTGTGGGCCAGCTCTTATCTGGTAGGTTATCGCGGGCTGGACAGCCAGACGGCGGCCAGAGTTGCAGCCCTTTTCTATTTGGGAATTACCGTTGGTAGATTTGTCAGCGGATTTGTTGCAGATAAGGCGGGGGACCGTAGAATGATTCGTATTGGCCTGGTGACGGTGACGGCTGGAATTGTGTTGATTGCGCTGCCGGTTCCTGCCAATATGACGGCCCTGGCAGGACTTGTGATCACAGGAATCGGCGCCGCACCAATCTATCCGGCGATCATTCATGCTACGCCGGACAATTTCGGAGAGGAGAATTCCCAGGCAATTATCGGCATCCAGATGGCCAGCGCCTATGTAGGATCAACCTTTATGCCGCCGGTGTTCGGACTGCTTGCCGAGCATGTTTCCATGGGACTGTACCCGTATTATCTGGCGGCCTTTGTTGTTTTGACCATTTTTATGATTGAAGGGCTGAATCACAGGAAAAAGGGATAGAGCCGGTCATCTTATTCGGTGGCGTATGTTAGGATGTCATCCAGAATCGACAGGTATCCCTCCCGGTTGATATGCATGCCTTCAATGGTGTATTCTTTTTTCAAATTTCCCTCAGTATCGGTGAGAGGCGCATTGACATCAATGTAGCGTGCATGATGTTTCTGCGCTAATTTTATGACTTCGCGGTTGGCGGATGCGATCTTTGCGTTCGTGCGGATGGCAAGGCATTCCTTCATTTCCGGAGCAGCAGCTTTCGGGTTGACTGGATAGTAGGCCATCAGGTACAGCTCTGCTTCCGGAAGCTGTTTCCTGATATCGGTTAGAATCCAATCATAATTTTGAATCATCTGCTCTATTGGAATTGCAGGATCGCTGAGATCATTGGTGCCGATATTGATAAAGATCCTGCGGTCTTGTTTTGTTCGTGGTACTTTTCAAGTTTTCTGTCTGTTTCTTTTTTCAATTCTGGTGTCATCTGGTTTTCCTTCTTTCTTATTTTATGAGGTGAGTTTCAAAAGAATTTATGTACTCCAAAGAAATTGCGCTGCCATGATAAATATCGGAATGGTTATGGCAGAAAATAAGGTAGATAACATTATGCTGGCTGTCCCGAAAAACCACCGGTTATTTCGACGGAAGAATATTTTGGCAGCTGATTTATTGGAAGAAAATTTTATCAGCCTGAACGCGTTGTGGTCGCTGGAGCAAATGATTCAGAAAGCGTGCAGCAGGAAAGGCTTTGCACCCAATGTCCTGATCCGGGTAGATAATCCGGATCTGCTGCGCCGCCTTCTGGTGGAAAAAATAGGACTTGCCTTTGTCCCTGAGAAAACCTGGGGGAAGTCTTTTTCCAGGGGCGAATTCGATTTGCGTCCGGTAGCGGATCTGTCCATAAAGCGGTATGTTTATGTGGTATGGAAGGAGGGATTTGTCCGGGAAAATGTCAGGGAGTGCATTCATTGTATCGAGGATTTTTTCAGTGAGAGCATTTCCTGATTGCATCGATACCTGCGTACGCTTTTTCGTTTCTCTGCAATGTTATGAATTGGTTGATTTCATAAAGTCCGGTTAAATAAAAACAGCTATACCAGCTCTTTCATCATGTGTTTTACTTGGTTATGGGGTTCTACAATTATAAATGAATTCTATTGAGAGAGAAAATAGGGGTGAAAATCATAAAAGTCAAAAATCGTCCGTACGAAATAGAGGAATGGTACGGGTGAAAAACGCAAAAACTGAAAATCGCCCGTACGAAATAGAGGAATGGTACGGGTGAAAAACGCAAAAGTCGAAAACACCCGTGCGCAGGGGAGAGATGGTACGGGTGAAAAACGCAAAAGTCAAAGAACACCCGTGCGCAGGGGAGAGATGGTACGGGTGAAAAACACAAAAGGCGAAAATCACTCGTATGAAGGAGAGAAATAGTACGGGTGAAAAACGCCAAGGTCAAAAATCGCCCGTACAAAAGGCAAAATGATACGGACGAAAACAACAATCATAGGAGAATGTGAGAATGAAGATCGAATATAAAAGACTTACAGAAAATGAATTAGATATATTCATTAACATGCGAATCCATCAACTGCGGGAAGAAGGAGCCAGGGAAGAGATTGATTTAGCGCCTGCTTTAAAAGATTATTATAACCGTCATATGGCAGATGTAACCTTTGTATCCTGGCTTGCGGTTGACGGCGATAAAATTATTGGAACAAGTGGAATGTCATTTGTGGAGAAACCACCATACTTCGGATGCCCAAGTGAAAGTGTGATGGAACCATCAGGTTCAATGTATTTATCAGCCGTAAATTTATATGGAGCTAAAATTTCAGACATCGTATCTAAACTGGAAAACCACATTTTATCCCGTGTGCGTTTGATAAATTTAGGTTTTTCATGGATAACGCTGTCACAAACTGCGCTCCATTCCTTTCTTACTGTAGTTGCCTGCTCCATCAACATATCAATCATCTCCTTTATTATATTACATATCTTGCAATTGAAAATGATGAAGTGGTTGGGTTTATCGGATTAAAAAAAGATTTGGTCGAGTCATATATGATTTTAGATATGATGCATGTATCGGCTGCCTGCAGAGGACAGGGGATTGGAAGGAGACTGTTTGATGTAGGAAAGGGAGAAGCTCGAAAGGCCAAAGCAGAGGCTTTGTATATTTCAGCTTGCTCATCGGAAGAAACGATTGCTTTTTATAAAGCTATGGGAGCTGAGCGGACAGACTGCCCAATAAAAGAATTTGCAGAAGCTGAACCATATGATTTACAAATGATTTGTTGTGTTTAAATATGATAGCTTTTAGTATAATGATGTGGTTTGTTTCAACCTATTTATGCAGGTAAAGAATGATGATAAATGAGAACTGCCCATGTAAAAAGAAAAAGTGTGAACGTCATGGAAAATGCGATGAATGCAGAAAACATCATGCTGAGTCGAAACATCAGAGACCTGTTTATTGTGAAAAAGAGAAAAAGGGATGAAACAAGTTCAGAGAATATCCATAGGCAGATGGTCGAGTTGGGCATATATAGGAAAAACCAAAACGCAGTGCCCATTTACAAATCAGTGTGGGAAGTTTTCGTTATTAAAATTTCAAAAAAGTATTTAAGATGCCGCGCCCCAGTGAAGCACCGATATTACCGCCTAATTTCTTGCCGAATTTACCGCCGATGGAGGATCCGAGGGTGTTTCCCACCTCCCGGCCGATGGTGCCGGCAGCGGAATTGGCCACACTTTTCACAGCGCGGTTTGTGGCAGCCTGTTTTTCCGCTTCTTTCCGGGCAGCCAGTTCCTCGGCCTGTTTTGCGGCAGCTTCCGCATCAGAAGCAGATTTTCTCTGCAAAAATTCGTAAGCAGAATCCCGGTCAACGAAATCCTTATAGCGTACATAGAGAAGATTGTTTGTGATTTCCTGACTTCTTGTGGCATCATCTAACGGCCCCATCTTGCTCTGAGGGGGCAGAATCCGGCATCGCTCCACCATGGTAGGAACACCGTTTTCGTCCAATACGGACACAAGGGCCTCTCCGATTCCCAGGGAAAGCATGGTGTCGTAGGTGTCAAAGGCCGGATTCTCGCGGAAGGACATGGCTGCGGCTTTGACACCCTTCTGCTCTGCCGGCGTGTAGGCATGCAGGGCATGCTGGATTTTGTTCCCAAGCTGGCTCAACACTCCATCCGGAATATCTTTTGGGTTCTGGGTGATAAAATAAATTCCTACGCCCTTGGAGCGAATCAGCTTCACCACCTGCTCAATTTTGGTCAGCAGAGATTTGGACGCGGAGTCAAAAAGAAGGTGTGCCTCGTCAAAGAAAAAAACCATTTTCGGCTTCTCCCTCTAATGCCACGATGGAACGGATGATGGCAGCCAGGCTGACAGAGGAAATATTGCCATACTTCATGCTGTATTCTTTGGCATTTTCCCCCACATACTGCAGCATGGACCTAAGATCTTTCGTATCAATGAGAAGAAGCCCTTCGTCGTCCGCAATCTTAAAGACCACTGAGAGGATGGAAGACTGGGTATCATTAAGCCCCAGAATCTGGCTTAACAGTAAAGGCCCCATTTCAGAAACAGTAGTGCGTAATGGCATGCCCTTTTCTCCATAGACATCCCAGAAATTCACCGGGTATTTCCGGAAGGAAAAGCCCTCGCCCGTCAGTCCCATTTGAGCGGCCCGTTCAGAGACAGAGCCGTTTTCCTACCCGGGACAGCACATGGCGGCGAGATCGCCTTTGACATCCGCAAGAAATACCGGAACGCCGCAGTCACTGAAGGATTCGGCGAGAACCTTCAAGGTGACGGTTTTACCGGTACCGGTTGGCCATTTTCGGGTAAATGTAAACTTTGTTATTTTCGGTGTTTCCAATCCGGATTTTATTGTCCTGATACATATGCGGTTACCTCTGGTATTTTTTTATATTCATATTGTTCTTCCTTCAAAACCAGATACAGTGCTGCAGCCAGCAGGATTTCCGCGGCCCAGCAGGATTTTACCTGCAGGAGCCTGCAGACAAAAAAGGAAACGATGACTCCCAGATGAAAGAAAATCAGGGAATTTGCAAACATGATCATTTTATCGCGGGAGGCAGGATCCTTTTCCAGGACATAACTGCCCAGAGACAGCGAAAACTGCTTGAAGTTATTGGTGGAAAAAATGGTGGAACTGTTGTAACCGTCGGTACCGTGAAATACACACCACTGCGTGGACATCATAAAAAAGATCGGGTACAGGCAGATAATCGGATTCGCATGAAGCGGAAGAAAACCCAGAATCAAAAGACACAGCGCCTCTGCCGCCAACGCATATTTTTTCAAACTGACATTGGTTTTTTTATCCAGAAATACAGTGATTTCGATTGCAAGAAAATAGAAGAACAGGCCGCCGAGGCGGATCAGAAATCCGGGCAAATCCCGCCCCAGAAGATTTAAAAACAGACAGATTAAATTGTTGGTCTGGGCGGAACCGAGGTTGTCGCAGCGCATCAGTATAGCGTAGGCTCCCATGAAGCCGCCGGTCATACACATCACCCGGTGAAGATTTAAATCAAGCTTATTCTGCATCCTGAAATCACTCCTTAGTAATCAATCCTACACAACATATTTAATCATATCAGCATTTTTTTTAAAAGTATAGAGAAAAAATGCGGGAAAAATAGTGAAATATAGAAAAAAATTTAGTAAAATAATAGCTATAGCAGATTTTGTTGAATTCAGGAGGCGTAAAATGAGTGAACATTTGGATAAAGCGGAGCTGTTGAGGAAATCGGAAGAAAGACATTATAACTGCGCACAGTCGGTGCTGATTCCTTTTGCCGGGGAGGCAGGGTTAGATGAGGAGCAGGCATACAAAATAGCATCCGGTTTTGGCTCCGGCATGAAGACAGGAAACGTGTGTGGAGCTATCACGGGCGGAGCAATGGTTCTGGGCCTTTTGGGAAAGGACTCGCCGGAAAACATGCAGAGACTTTTCCGGGAGATTAAGGAACGGCATGAGGGACAGACGGATTGTAAGGACCTGCTGGCACTGAATGCGAAAAAGGGCGGAGAGAAGAAACCACATTGTGATCGTATGGTTTATGAAGTGATTTCCATTGTGGATCAGATGATTGGAGAAGACGGCCTGTCATAAAATGATATTTATCACGAGGACGTTAAGTTTGGAGGACGAAACGGAATGGAAGCCGTAAAACTGCAGATATGCTGCCTGATGATTACATCGTTTATTGCAGGTATTTACTTTCACGTTAAGAGAAAAAGAACTTATTCACATATTATTTTTTCTCTTTCCCTGTGGACTTGCGTATTTTGTCTGATATTTGACATGATTACAGTCTATACCGTAAATCATCTGGACAGAGTTTCACCGGTGTTCAACCGGTTTGCCCATGATCTGTTTATGGGAAGTCTTATCATGGAGGTAGGGCTTTGCTATGTGTATTGCCTGGTGCTGATCCATAACGAACAGATCAGCAAAAAAAGATTATGGATTTCAACCGTGCCGGTCTGGATATCGTGGGTGTGTCTGGTGGTTCTCCCCCTTGATTATGTGGAGACACCGAAGGGAAATTATTCCTGGGGGCCGGCGGTATTTACAGTGCATGCCAGTGTGGCAATTTATGTGTTCTGTATTCTGGTGGAACTGTTGCGATACGGTAAGAAAATAGAACCCAAAAAGCGTTATGTCATTATTCTGGCTTTTTGTATTATGCTGATGGTCATTATCTACCAGACATGTGTTCCCACCTCGCTTGTCAGCAGTATGGTAATTATGATGGTCAATCTGTCTTTTTTCCTGACGGTGGAGAGCCCGGACATCTTACTGTTGGAGAGGTTGAAGCAGGAGAAGGAGCGGGCTGACAGAGCAAATGCCGCAAAATCGGAGTTTTTGTCCAGTATGTCCCACGAAATCCGCACGCCCATGAATGCGATTGTGGGTATGACGGATATTGTACTGCGGGAAGATCTGGCTCCAAATGTACGGGAATATCTGAATAATATTAAGAACTCCGGAGAAGCGCTTCTGACAATTATCAATGATATCCTTGATTTTTCAAAGATCGAATCAGGAAAGCTGGAGATCGTGGAGGAAAAATATGAGCCCATGTCCATGTTTCATGACCTCTCCATGATTTTCCTGAACCGGATCGGGGAAAAGGATATCGAACTTTTGTATGAGATCGATCCGTCAATGCCCACCAGACTGCGGGGGGATGACCAGAGAATCCGGCAGGTGGTTCTCAATCTCATGACCAATGCCATTAAATATACGGAGAGCGGTTATGTAAGGCTGAAGGCAGAGATCAGGTTAGCTGGCGAGGATGTGGCGAATCTGAAATTTTCTGTTGAGGACAGTGGTCAGGGGATTCGTGAGGAGGATCTGGGAAAATTATTTACCTCCTTTCAGCAGGTGGACACGAGAAAGAACTATAAGAAAGAGGGAACCGGGCTGGGCCTGGCCATTTCCAAGCAGCTTGTGGAACTTATGGGTGGAACCATTGAGGTGGAAAGCGTCTATGGTAAGGGAAGCACGTTTTCTTTTACGGTGCCGCAGAAAATTGTGGATGTGACACCGGCTGCCCGGCTGAAAAATTATGAGACGCATCTGTGCCGGATCGACTGCAGGATTAAGAATGGGCTGGTACGGGAGCAATTCCAAAAACTGGCCGATTCCTATCGGGTGACTCATGTCAGTATGAATGGTGTACGGGACAAGAAAGTGGATTTCCTGATTACGGATGACCTCTCTCTGGTTTCCGCAAAAGAGAGAGCGCATATCCGGGATGTGGGTGGAAAGGTCTGTGTGATTCAGAATCCCATGAGGGAAAGTGTTTCAGATATTACTTTGACAGTCATAAACAAACCTTTTTTCAGCCTGAATTTTTGTCAGCTGCTAAACGGTGAGGAGCAGGTATTTGTCCGGTCGTCGGGTACAGAGCAGGCTTTTACAGCGCCTGAGGCACGTATACTTGTGGTAGATGACAATGAGATGAATGTGAAGGTGTCCAAGGGCTTGCTGGCACCCTATCTTATGCAGATTGATACGGCGGAGGATGGAAGACAGGCGATTCGGATGGTCCGCAAGAATAATTACGATATTGTTTTGATGGATCATATGATGCCGGTAATGGATGGTGTTGAAGCGACACAGGAAATCAGGAAGCTTTCTGGAGAGGATTATCAGAAGCTGCCCATTATCGCACTGTCGGCCAATGCCACCTCTGAGGCAAAGGAACTGTTTCTTCAGGCGGGAATGGATGACTTTATTGCAAAGCCAATCCGGGAAAAGGAACTGGTGGCATGCATTCAGAAATGGCTGCCGGAGAATTTGATTCAGCTTCAGGAGCCAGGGGCGGCGGAGACTTTAGAAGAGGCCGACAAGGGCGAAGAGGCGGAAAAGTCGGAAGAGCCGCTGGAAATCGAGGGTCTGGACGTGGCAGAGGGACTTCGAAATTGCGGGTCAAGAGAACTGTTTATGGAACTGTTGGGGGACTTTTACCGGCTGATCGATTCCAAGAGTGACAAGCTGGAGGAGTATGTGAAGGAGCAGATGATCAGGGATTACACGATCGAAGTTCATGCTCTGAAGAATAATGCCAGGATGATTGGAGCTATAGAGCTGTCCGGGTTGTTCTATGAAATGGAGCAGCTGGGCAATGAAGAGAAGCTGGAGGAGATTAAAGAGAAGCTGCCAAAGCTTCTAAAGCTGTACAGAAGCTATAAGGATATCCTTTGTGAATATGCCAAAAAGCCGGAGGGAGAGCAAAAACAGGTTTCGAAAGAGACAATCCGGCAGGTGCTTATGAAGCTGCATGATGCAGTAGATACCTTTGATCTTGATGCAACGGATGCTGCAATGAAGGAGCTGGAAGGCTACGCACTTCCGGTGGAACTGCAGCCCATGGAGGAGATGCTCCGGGCGTATGTATCAGATGTTGCGATGGAGGATATCATGAGGCTCACCGAAGAGATGTGTGCTAAGCTGTAAAAGGGGTCGAAACATCAAAGACCATGGACGATGAAAGAGGAGAAAACAAAATGGAAGAGAAGCAGGAAATACTGGTTGTGGCAGAAAAGACAGGTTTTTTACCCAGGGCAATCGCGGAACAGCTTGGAGATGAGTATGGATATCAGGTAACACTGGTGGAACTGGATATGCAGAAGTTGTTTGAGGTAGAGGGGGCCTTCGAGGCTGCGCTTCTGTATATGGAGAGTGATGTTCAGGAATATATGCAGGAGCTTTTGTACCTGAAGGACATGACCGTGGAGGAGGGGACTCCGATCTTTTTCATCGGGGAAGACGTCGAAGGTTTGAAGGAAATCATTCCGGGACATATCCTAAAGGAAGTGTTTGAGCGGCCCATCGATGTGAAGATTTCTGCCAAAAAGGTTGACAGCTATATCAAACTTCACGGAAAACATATTAAGAAAAAAATTCTTGTGGTGGATGATTCCGGTGCGGTGCTTCGCAGTGTCAAGGGCTGGCTGGAGGATAAGTATCAGGTGATTCTTGCCAACTCAGGTGCAATGGCAATTAAATTTCTGGCAACGAACCGGCCGGATCTGGTGCTTCTCGACTACGAAATGCCTGTCGTGGACGGCAGGCAGGTACTGGAAATGATGCGCACGGAGATGGAATTCAGCGACATACCGGTCATTTTCCTGACCAGCAAAAATGATAAGGAAAGTATTTTAAAGGTTATGGAGCTTAAGCCGGAAGGCTATATCCTCAAGAGCACGCCGCCAAAGCAGATACTGGAAGAAATTGATCACTTTTTTGAAAAACTGATGCATCAATAAAGGGATAGCGCCTATCCCTTTAAGATGCAGTCTCTGGTAATTTCATTTAAGGTGGAAACGCCACACATTTTCATGGTGTCCTCCAGCTCGGCTCCGATTTTTTCGATATAGGAGCGGACGCCCTCCTCGCCTCCGCCGTAAACGGCAGTTACGAAAGGTCTTGCGATCACGACGCCGTCAGCGCCCAGAGCAAGTGCTTTAAAGACATCTGTGCCGCTTCGGATACCGCCGTCTACCAGGATTTTCATGGAATCCCCCACAGCGGAAGCAATGTCAGGAAGGACCTCGGCAGTGGAAGGACACTGGTCTAATACTCTGCCGCCATGATTGGATACGATAATAGCGGAGGCACCCGCCTCCTTTGCCTTCATGGCACCCTTTACGGTCATAATTCCCTTGACGATGAAGGGAGTCTGGGTCATGTTTACGATCTCCCGCAGCTCTTCTACGGTTTTGGAGCCGGCAGGAGGAGTAAAATTCCGAAGGAACGGAAGCCCGGCTGCATCGATATCCATGGCAGCGGCGAAAGCACCGGAAGCCTTTACCAACTCCATTTTTTCACGAATCATGTCTAAATTCCACGGCTTCACCGTCGGGATGCCCAGTCCGTCTGCATGCCGGATCGCTTTCGTTGCGGCAATCATGGTGTTTGGATCCATTCCATCTCCGGTAAAGGCGGCAATGCCATATTTCGCGCAGGCGTTTACCAGAAGGTCGTTGTAGGACATATCGTCATAGCAGTCCCCATAGTGCATCTGCACGGCACCCACAGGTCCTGCAAAAAACGGATACTGAAATGTTCTCCCAAATAATGTAAGGGAGGTATTGACCGGTTTGTTTTCCGTGATGGTATCCATGTTTACACGGATTTCCTTCCATTTATCGTAGTTGCGGATGGCAGTATCACCCACACCCTTGGCTCCGGGACCGGGGATTTGGTTTTTGCAGGCGCGGCCGTTACATTCCGGGCAGGCCTTGCAGTATTTGCCGATGCGGTCTCTGGCGTTTATGATACACTCTGAATAATTCATAATGCTTCCTCTTTTCTACTACTTTCGTTTCATTGGTTGATTGGCACTTCTTTTGTCTATTTTAAAAGGTCTGACAGGAAATGTCAAAAATAGATTGCTTTTCTGTGTACGCCTTGGCATAATAGAAAATATCAATTCAAATCAAAGGCTCACAAACGACAATGTATTTCTTTGAGATCAGAATATCAACAGAAGGAAGAAGGAAAGGATAGAGAAATGAAGAAAATAGCAGTTACATATGAGAATGGACAGGTGTTCCAGCACTTTGGGAGAACCGAGGCTTTTAAGATCTATGAGGTTTTGGATGGGAAGATAACCGGAAGCACGATTCTCGAATCTGGCGGTGCCGGACATGGGGCGTTGGCAGGGCTTCTGGCGGAGAATGATATCAATGTGCTGATTTGTGGAGGCCTGGGAGGCGGAGCTATGGCTGCACTGGAGGAACAGGGAATCGAGATCTGTGCCGGAGCCCGGGGGGATACGGATGCGGCAGTAGAAGCATATTTGAATGGAGAACTGGAGAATGCCGGAGCTACCTGTGATCATCATGGGGAAGGCCACACCTGTGGAGACCATGGGGAGGGACATTCCTGTGGCGGACACGAGGGGGAGAGTGGCTGTGGTGGTTGTCAAGGATGCGGAGCCCGCAGTATGTTAGAGGGAAGAAATGTGGGAAAGACGGTAAAGACCCACTACAGGGGTACCTTTAATGACGGAACCCAGTTTGATTCCTCCTATGACAGGGGAGAGCCGTTGGAATTTGTATGCGGGGCAGGAATGATGATTCCGGGTTTTGATGCCGCGGTCGCAGATCTTGAGGTGGGACAGGAAATCGATGTTCACCTGATGCCGGAGGAGGCCTATGGCATGCCGGATCCTCAGGTGATTTTCACCATGGAGATCGCACAGCTGCCGGGTTCTGAGGAACTTGAGGTGGGGCAGCAGGTGTATTTAACCAATCCTTATGGACAGCCGTTTCCGGTGAAAGTGACTGCGAAGGATGATACCAACATTACCTTAGATGCAAACCATGAGATGGCCGGCAGGGAATTGAATTTTCATATTGAGTTGGTTGAAGTGCTGTAGAAGAAACAAGGATTGTTAAAACATACATTGATTATACGTCTCTCCCTTTTATGTTAAACACGAATGATACGTGGACTGATGTTCAAGGTTCCGGAGGTACGCAGAATGAATACACAGATTTATAATATATATTATATTCAGACAAATGTGATCTGCATTTTATTACTGGCATTTGTTCTGATCGCCTATCTAAAGGAAATGCGGGGGTCGTCGCAAGCCAGATATTATATCGCAGAAATTATCGAAATTATGATCTACTGTCTGTCGGATATGGTTGCTGCCGTGTGTAAAGGGAATACCTTTCCGGGAGTGCGTCTGGTGCTGAAGACTGCAAATGCGGTCTATGTGGCGTTACCGGGCATTATGGTGGCAACCTGGGGGCAGTATATCTTTCTGCACATGAAAAAATACGGTTTTCACAAGAGTGTTTTCGGACGTATTTGCAGGATTCTGGCTTTGGCAGCGGCCGCAGCCACACTTTCCAGCCCTTTCACACAGTTTGCATTCTATCTCGATGGGAATAACGTTTATCATCGGAATCCGGGAGCCTACCTGGTACCCGTGATCAGCTATCTGTATATGATATACGATGCTATAAAGCTCCTGGTGATCAGCCGAAACATTGACTCTCTGGAAGGAAGACGGGAGGCGAAAACACTGGCTGTTTTTGTGGTGCCGGGGCTTCTCTGTTCCTTTATACAGATGGGCTTTTATGGTTGTACGACCGCCCAGGTGGGATTTACGCTGGGCTTTTTGATCGTTTATCTGATCTGCCAGCAGAACAAGATTTCCAAGGATGAGCTTACCGGACTGAATAATCGCAGAGAATTTGAGAATCAGTTCGACAACATGGCCAAAAGTGCGAATCATCTATTTGTGGCAATGATCGATGCGGATTCCTTTAAGAAAATTAACGATGTATACGGCCACGTGGAGGGGGATAATGCAATCAAGACGATTGCCCTCATTTTATCGAGGGCCTGCGTTGCATCCAGAGAAGGGGGGAATTTCTTCCTGGCGCGCTATGGCGGGGATGAGTTCGTCATATTGTCCAAGGATTTTCGGGAGGATGCAGAGCTGATCCTGACAGATGCAATTGATGCGGAGCTTAGAAAAGTGCACGAGACAAGCACCAGTTCCTATACCTTGAGTCTTAGCATCGGAATCGCCAGTGGAGAGATCAACGGCAGAAAGGAAGCCCGGGAAATCATGCGGAAGGCAGATCGAATCATGTATCGGACGAAGAGGGCGAAAAAGGGGAGATAGGTCTGTGAGACAAAAAGAAGAAATTTTAAAAGAGTATTTTGGGTATGATTCCTTCCGGAAGGGGCAGGAATCCATTATAAATGCGATTTTGGAGGGGAGAGATATTCTGGCAGTGATGCCGACCGGTGCCGGTAAATCGATCTGCTATCAGGTGCCCGCTTTAATGCTTCCAGGCATCACGATTGTAATTTCACCGCTGATCTCGCTGATGCAGGATCAGGTGAAGGCTTTGAATGAGAATGGAATCCATGCGGCATACATCAATTCTTCCCTGTCGGATTCCCAGATCAGCAGAGCTTTGGAAGCTGCTGCAAACGGCGGATACAAGATTGTCTATGTGGCTCCGGAGAGGCTGGAAACCCGTGAATTTATGGGGTTCGCCAGCCGGACGGACATCGCTATGGTAACCGTGGACGAGGCCCACTGTATTTCCCAGTGGGGACAGGATTTCCGTCCCAGCTATCTGAAAATTATTGATTTTGTGAATAGTTTGAAAAAAAGGCCGATCTTAAGTGCATTCACCGCCACGGCAACAGAAGAAGTTAAAAATGATATTGCGTGTATCTTAAGTCTTCGGGATCCCCACGTTGTAGTGACGGGCTTTGACCGGGAGAACCTGTATTATCAGGTGGAGAACCTGAAGCATAAGGACGATTTTATCGTTTCCTACATAGAAAAGCATCCACAGGACAGCGGGATCATATACTGTGCCACAAGGAAAAATGTGGAGGCCTTGCATGAACTGCTGTTTCAGCGTGGAGTTCCGGTGACGAAATACCATGCAGGGCTGGATAACGATGTCAGAAAGAAGAATCAGGATGATTTTATCTATGACCGGGCACCTGTAATCGTGGCAACCAATGCCTTTGGAATGGGAATTGACAAATCCAATGTCAGGTATGTCATTCACTATAATATGCCCCAGAGCATGGAAAACTATTATCAGGAGGCAGGCCGCGCAGGCCGGGATGGAGAGCCTTCCACCTGCATTCTGCTTTTTTCGGCGCAGGATATCATGATCAACAAATTTCTGCTGGAACGCAAGGATTTTTCCGGGGTGGAACCGGAGGATATTGAATTGATCCGGCAGAGAGATGCCAAACGGCTTCAGGTCATGGAGGGCTACTGCAGGACTACCGGGTGCCTGAGAAATTATATTCTTTCCTATTTCGGTGAGAAGACCGGTGCGCCCTGTGATCACTGCGGCAACTGTCACCGGGAATACCGCGAGGTGGATATGACTGCCGAAGCGAAAGCGATTATAAACTGCGTGTTTGAAACGAAGGGACGTTACGGCCTTAATATTGTTCTGGGAATTCTGCTGGGAGCAAAAAGAGCACGTTTAAGGGAAATCAAAGCAGAGACCTACAAAACCTACGGTGCATTGAAGGACAAAAACGAGGCAGAGCTGCGGCTTCTCATCAGTCAGATGATTCTGGAGGGCTATCTTTACCAGACTGAGGACCGCTACAGTGTGCTGAAGATGGGAAATATTGCGCCTTTGAAGGATGAGAGTACCCGTGTGATCCTGCGCATGCATGAGGAGAAGGAACCCTCCGGAAAACCGAAATCTGCAAAACGCAAAAGTACAGATGCGCTTACCAGCGCAGGATACGAGTTATTTGAAAGGCTACGGGCACTACGACTTGCCATTGCAAGGGAGGAGGCTCTGCCGCCTTATATTGTGTTCAGTGATAAGACTTTGATCGATATGTGCGTGAAAATGCCATCGGATGAACCGGAAATGCTGGGTGTCAGCGGAGTCGGGGCTGCGAAAATCGGCAAATACGGTCAGCGCTTCTTGGAAGAGATTGAAGCTTTCAAACTGCAGCATCCGGAGGCTTTGACCAGTATTACAGAAGAAAATAGTGAAGAAATATAGAGAAGGCAAATGAAGTACGAAGAAATCAGTAGTGCGAAATTTATGGACAGACCCAACCGGTTTATCGCCCACGTGGAATTGAATGGGAAAACGGAAACCGTCCATGTAAAGAATACCGGACGTTGCAAAGAACTTCTGCTTCCCGGCGCGGATGTGATCCTGAGTCATTCCGGGAATCCCTCCAGAAAAACCGATTACGACCTGATTGCCGTCTATAAGGAGAGGCTTGGCCTTGTGAATATTGACAGTCAGGCACCGAATCAGGTGGTGAAGGAGTGGCTGCAGGGACAGGATTTTACTCTTGTCCGGCCGGAATATCGTTACGGGGAATCCCGAATCGATTTCTATATGGAAAAAGGAGACAGACGGTATCTGATGGAGGTAAAGGGCTGCACGCTGGAACGTGGGGGAATCGGATATTTCCCGGATGCTCCCACGGAGCGGGGCGTAAAGCATCTTCACGAGCTGGCGAAGGCTGCAGCGGAGGGGTATCAGGCATATCTCACCTTTGTAATTCAGATGGAGGGCGTCACCAGGGTACTTCCCAATATCGAAACCCATCCGGCATTCGGAGAGGCGCTGCAGGCGGCACAAGAAGCCGGTGTGAAGGTGGTGTATCTTCCCTGCCGGGTGGAGGAAGACAGAATCTACGCCAAGGGTGATTTTGCAGCACTGGGACATATAGAGGAAAAACCGGAAGGCTATGTCCCCTGAAATTGTTGCAGAGAGAAAGAAACAGGAGGAAATGAAAATGGCTGAAACATTAAAAGTATTGGAGACAAGAAGGAGCTGCCGGGCATATAAGCCGGACCTTATCGAGGAGGAAAAACTGGAGAAAATTATTACGGCGGGAACCTATGCGGCAACAGGCATGGGACGGCAGTCGCCCATCATCATCGCTGTTACGAACAAGGAACTGCGGGATAAGCTCTCGGCGATGAACGCAAGGATTATGGGAAAATCCGAGGATTTTGATCCGTTCTACGGGGCACCGGAGCTTCTCATTGTGCTGGCGGATAAGTCTGCACCAACCTACATTTATGATGGAACCCTGGTCATGGGAAATCTTATGAATGCAGCGGCAGATCTGGGTGTGGACAGCTGCTGGATTCACAGAGCCAAGGAGGAGTTTGCGTCTGAGGAAGGGAAAGAGATCTTAAGAAGTCTTGGGATTGAGGGGGATTATGAAGGAATCGGGCATCTGGTGCTGGGGTATGCGGCGGAGCCTGCGAAAGCTGCGGCACCGCGGAAAGAGGATTATGTGTATTATGTGAGGTAGCTTGATATATGTGAGTCAGAAATCTTTCCTGCTTGCAGGATAAGATTTCTGACTGAAATCAATACTGGGGAAAACACTTGGCACTTTTGATTCCGCATATGTCAGCAAACAGTTCCTCATATCAATTGCTTCACGACTGGTAGATTTGGTTGATGGCATTTTTCAGGTCCCGGTATTTATTCTTTAATTCTTCGTTTGATTTCCGGGTATGCTCATAAATATCAAGTACGACTTTTGAAATTGTCATATCATGATCAGCCACTTCTCCGTAATCAACCAGTTTGATGAGTACCTTCATGATATTTACACAGCCTTCTTCTGCATCACTAAGACGCACAGATCCCATATATTCCATATCTTCAGCAATCATCAGTGCAAGCCGGTGGGACATATTATCAAATATTCTTTTTCTGGCCTTGCCCGGTAGTGCTTTCATGGCAATTTCAATATCGTTATTAGAAGTTTCACGCAGCAGTCGCTGCATATCCTCATCGGAAAGTGTAATCAGTGATAGAGCAGTCTGGTTGATAATAGAATGATCGTTTTCATCAATCTCCTTCCCGTCCTCGCAGAGTGCCTGAATATTATCCGGTTTTTCTGTTTCGGAAAGTGTCCTTGATGTATTGCGATCCTTCATTTCAAGCTTTCCCAAAATGCTCATAGGGAGCATGGACTGCATGTACACATCAATCACATATGGGTTTTTCCCGGACTGAATCATCATGGCCGCCTGATAATACATCATACACATGAGTCCGTCATAGGCCGGCAGATGCATAGCCAGACATCTGTTCTTACCGATTTCCGCTATCAGCAGAGGGTCTGTTCCATCAACCATCAGCATCAATAGAAAATAGAAATATGCTTGTGTATTATCACTTCGATCAAGAGTATCACATTCCTCCTCCAGAGCAAGGAGTCCTTCTTTTCGTGCCACATGCTGAAAACGCGTAATGATCTCATATGCCTTTATCACGGCTTCTTCCTTTTCAGAATCCGGCATATTAGAACGAATTTCATCATAGATTCGTTTCAACTCATCATAAATAATGGTATCCATATATTAGTCCTCCTTAACTTCTCGAATATAGTGTCTGTCAGCTTTTACACATAAATGGTCTGTCTCATAAATCACACTCGGCTGTGATATACAATTTTCAGGGCTCGATAGTTTCTTTAAGTATATATTATCATAAAGAGTGTAAACAATGAAATAAACCTATGGTACAAAATTCATAGGTAAAAATTCATAGGTGGTACAATTTCATCCTGAGGAGCAACCGATTTCAATACCGGTAATCCATCTCTTCCCTGTTTTCTACATTTTAGATTATTTTCTGCGAGACAGATTAGCAGAAGTAATCTTTTTCAGAATCCTTCGTCACCGTTTAGATTACTTTCCTCAACTTGCAAAGTGCAAAAATAATCTTTTTTGTACATTCTCCTCAGAGTTTGGATTACTTTCTCCGATATCAAGTTGCAGAAGTAATCTTTTTCGTACATTTCCTTCACAAATTAGATTACTTTCTCTGACATCAAGTCGCAGAAGTAATCTTTTTCATATATTCCCTTTACAATTTGGATTACTTTCTCCAGCTTCGATGCGCAAAAGTACGATTGGATTGGATGTTATTTCCGCTAAAGCACAGCGCTAAATCATCATGTTCCTTAACGCATCAACGAAAGGAGAAAAATCTCCTTCCGGCATTAGCCCTCTGAGCATTTCGGTGCTGACATCTCTTGTGAATTCATCATTAAAATAAAGCAATAGTTCATAAGAAGAAGGAAACATTTTTTGCACATAACAAAAGAGTAGGTAATTGCGATATGGTAATAAGCGGTTTATAATATTATAATATAAAAAAGCGTAAAGCACTTTTCGAGAATAGATTGTGTCAAGTCAGCTCAATGATGAGGGTATACCGTGAAAGGGCTGATGTCTAAAGGGAGAATCGGTACATGAAAGAGAATAAATTACAGGAAATAAGAGCAGGCTTTGAAACAGCATATATCAATGGTAACGTGGCTTCAAATCTGGTGTTTCAGCCGGGTTTCGTATCAAATAATCCTCATGAAGGAAAGAAAGTGCTTTCTTCCATTGAGGATGAGCTGTTGCGGTGCGACAAGTTCCAGATCAGTGTTGCTTTTATCACCATGGGCGGGATCACACCGCTGTTGCAGACCTTAAAGGAGTTGGAACATAAGGGGATTCCTGGAGAAATTCTTACAACAAATTATCTGGATTTCAGTGAACCGATGGCGCTGGAGAAGTTGCACGAGCTTAAGAACATTACACTCAAAATGTATGATGTGAATGCGGCCGAAAACGATTTTCATACCAAGGGATACATATTCAAAAAAGAGGAAGTTTACCGGATTATTCTTGGCAGCTCCAATATGACAGGAAAGGCGCTCACAAGCAATGTGGAGTGGAATACCCGGATTATCTCTACAGAAGAGGGAGAGGTTGCCCGGCAGATTGTAGAGGAATTTACAGAACTCTGGAATTCGGAGTATGCTTTATCGTTTGATCGCTTTTTTGAGGTTTACAAGGAACGATACAACATTATCAAGCATCAGAGGGAGATTGCGAAAAGGGAGGAAATTCCGTCTTTTGAGCGCTATACGTTAAAGCCGAATTCGATGCAGGAGGAGTTTATTGCCAACCTTCGCAAAATTATGGAAGCTGGGGAAAATCGTGCTCTGTTAATTAGTGCGACGGGTACCGGCAAGACATACGCCTCAGCCTTTGCTATGCGCGAGCTGGGCTTTAGGAGAGTCCTTTTTCTGGTGCACAGAGCCCAGCTGGCGAGACAGACGAAGAAGTCCTTCGAAAAGGTTTTCGGCAGTCAGGTTTCTTTCGGTTTCGTTGGCGGCGGATATTACGAATATGATAAGGATTATGTATTTGCAACGGTGCAGACACTGAATCGGGATGAGCATCTGTTCCAATATAAACCGGAAGAATTTGATTGCATTATCCTTGATGAAGCTCACCACAGCACCGCAGAAACCTATCAGAAGGTCATGAATTACTTTAAGCCGAAGCTTTTCCTCGGCATGACTGCGACGCCGGACAAGCGGGATGACAGCGAAGAAGGGAAAAACGTCTACGAGCTGTTTCACTATCAGGTAGCGCATGAGATCCGGTTGCAGCAGGCCATGCAGGACAACCTGCTCTGTCCCTTCCATTACTTTGGAATCAGCGATATTTACAGCCTGGACGATAAGCAGTTGAAGTCCAGAAAGCTAGAGGAGAGAGACTTTAACCTGCTGACCGGGGATGAACGAGTGCGGCATATCATGGAACAATCCCAATATTATGGGTACAGCGGAACTCGTGTGAAGGGATTGATCTTCTGCAGCAGAATCGATGAGTCCATTGCGCTTTCACGTAAATTCAATGAGCAGGGACTTCGAACCATTGCTCTGAATGGAAGTTCTTCGGAGGAAGAACGTGAGGAGGCCTTTGAGCGGCTGGCTATGGAGGAAGAGGATGCAGGCGAGCTGGAGCCGCTGGATTACATTTTTTCTGTGGATATTTTGAATGAGGGCGTGGATATTGTTGAAGTGAACCAGGTCATCATGCTTCGGCCGACCCAGTCACCAATTGTGTTTATCCAGCAGCTGGGAAGAGGACTTAGAAAAGCCGAGGGGAAAGAATACGTTGTGATTCTTGACTTCATCGGAAATTATACGAATAACTTTATGATTCCGGTGGCGTTGTCCGGCGACCGCACCTATAATGCAGACGTGATTCGGAAATATGTCATCAGCGGAAACAGTACGATACCGGGTGCATCTACGGTTCATTTTGATGAAATTGCCAAGGATCGGATTTTCAAATCCATTGATAAAATTAAGGGGATGAAGACACTGATCCGGGAGAGTTATGTTTCCCTGAAAAACCGTCTGGGACGGGTGCCGTACCTGATTGATTTTTACCGGAACGGGGAAATGGATCCACTGGTCATCATGAAAGAATACAAGACCTATTATGCTTTTCTGGAGGCGATGGAAAAGTCGTCTTATCAAAATCCCTTAAGCGATCAGGAAAAGCTGACGCTGGAATATTTGTCCAAGACGGTGCTAAGCGGTGTGCGGCCGGATGAACTGGAAATCTTAAAGCATCTGCTGACCAATGATACCATTGATACGGAGCAGTTTTCGAGGGAATATCGGGAGAAATATGGTTATGCCATGGAAACCTCGCAGATGGAAGAGGCGGTGAAGGTACTTCAGGGACACTTTGTCAGCAAGGATGAAGAATATCAGAAATTCCGTGAGATTGACATCTTATCCTATGATGAGAATCGGACTATTCGGCGGATGAAAAGCTATGCAGACAGGCTTTCCCACGGAGAATTCTACCGGCAGGTGAAGGATATCATTTCTGTTGGCATTGCCCGCTATGAGGATAAGTTTGAAAAAGGGAAGGCAGAAGAAAGTCCCTTTGTATTATATGAAAAATATTCCCGAAGGAATGTCAGTCTTCTTATGAACTGTGGCAAGGACCTGTCCTCTATCATGTTTGGAATGAAGCGGATTCGGGATGATGTCTTTCTATTTATCACTTACCATAAGGAGGAGAGCAGAGATGAAAAGAATTATGTCGACGGCAAGCCGGATTATGCGGATGCCTTCGAGGACAACATGACCTTCAAATGGGATTCCAAGATTGGCATGGATAAGGACAGTACCTACATGATCGACGTAATCACGGCAAGCCGCAAACACCTTCTGGTAAAGAAAAGTGATGCGGAAAGCAATTTTTACTATATGGGACAGTTTGATATTGTAGAAGCGAAAAATGCCACCAAGGAAGATAACAAAGGCAGGATGCAGCCCATCACGAAGGTGACGATGCGGATGCATCATCCGGTGCGGGAGGATCTGCTTAAGTATTTGCAGAGTGATATTGTGCGAAGCGGGGATGAAGGGGTCTAGTGAAAGAGATGTGAATATTGAGTGAAAAAGAGGTAAATTTCTAATGAATAAAAAAAGATTTGCTATTATAGCCAACATTGTTTTATTAGTATGGTATTCCCTTTCTATGTTTGGACTTAAACTAGGGAATAAATATCTTGTTGAAGAGTATCATCAGAAAATGTGGAAAGAAGCTGGAGAATCTGGAAATGCTGCTTGAGGGAAATTTCCCTCAGGAAATGCAGGAACTTTTTCAGGGAAAGGATGGGTTCTTTCCCTCCCCCAGGGAGATTAGTTTTTCCTGCAGCTGCCCGGATTGGGCACTGATGTGTAAACACGTTGCAGCTGCACTCTATGGTGTGGGGGTGCGTCTGGATGAAAATCCACTACTGTTTTTTGAATTGAGAGGTATCAATGTGGATCGTTTTATTGACGTGGCGCTGGCAAATAAGGTTGAGGAAATGTTGGCAAATGAGGGAAAGCCAGGCAGCCGAATCATAAAGGATGAGGAAGCTATGAAATTGTTCGGGGTGTGAAACTCAAAGGCCAACGAATGAAATAAATAAGAAGGATAGTAGTTAAGAAATGAAAACAGTACGAGTTGTTGCAGCAATCATTAAGGATGTGAACGCGCAGGGAGAAAACGTCATTTTTGCCACCCAGCGCGGATATGGTGAATTTAAGGATGGCTGGGAATTCCCCGGTGGAAAGATTGAGGAGGGGGAAACCCCACAGGAAGCATTAAAGCGGGAGATTCGGGAAGAACTGGATACAGAGATCGCGGTGGGAGAACGGATCGAAACCGTTGCGTACGATTATCCGACCTTTCATCTGTCCATGGACTGCTTTTTTTGTACGATCGTGAAGGGGGAGCTTGTGCTTAAAGAGCATGAGGCCGCAAGGTGGCTTACAAAGGAGCAGCTGAATGAAGTTGCGTGGCTTCCGGCAGACATCTCACTGGTGGACAAAATCAGAAATCTTATGTGAGGAGGAATGAAGGGATTGAAGCAGGAACTGGAAGCATCCATCTGTCATGTATTGGACAGGGTGAAGACCGTGTTCCGGGAGGAACCGGAGGTTTACGAGCTATTTGAGAACTGTTATACCAATACGCTGCGCACAGCAGTGCGTCCTATGGAGGATGAAACGGTTTATGTTGTCACCGGGGACATTCCCGCCATGTGGCTTAGGGATTCTGCGGCATCGCTTCGTCCCTATCTGGTTCCGGCGCGGGAAGACAGGCAGATTGCGGATCTGCTGGCAGGTGTGGTCCGCCGGCAGTTTCAGTACATATGCATAGATCCCTATGCAAATGCTTTTAACGAGGCGCCGAACGGGAACTGTTGGGCAAGGGGTGACACAGAGATGAATGATTGGCTCTGGGAGAGAAAATACGAGGTGGATTCTCTGTGCTACCCATTGCATTTTGCTTACCTTATCTGGAAAAATACAGGGAGAACGGATCCATTCGACCAGACTTTTGTGGAGGGCGCATGGAAGATTCTTAAGGTATTTCGCACAGAACAGTATCATGAGGAAAAATCGGATTACCGGTTTTCCAGAAAAGATACTTATTTTACCGATACACTCTCCAGAAACGGCAAAGGAGCTCTGGTGAAATCCGCCACAGGCATGATCTGGTCCGGCTTCAGGCCCAGCGATGATGCCTGTACCTACGGATATCTGGTTCCGTCGAATATGTTTGCAGTGGTGGCTTTGGAAAACCTTGCGGATATTGCCGGACAGATACTGGGAGACAGAGAACTGAAGCAGGAAGCATTACAATTAAGAAATGAAATCTATGAAGGAATAGAAACCTATGCCATTACCCGAAAAGAGGGATATGGTCTGGTATATGCCTATGAGGTGGACGGATTCGGGCAGTATTGTCTGATGGACGATGCCAATGTACCCAGCCTTCTTTCCATGGATTATCTGGGATACCGGGGGAAGGACAGGCAGGTGGCCCTCAATACCAGAAAAATGATCCTGAGTGAGGCAAATCCGTATTTTTATAAGGGGAAAAAGGCAGAAGGGATTGGCAGTCCCCACACCAGAGTCGGCTATATCTGGCCGATCGCTCTCTGTATGCAGGCACTGACGGCAGAGACGATGGAGGAAAAAAGGAAAATCATTGAGCTTCTGGCAGCAACAGATGGCGGAAAAGGGCTGATGCACGAAAGCTTCTGTGCCGATGATGATACGCAGTACACAAGAGACTGGTTTGCCTGGGCGAATGCCATGTTCTGTGAGTTGATCATGGATTACTGTGGAATATAGCCCGAGGCTGCAAATTGGCAAATTGGCAGAATTACATGAATTGATAATTTACTGATTACATGTTATGATATGTAATACAAGTGATGACAGGAAAAGGAGAAAAGACGATGGGGTTTTTGGACAAACTGATTAAGGGAGCACAGATGCTGGGGGAAATGGCTTCCGAGATGAATACAGCGGAGAGACCGGTATCAGGACCGGTGCATACGGCACCTTATGTCCCGGAAAAGAGCTTTGAGGAGAAACTGCAGACGGTTTTACAGAATGCAGGCAGCTATGAACTTCGAAATAACATTTCCCCGGACGAATTAGAGCGGGAGTTCGGGCAGGAAATCTATACCCGGAAGGGATGTAAAAGACCGGAGAATATTACCTATGGCATTTATCAGGCTGGGAACAGGGTTCTTCTGATTCGGCTTTGGACAAATTACGGAGATTATAATCACAGGGCAAATCGCCAGATTAGGGAATTCTGTGAGTCTCACGGTGCAAAAATACTGGATTTCTTCGGCTATCTTCCAAATGAAGAAAGCTACATGGATCAACGAATCCGGGCAAATCTGTAACCATATTGGGCAAAAAGGAAGCGAAACGCAGCAGTTGCTGCATCTGTGAGGGATGAAGCATATTTTTTCCGTGAGACGGAAGGCCAAACGGTCTGCTTTGCAGATAGCAGAAATATGTTCAGTCCGGTAGAATCAAGCACGCTTTGATTCCTTCAAAGTTCTTTTGCTTTCCTTTTTCTATAATAGAATTGCGGAAGCTGCGTTGAGCAGAGCAATTCCTATACCAGGTGAGTGGCAAAAGAAATTTTGTCACTCACATCTTATTATAAGGATTGTAGTATGGAAATACTTTCATTACTTTATTCCGAGGCTGCCTGGCAGGATTTTTTACAGCACAAAACGCAAAAACAGCATATATCGAAAACGGAGCAGAAGGGCTTGGAAGCGTATATTTACGGACGCCGTTATCTGGCTGTTTTGGATGCCATGAAGGAGCCGGATTACAGCTGCCCGGTGCCGGTGAAAAGGGAGATCAATAAGGGAGGGGTATCCAGGAAACGAGTGGTATATTCTTACCCGGAGGACTTTACTGTCGTTCTGAAAAATATAGCGTTTTCATTATACAAATATGACGGCCTTTTTGCGGAAAACTGCTACGCCTTTCGCAGAAATCATGGTGTTCGGGATGCCATAAAGCGGATTCTTCGTACAAAGGATATTTCTTCAAAATACTGCCTGAAGGTGGATATCAGCAATTATTTTAATTCCATTGATGTGCCGCTTCTTCTCAGTAAGCTGGCTTTTTTAAAGGAAGAGGATGCTTCCTTGTATGCGCTGTTTGAAGGGATGCTTACGACAGATCAGGCATTGGAAAACGGTCATACGGTTACGGAAAAGAGAGGTGCAATGGCGGGAACGCCGGTATCTCCCTTTTTTGCCAATGTGTATCTGATGGATGTGGACCGGTATTTTGAGGAGAGAGGGGTTCTCTATTTCCGCTATTCGGATGATATTTTGATTTTTGCAGATTCCGCGGAGGAGCTTCAGGAATACCGGCAGATTTTGTACCGCAAGATCGAGGAACATCAATTAAGATTGAATTCTGCGAAGGTTCATATCAGTGCGCCCGGGGAATCCTTTGAATTTCTTGGTTTATGTTATGATCATGGGGAAATCGATCTGTCAGCCAATACCATACGCAAAATGAAGGATAAAATCAGAAGGAAGGCAAAGGCTTTACGTCGATGGCAGAGTCGTAAGGGACTTTCCGGGGAAAAGGCGGCCAAAGGTTTTATCAAGGCCATGAATCACAAATTCTTTGACAGTGGTGACGGGACGGAGTTTTCCTGGAGTCGGTGGTTTTTCCCGAATTTAACCACGGACAGAGGACTAAAGGAAATTGACCGGTACATGCAGCAGTATATCCGTTACTGTGTGACAGGGCGGCATTATAAGGGAAATTACCGGATGCCCTATGAACAGTTGAAGGAATGGGGATATCGGAATCTGGTGCATGAGTTTTATGAAAAGGAAAGAAAAGTTGGATACATTTGAAATGCTCAAAGAGCTGCTGGTACAGAACGAATTTGAGCTGCTCCTGCCGGATATAAAGGAACAGAACAGGCAGCAGGACATCCGCCTGGTTTACCAGATGAACGACACGGTAGAAAGCTTTCTGGTATTTCGGGAAGCAGTCTGGACGGGAACTTACAAAGAGAATTATGAGGGGAAGCTTATTGCTTCCTTCGATCAGGACGGCGGCCGATATGTTCTGGGCGTAAGACAGGGAGACAGCGTGATTACGCTGTTTTACCGGAAGTTGGATCTGGAGGTACAGCTTTATAATTATGGAGATGCAGCACATTTCTGGGTCCCGAAATACGAAAATCTGAGGCAGCTGGAGTTTCGAATTGCGGTACTTTGGGACAAATTTACATATCTTGGAGAAGATTATTGTACGAGAGGGGAGAGGCGGCTGGTCCATCTGGCGGATGTGCCGGCACTTAATTTCTGCTCCTATTGTGCGGCTCCGGAGCAGTATCAGGTACCTCATGAGATGCCGGTGGAATCTTTTCGTCAGGGTCTTGATGTGATGGAGGAGCTTGCGAAAGAAGCGAAGGATCATTCTCTGGTGCGACTGGTGCGGTTTTACAGGAAGCATCCCTACCCGATCGTAACAAAGTACGTGGCACGTGCTCTTCATCAAAGCAGGCATTTTGGTTTTATTCAGATTCTTACGGAGACTATCAAGAAGGAGACGGAGGTCTATCCGCACCGCTCCTTTGGGAAAGAGACAGATGCACAGATTGCAGAATGGATCAAGGCAGCGGAAAAAAAGCGAAAGGAGCTGGAGCAGGACGGCGCATATGCCGAGGTGCTCAGAGAGGATCCGTTTACGACAGCACAGGATCAGATGGAAATGAAAGTGTATGTCCTTGCCACAAGGCGTGGCAGGATCAACCAGCGTGTAGAAGTGTTCGAATATGAATGAAAACTTCCCACGCTGATTTTCATGCGGCCCTGTTTAATTCCGTATAATTGCATTGGGATAAATCCGCTCCAGAATAAAGCCGGTAAGCAGTACCACAAAAATGGACAAAAGCGTGCCGCCCAGGAAGGAATAAATCAGGAAAAACCACAGGAACTGGTATACTGTGTAACTCATGCGTTCGCCATTTCAGACAATTCTTTTAACAGCTTTGGCAGCTCGGTGTCCATATTCTCGTCGCTGAACTGGCACGTACCTACCTTCTTATGGCCGCCGCCATTGTATTTGAGCATAAGGCTGCCCACATCCAGAGTTGCGGTGCGGTTTAACACACTGTAACCAACGGCTGCCGAACACCCTTTGCCGCCACGTCCGCTGACGATCCATGCGGAGATGTTTTGTTCCGGGTACATGCTGTAGATCATAAAGCGGTTTCCGGAGTAAATGGGATCCACACCCCGCAGATCAGAGATCAGCAGATTTCCGTCCACGACGGTGTGTGCTTTGACCATCTCTACAAATTTCTCTGTCTGTTCAAAATATGTATCAACACGCTCCTGTACATCGGGGAGTGCAAGAATTTCTTCGGTGGACATTGTGCGACAGGCATCAATCAGACGCTCCATCAGCTGATAATTTGAGATGGTAAAATTGCGCCAGCGGCCCAGCCCGGTACGTGGATCCATGAGAAAGCCGATTAAAATCCATCCCGTCGGGTGCTGCACCTCCTCAATGGTAAGATTGCCGGAATCTACCTTATCGACGGCCTCCATCATTTCATCAAACTGTGGAAAACGCTCCTTTCCCCCGTAATAGTCATAAATTATCCGCGCGCAGGAAGGCGTCATGCGGCTTTCGCCCTTGTATTTCCCCTCAAGCTGAAGACGTTCATGTTCGCTGGAGTGGTGGTCGAACCATAACCCACAGCCCTCAACAAAAGGAACATTCGCCAGACAGTCATTCTCATTAACCTCCACAAGACCATCCTGCAAATCCTTCGGATGTGCAAATTTCCAACTATCAATAATGCCGGCCTCTTTTAAAAGAGCGCCACAGGCAAGCCCATCAAAATCAGATCTTGTAACAAGTCTCATTACCTTTCTCCTTTCGTAACAACTACTAGTACAGCGTTTTCGAAATAACTAGACCAAATAACTTGCCTATTTTTCTCATTGCACATGTCAAAAAGCCTCGACGTAGCCCGCTGCGCCTACGTTTTTTGACATGCACACTGGAAGAAATATTCTGCGTTATTGGTCCAGTTATTTACGAAACGCTATACTAGTCTAATTATAATAATAAATGGGTGCATTTATCAAGCTTTTTTATGAAATTTTCCTATATAATTGGGGATTTTCAGCCTGCTAAATGGGGGAGGATTGATTTTGAAGGGGATTTGTATTATCCTTGTGACGTTGTATAGAGACTGGACTCCATTTTAAGAAGGTGACAATGGAAAATGAACAATAATCGAACAATGATGCAGTGTTTTGAGTGGTACCTGCCGGACAACGGACTTCACTGGAAACGTATAGCTGCGCAGGCACCGGCTCTCAAGGAGGCCGGCATCAACATGGTCTGGCTGCCGCCGGCCTATAAGGGGGCAGCGGGAAAAAGCAGCGTTGGCTATGATGTATATGATATGTACGATCTTGGAGAATTTGACCAGAAAGGCACGGTTTCCACCAAGTACGGGACGAAAGAGGATTACCTTTTGGCGGTCAGGGCATTACAGGACAATGGGATTGCGGTTCTCTGTGATGTGGTGCTGAACCACCGCATGGGTGCTGACGGCCTGGAGGATGTCATGGTCGAGGAGGAGGTCAGTACCGACCGGAATCAGGATATGGGAGGACCACAGCAGATTCGGGCATGGACAAAGTTTGATTTCCCGGGCAGAGCTGGAAAATACTCTGATTTTCACTGGAATGCGTCCCATTTCAGCGGAACGGACTGGGATGATGCGGCGAAGAGAAATGGGATTTTCCGCTTCGCGGGGAAGAACTGGAACCGGGAGACGGATTCGGAGAATGGAAACTATGACTACCTGATGGGAGCAGATCTGGATACGGATCAGCCGGAGGTGATTCAGGAGACCCATGACTGGGGCAAATGGTATCAGGATACGATACATATGGATGGTTTCCGGCTGGATGCGGTAAAGCATATCGGCTTTGACTTCTACCGGGAGTGGATGAAGGATATGCGGGAGTACGCGTCATATCTGTCGCAGGAGAAGAAATCCTGTGATGGCATGACGAATCCGCAGGACTCTGCGAAGAAGCCGGGCGTTGATCCGACGGTAGCACAAGGAAGTGAAACGGGGGTAGCTGATATCGGAGAAGAATTATTTATAGTCGGGGAGTACTGGTCGAAGGAGGTTGACCGTCTTACTCATTATCTGGATGTGACGGAACGGAACCTGTCTCTTTTTGACGTGCCGCTGCATTTTCATTTTCTGACAGCGGCCACTTCCGATGGCGCATATGATATGAGTAAAATCTATGATGGAACCTTGACGGGAGAGGATCCGGAACATGCCGTGACCTTTGTGGACAATCATGACACCCAGCCGGGGCAGGCGCTTTATTCTTTTATCCCGGCATGGTTTAAACCTCATGCTTACGCAATGATCCTGATTCGGGATGCAGGGATTCCCTGTGTCTTTTACGGAGATTACTATGGAATTCCCCACGATGGGGTGGCTTCTGTGCCGGGGCTTTCCACTTTGCTCAAGATCAGGGAGCAGTATGCTTACGGCAAAGAAAATCTGTATTTTGATGATAAATCCGTGGTCGGTTTTACCAGAGAAGGAGACAGTGAGCACAAGGATTCCGGCGTTGCAGTGCTCCTGACAGATAGTGTCTGCGGCAGCAAGCGGATGTATGTGGGCACAGGGCTTGCCGGACAGCGGATGGTGGATGCCATGAGAAAGAGACCGGAGACCGTGGTGATCGGAGACGATGGCTGGGGCACATTTTCTGTGGATGACGGTTCTGTTTCGGTGTGGGTGACGGAGGCTGCCGGGGAAGAACTGTTTTTGCATGTGAAATAATGAAAAAATTTCCCGAATAATAAAGGGATGCTATTTTCAACATCGTGGGGCTCTATTTTGAGCGTTAAACTTCTAGAGAGAAATCAATACAAAGATTGATGACGGTCCTAAAATTTCTGATTTCTCCAAAAGGGGCGGGGACAGATTATTTTTTCGTATTCGCCCAAATGAAATTGATATACAGACTGAAAATGGGCGGCAGGGGTTGAGTTACGATCCTGCCGCCCATTTTTGTGGGTTGTGTGAGATAATTTTGGGCGTATAGAAGAAAAATGTAACATTTCAGTCTACGCCATTCACAAAGCCGCACCTTTGGTGCTTTTCCGTTGCTTTGCAGTCTGTAATTAAGGAGGAACTCGCATAGCGGGAGAATTTCGTTTGACACATCTTTGCTTATAACTGTATGACAAGCAAATTTATGTAAGCGGGACTCTCTTGTTGTACTGGTTATGGCTGAATTGATGCAGAAAAATTGCTTCTGCCGACCACGGTAAGGGTTTTTCGATGTATTGGTACGGGCGAAAATGGGAAAGGGCGAAAATCACCTGTATAGTTGGAGTGATATGTACGGGCGAAAATGGCAAAGACTGAAAATCACCCGTACAGTTGGAATGGTATGTACGGGCGGAAATAGGAAAGACTGAAAATCACCCGTACAGTTGGAATGATATGTACGGGCGAAAATGGGAAAGACTGAAAATCACCCGTACAGTTGGAATGGTATGTACGGGCGGAAATAGGAAAGACTGAAAATCACCCGTACAGTTGGAATGATATGTACGGGCGGAAATGGGAAAGGGCGAAAATCACCCGTACAGTTGGAGAGATATGTACGGGCGGAAATAGAAAAAAGAAAAACCCCGCCCGTATATGGAAATACTACAGGCAGGGTTTGTTCCGATTTTCTATGCGTTTTCCTTCAGCCACCGCAGGGCACTGGTAACGAGCAGAGCACTTCCGATGGGAAGAATATCCTCGTTGAAGACCACATGATCGTTGTGCATCGGTTTCCCGTACAGCTCATTTTCCTGTGGGGTACCGGCACCCAGCAGAATGTAACTGCAGGGGATCTCGTAAGTATAAGAAGCGAAATCCTCGGAGCCCATCCCCCCCTGACTGAAAACATATACCAGGTTCGGATTGTAGGCATCCTTGATATATTCCGAGATGGTCTTGGTCATCTCTTCATCATTGTGAAGAGGCGGTGCGGAGGCAATCTCGGTGACAGCAGCCTGTCCGCGGAACAGGGCAGCAGTCTGTGAGGAGATTTCTTCGATTCTCTTGTAAATCTGTGCGGAGAGATCCCGGTCCAGGGTACGGATGGTGCCCTCCATCACAACCTCTTCGGGAATGATATTGGGGGCCTGACCGCCTGCAAATTTTCCGATGGTTACAACCGCCGGCATGGTGGGGGTAACTTCTCTTGCGATGATCTCCTGCAGGGAGAGGAAAACATGTGCAGCGATGTTGATGGGGTCCACGCCGTTCTCCGGCATCGCGCCGTGACAGCCCTTTCCTTTTACGGAAATACGAAACAGGGTACAGCCTGCCATACAGGTGCCAAGGCCACAGAGCACAAGTCCGGATGGGGTTCCGGAGTTGACGTGCAGTGCCATTCCCGCATCGACTTTGGGATTTTCCAGTACACCGGCCTTCAGCATGGTTTTGGCACCGGTAAAACCCTCCTCATCCGGCTGGAAAACCAGCTTGATGGTTCCGGCAATTTCGCCCTGATGCTCCTTTAACAGCTTGGCAGCGCCTAAGAGCATGGTGGTATGCATGTCGTGCCCGCAGGCGTGCATGCTGTTATTTTTCGATGCAAAGTCCACTGGTGCCTCCTCCTTGATGGCTAAGGCATCCATGTCGGCGCGCAGTAAAAAGGTTTTCCCCGGTTTGTTTCCTTCGATGGTGGCCACAATGCCGCTCTCGCAGATTTCTTTTGGCTCATAGCCGAATTCCTTCAGCTTTTCTTTCACAAATTCTTTTGTCTTCGGCAGAACCGGTCCTACTTCCGGGCACCGGTGAATGGTGCGGCGGATATCGATCAGATCCGGTTTTAACTGGTTTGCTTCTTTAAAAATGTTGTTCATAGTGTTACCTCCTTGTCCTTTATAATTACAGTATTAAATCCGGTGGCCGGTATAGGAAAACTCTGTTTTTATTGCCATGCTGCGTTTTTTTTGTACGGTGACGGCAAGCGACTTACCGGAAGGAATCAACTGGGCAGCAACGCCAAGCGGTCCGTTCAGATAGCAGAGCTTTAAGTTCAGATGGTCTTTTTCCCAGGCCCACGCCCCTGCAGTCTGGGCGGTGCAGATGTCGCCGCAGGTATAGTAATGTGCATTTTTTATGCCATCGATTCGATTGTCCCGCCAGCTGTTATAACCAAATTGCAGGCAGCGGGTTCGACCATCGGAAAAAGAACAGGTGATGGTCAGGGTGTTCGGTTCATCCGGCAAGAAAGACAATGTAAGTTTTTGGATATGTTCCTCATTATCCGCAAGCTCATAGGTTCCCGTCAGAGACCGGGGCAGATCCCCTGTTCCCGGCGGACAGGAAATGGTAAAGTGCCTTTTTTCGGAATCCGCTTCTGTGAGGGCAGCCAGATTCACCGGCCCGCAGGCGGGAAGCAGGTGCGCCCACATTTCATCCATCAGTCCACCCATATCTTCCGTTCCGGAAAGGGTGGCAATGATGAGGTTTTCCCTGGGGGCCACGATGACGAACTGGCCGTAGGCACCGTCTCCCCGGTAGACGCCATCAGGGATGCACTGCCAGATCTGGTAGCCGTAACCGTATCCCCAGTTATCTCCGTCATCGTAGATATCGCCTCCTGCGGAGGGGATGAGATTGGAAGTCATACGCCGGATCCAGTCAGGGGAAAGGAGCTGTTTTCCTTCCCATTTTCCCTCCTGCAATAAGAAGACGCCCAGTTTCGCAATGGATTCCACAGACAGATTCAGACCGATGCCGCCCAGGGAATTGCCCTCCGGCGAAAGATCCCAGGCAAAGTCTGTGATGTCCAGCGGATCAAAAAAACGTGGTTTTAAATAATCTGCCAGGGGTTTACCGCTGACTCTGGTTAAAATTGCGGAAAGCACATAGGTTGCTGTCGTATCATAGAAGAAGGTGCTCCCCGGTTCGTATACCGGAGTAATCTTCAGGAACTCTGCGACCCAGTTTCCGTCAAACTCGTAGTTTAAAATCGGAGGTTCTTCTGTCTGACCTGTACTCATGGTAAGCAGGTGCTCGATTTTTATCTGTTTTGCTTTTTCGCTGATGGAATTGGAATATGCACTCTTTTCCAGCTCCTCCCGGAAAAAGGAATACACGGTGTCCCCCGTATGAATCAGTCCCTCCTGCAGGGCAAAGCCAATCCCTATGGCGGTAAAGGCTTTGCTGAGAGAATAGAGCATATGCAGATCCCCTTTTCGGTAGGGGGTCCATTCGGCTTCGCAGCAGACATAGGAGCCCCTCAGCAGCAGAAAGTCGTGCAGTTCAATGCCCCGCTCACTGACAGCGGTAAAAAAGGCATCGACTTCTGCCCGATCAATATTTGCGGTTTCTAAGTTTGTTCGTTTCAATTTCATACTAATTTATCCTCGCAGCCTTCTTTTATGCAATATCATACTACAGTTACTCAAGAATTGCATTATTTTTCGAAACATGGGGGAAATAGAAGTAGATTTGACGAATTGACAGTAAGTGGGTCCTGTGCTAATATGAACAATGTTCACATAAAAGGGATCAATACAGGGAGGACAGATGAAGGCGGGAGTGACTTCAAAGGAAGAGATCATGCAGGTGTGTCGCCGGATTGTTTTAGAGCAGGGATTATCGGCGGTAAACATGCGGGCGGTGGCATCGGCCTGTCATATTGCCCTTGGCACATTATATAACTATTACTCCGACAAGGATGAATTGGTGCTGGCAACTGTGGAAAGTGTCTGGATGGATATTTTTCATATGGATCAAAGCTGTAAAATACGGGATTCTTTTGGGGAGTATGTCAGGGAATTGTATGAGCGGGTGCTGGAGGGGATAAAGGCATATCCAAATTTTTTTACCGCTCATTCTGTGGGGATAGCCAATGCAGAAAAAGGCAGAGCCAGGAGCATGATGGAGCATTATTTCAGCCATATGAAAGCGGGGATGCAAAAAGCGCTGGAGGCTGATCATAAGGTGAGAGCGGATGCATTTTCCGGGGAATTTACTAAGGAAAATTTTGTGGGATTTGTTCTGGAAAATATGCTGCTTCTTCTGATGCAGGGGCGGGGTGACTGCGGGGTTCTGATTGAGATGATCCGGCGCGGAATCTACTAGAGTTTTATCATGATTATAATCCGCCTTTCGCAGAAAGGCGGATTATAAGTATGAAAAAAAAGAAAACAATTTCAATGATGGCATCGTTATTTCTGATCGCTCTTGTACCGACGTTGGCAGCTGCTGTTATTGTCGCTGTGTCAGGCTGTAAGTCACTGTCAGATTCCCTGGAAAATGATGTCTATCATGAACTGCTTGTTGCAGCACAGGGGTTAGCGAATTACTATGAACAGGATATTCGGAATGCAGCGGATCATCAACCTTCCTATGATCATGATTATGTAGACAGTCTGTTGAAGGATGATGTGCAACTGACCCTTTTCATGCAGGATGTCCGCTTTGTTACTTCTGTCGAGGATAAAAGTAATGCAACCGGAAGAAATGAGGGAACAAATTAGGATCCGGATATCTGGAAAACGGTGTCTGCCGGAAATGTAATCGGTATGTCTTTTGCCGGAAAAGAAGAAAAGATTGTACATAATCAGGTGGTCTCTGCAATGGTAAAATTGCTGATATTTAGCGGGATTATTGTGATCATCTGCGGTATTGCCGTGATCATCATTGCAAGAAAAATTAAAGAACCACTTGAAATCATTGCAAGGAACCTTCAGCTTTTGTCGAATGGTGAGTTGCAGCCATATAAGAACGCAACAAGTAATGTGACGGAAATTGATTCCATTATCCAGTCACGGAAGAAGATGTCCGCAACGCTTCAGGATATTGTAAAGAAGGTTCAGCAGGCATCGGAAGATTTGCTTTCAAGCGGAAATCAATTGCGGAGCAGACAAATCTGTTATCCTTAAACGCTTCCATCGAGGCTGCCAGAGCCGGAGAGGCGGGCAGAGGATTTGCGGTTGTGGCAAATGAGATCTCTGCCCTTGCAGATCAGTCCAGCGAGTCTGCTAAGAAGGTTGAGGAGATACTTGAAAACCTTGTTTCCGATTCAAAGCATTCTATTGAGAAGATGAAAGAGGTTAATAAACACTTACAGGAGCAGCAGGAAAAGTTAAAGAGTACACAGACTGAATTTGCAAATGTAAGCAGTGGTATTGAAAATACGAAAAATCAAAGTGGATTAGTTGACGGACAGGCGGAGGAGGTGCGGGAACAGGCTCAGGTCCTCGAAAAAGCAATGAGATTCTTTAAATTGTAAGATTAAAGCTTAACGCGATAAATCCGGTAAAATTCTTCCACTTGCCGATCCAGAATGGAGAGCGCTTCCTCCACCTGATCTTCCTGTCCTGCATACATATTCAGCAGCAGGAAAATCGGAGCATAGAAATTGATGGCAGCTGCTCGGGCATCGCCTGCATAGAACACGCCCTGCTTCATCATTTCGTCAAACAGCTTCGTCTGATAGGAGATGGCGTTCTCCATGAAAATGCGGTGAAACATTTCATAAATCTGCGGATTCTGGTACTGTTCCATGTGAGCCAGCTTCCAGAATCGGGAAATATAGGGATCTGTCAGGTAGAAGACAAATACTTTCCGGGAAAGCGCAGTCAGATCTTCCAGACTTAAATTTTTGTAAAAGTCCGAGGCGCTTTCATAGGAACTGTCATACTGCGGCATCCCCAGCCGGACAGACAGATCGCTGATGTGTGCAGAGATCAGCTCCACAATGGAATCAAAGATCTCCTGTTTGCTCTTAAAATGCTTATACAGTGAGGCGTCCTTGATTCCAACTGCATCAGCTATATTTTTTACACTGGTCCCTTTATATCCTTTCGTGGAGAACAGGGTCAGCGCTTCTTCCGTAATCCGTTCTTTTGTTGTCATGATGTTTCTCCAATCAATTTCTTCACTTCTGTTTCCTGCGCAAACAGCGTGCATCCACCGACGTGGCTATCCTCCAGCATACCACAGTCTTGCAGTTTTTGAAACAGTGGAGAGTGCAGCGCCTCCCTCAGAGAATGGTTCTTAAGGCTCAAGTCAGAGTAAGCTGAAAATGGACATGGCTCTGCAGCCCCATAGGCGTTAATATGGAAAAATCCGCGACCTGCAGCAAGACATCCGCCCATCGGTTTCCTTTTCGTTTCCCTCGATACTGAGTACCGGAAGAAGATTTGGATTGTCCTCCAGAAGACGCAGTCCCGGATCCTGCAGCATGGTTCCATTGGTGAAAACCGGAAATAAAATTTTCCTATGTAATCCTGCTGCACGAAGCACATCCTGCCGCAAAAGGGGCTCGCCGCCCGCCAGAAGAATAAAGGAAATGCCAAGATCTTCTGCTTCTGCAAAGATCCGTTCCCAATCCTTCGTTGAGAGAAGCTGTTTTTCCGCTTCTTCGGAATCCACGCATCCGTGATTGGCCCTTGCGTAGCAGCCCTTACAGTGGAGGTTGCATTTGGTTGTGATGCTGGCAATCAGAAAGGGAGGAATGTGTTCGCCCCGATCTTCAAATTCTTTTCCATGGTTTATATACCTTTCTTACGCATTCATTCCTTGAAATATCTGTATTTCCTGCTATTGTCTGTTATACTTGGAGAATCAATTTCTGATGGATCCTTTTCCCCGCTTTTGAAAAATTCATGCAGGCTAGCGATTACTAGCTATTTATAGTATAGGCTAGTGAATACTAGCTGTCAAGGAAAATTTTTAAAAACCCTTGACTCTGACGCAGCGTGATAGTGTATTCTGTTTCTGCAGGGAGGAAATGAGATTATGATGACTGTTCATGAAGTAAGCAAATTAACCGGAGTAAGTATACGTACTCTGCATTATTATGACGAGATCGGGCTTCTGCATCCACCGGTGACGACCGAAGCGGGATACAGAATGTATGACGATACAAGCTTAGAGCGTCTGCAAAGCATCCTGTTGTTTAAAGAGCTGGAATTCCCGCTTAAGGATATTAAGAGAATTCTTGACAGCCCTGAGTTTGATCAGAGGGAAGCTTTAGAACAGCAGATCAAATTGCTTACTATGAAGAAGGAACATATTGAGAATCTCATCACCTTTGCAAAACAAATAAAATTAACAGGAGTGAATACGATGGATTTTAAAGCATTTGATACGAAGAAAATAGACGAATACACAAAGCAGGCCAGGGAAAAGTGGGGAAACACTGAGGCGTACAGAGAATTTGAGCGTAAAACTTCGGATTATTCGGATGAAAAGAAGAAGGCGGTTGGTATGGATCTGATGGGAATTTTTACAGAGTTTGGCTCTATGATGGATCGAAACCCTGAGGATGAACGGGTACAGGCACAGGTTGGAAAACTGCAGCAGTTTATCACGGATAACTATTACACCTGTACAAAGGAAATCCTTGCCGGTCTCGGGCAGATGTATGCGGCAGGAGGAGAAATGACGGACAATATCGATGCGGCCGGAGGCAAAGGCACTGCGGAGTTTGCCTCCAGGGCAATTGCCATTTATTGTGAGTAATAAATGGGCGGTAGAAGTAAATAATTTCCTATACGCCCACCTAAAATAATAAAATAACAGATTTGACTCCAAAAATGGGCGCCGAGTTGAAAAAATTCTCTATTCGCCCATATTTTGGGAGATGAGCTCTGCTAAAAAACAAATGATGGGCGGATAGAAAAAAAATACTTGCTACCGCCCATTTTTACACTTTTGGGGAGAGGTTCCGGTTCGCTCAGTGGGCGAATACACAAAAACATAAAGAAAATGTTCTTTTTATATTATAAGAAAATGGATAATAGGATGCAGGCGATCACGAAGATGGCCATAATCACACCTGCAGCCTTTATCATTCGACGTCGCTTCAGGTTTTCCCGGACTTTTGAAAGTATGCCCATGACATAGAGGGCGTTCATGATCAACACACCAAGGGTAAATCCGTAAAGACAGTCCTGAAGATTTTTGTAAAAAAATGCTTTTGTGTTAAGGCTTGTGATTTCTAAAGCACATGCGGCGACCATGGTGACTAATCCGACACAGTCAATGATCCGAACTCGTCTTAAAATATGTTGTTTATCGTTTTCGGCATAGTCCGCCACCTTTTGCAGGGTTTCTTTTTCATTTTGATTCATAGTCTCGCTTTTCCTTTCTCCATCAATGATTTCCCGGATGTCGGTCTCGTAGAAGTCGGCTAACTCTACCAGAATCGATAGATCCGGAAGATTGGTTCCTGTTTCCCACCTGGAGACAGTTCGGCTGGAAATATTGAATTTCCCGGCAAGCTCCTCCTGGGTAAGATGTTTTTCTTTGCGTAGTTCTTTTAAGAACAGACCTGTTTTTTTCTGATCCATAAGGGGTACCTCCTTAAGAAGCATGTTATCGTCCAATGGAACCTTTTTACACGACATAAAGCGAGAAAGTCGTATATTTTGCGGACTGGACAATTTTGTCTGGTGTTTATCATATCACAAAGCGGGTGATTAAACTACAGGTTTAAAGACAAGACTCTGTGATAATGCTATGCTGATATCTGCAATACACCGAAGTTGTATCATAAAGGTCAGCCCATCTGCCGCAGGTAAATGATGCAGGGGCTGATGTTCCAAAGAATGGAGGAAAGAAACATGGCAAAGATGACATCAGCATATGCAAATAAGGTTTTAAGAAAGCTGCAGGAGGACAAGGAATTCTGGCGCAACAAGGAGCAGGAGGGTTGCCTCTATATTGCGGCATTGGATGAGGAGCCAGTGATTCCGGAGTATGATTACACAGAGGTTGCGGGACATATTGCAGAGATTGATGAGGAGATTGTTCGCATCAAACATGCAATTAACGTGAACAATGTGACCAATTCCATTCTGGTGGGGACAGAGAGAATGACCATCGATGAGATCCTGGTGCGGATGGCACAGTTTAACAAGAGAAAGAATGTGCTGGATTGTATGCGGAAGCAGCAGCCGAAAACCAGAATGAATTCCGGCTTTTATCAGAGCAGGAAAACAGCGCCGGAGTATCAATATATCAATTATGATCTGGAACTGATCGGGAAGGAGTACGAACGGATTGACAGCCGGATCGCAGAAATGCAGATTGCGCTGGATAAGTATAATCAGACCTTCGAATTTGAGGTGGAGATTTAATCGGGGCAGTTTTTCCGTGCAGAGGAGAGCGTATAACCTACATGGTTTCATGGTGACGTTATGCGTAAGGTTTATGGATCCGGTTTGTGATTATTACGTTATTTATTATTCGATAAGGTTTAAGGTTTGTAATCACATAGGAGATAAATATTCAAAAGAAAACTCTCTTGTCTGCAGAAAACTTCATACGGGAATCCTGGAAAGGTCTGTCCTGCGGGCAGATGGTTTCAGGTTCAACGGTCGGGAGCATGGAAGTACGGTTTCATATGCTCCCTTTTCATTTTCGTGGCAAAACATGTGCATTTGTGCTAAGATGACAGTACAGGTCCGTTCTCTGTGCAATAATCGGCCGAAAGGCAAAATGTCCGTCTGCAAGGTCACGTTTGGAGCGGAACCGAAGGACTATGAGGTTCATGCTTTTATCCTTAAGAATCACGGGAGATTGAAGTTCAGCCCCGCAGTGGCGACTGAGGTGAAAAAGGCCAGCCACAACCCGAAGCGGATACAGAGAGAAATACAAAAGCAGGTGCAGAATACCGGTATCGGTACGAAAGCACAGCAGGCTTTGAAGCTGCAGCAGGAACAGGCGAAAACAGAGCGAAAGACTGAAAGCCGCAGGCGGCGGGAAGAGGAAAAGCAGCTCCGCTTTGAGCAGAAGCAGCAAAAAAAGAAAGAGAAGCACAGGGGCAGGTAAATTCCTGCCCTTGTATTCTTAAGGGGATATGCATTATCCGGTGGATAAGTCAGAATCTGATTATTGAGAAAAAAAGAAAAAATTGTTATACTGAGGACAGGAACTTACGCTGGAGATAGAGAAAATTGCAGAGTATTTTGACGGCCTCGACAACCTTATCACCCTTCATCAGCGTAAGTATTTAACCCCTATTGCGCCAATGTTTTTAATTCAAATTTTGTAACTGTTCAGACCCAATGTCATTGACTTAAGGCGAGCAAGCTCCAAACAGATCGCTTGTTCGATAAACTTAAGTCCACGATGCACTAACAGGTGGGTACGGCATTGCATAGATGGAAGGTTTTTCACCATTATGGGATGTTTTAAGCTGTACATTGACAATTGATAAGCACGCCAAATAGACGCGGACTATCCCCGTCGGAAGTATCGTGATGATCTTCCGGGTCTGATCGGCTCGATGTATTGAGCGAGTATGGCACGTGCCCATATCTCCTGAACAATGTATTCATATGATGTGAGTGTCAAAAGTGCTTTTGCCACTCACTGATATACGAATTGCTTCGTTGCTCCGCAACTCCCGCAATTCTACACACATTCGCAATCCGTTGATTTTCCT
>CAMFDG010000010.1 GCA_945949045.1 uncultured Lachnospiraceae bacterium
TTTGTGGTAAGGAGGGACCCGGCTTGCCGGGAGGATTCCTTATCACCTACGCAGACGCCCATCCGAACTTGTTCGGATTTAGATGCGTCTGCTCTTTGTGGTAAGGAGGGACCCGGCTTGCCGGGAGGATTCCTTATCACCTACGCAGAGGGAATCGGATGTGAGTCTGATTTAAGAAATAGCACCCATCTTTAGACGGAAGGGGTGCTATTTCTTTTTCAAATTTCTCTTTTGGTATTACAGGGCGTATAGTCCAACTGCTTACTCTCCACGCCCACATTTTAGGCATCTGGCGGGATGTAAAAATTGAATTATTAGTTTCCACGCCCAAATTATAACCTTAGAATATCATGTACAGGTGCTTTTGGGATTTTATACAAATTTGAAAAATACAATTTGGTGACACCCCATGTCTTGAGAGGCATACAATAAATAGGGGTGATTTTTTATGGATTTAGGATTTTTGTCAGAGTATTTTGTTTTGGTCATCGTAGGAATATGTCTCTGTGTCGGGTATGTGGTGAAAAAGTGGATCAAAGATGTAGACAATAAGTATATTCCCACGATCTGTGCTCTTCTCGGAGTGTTTCTTGCCATCTGGCTGAATGGATGGACCATAACGCCGGCAGTCATTTTGAGCGGGTTATTCAGCGGGCTGGCAAGCACCGGACTGCATCAGATGTTTGTACAGTATATTGACAAATAGTGTCAGACTTTCCAATAGATGAATAATAGACTTATAATTGCTACAATAGATATAATATTCTGAAAAATATGTGTAAAATACACAAAATATAGACACAAAAATAATAAATGAAAAAAATTCAAAAAATATATTGACATACCATAACTTGTATGATATATTAAATACAACAAAAACAGAACACCACTTACCAAGAGATGACGAGAAAGTCTCAAGGTAAAATAAATTAAGGAGGTACGGTCCAAAGGGAACATAAGCTAAGGCAAGGAGCAACCAGAGATTTTCATTCAGGATCAGGAAACCAGTGGCAGGAAGATGATAAATGAGGAAGAAGCTTTGATCAGAAGATTGATAAGAGAAAGCTTGGGAGCCACTTAGGAAGACGGACAGAGAGGGAATGAACAGTAAGAAGCAACTGTAGACAGTAGAAGAGGTATAGTCCAATGGGTACATAAATTATTAACTGAGAAGAGTGCAATTGGAGAACAGTTGTAAAATCTGCGGGCGGGAGACGAACTTCGGTGGAAATATTCATAATACGGAGCCAAATCCCGGAGTCATTTGACAGAAAAATTTAGATAAGGAGTACAGTCCAATGGAGTGTGAAGCACAAGAATAGGACGTCGTCGAAAATAGTTTCGGCGGCGTCCTTTTCAAGTGGTGCCATGCAGTTGTTCACAAAATTTTCATATGCAGAGGCTTACAAATGAGGAAAGATATGATAATATGATATCAGGGTTAGAAGCCGAAAGGGGGATTTTTGTGGAAAAAGAACGTTTACATTATCTCGAGCAGCTTTCAGAAATGTATCCTACCATCGGAAGGGCTTCGACAGAGATCATCAATCTTCAGTCGGTACTCTATCTGCCGAAAGGGACGGAGCATTTTCTGTCGGATATTCATGGGGAATTCAAGGCCTTTTCCCATGTGCTGCGCAACGGATCGGGAGCTGTACGTAAGAAAATAGACGATGTGTTTGGTCATACCTTAAGTACCGCGGATAAGATGTCACTGGCTACCCTGATTTATTATCCGCAGAAAAAGATCGAGCTGGTAAAGCAGGAAGAAGAGGATATGGAGAATTGGTACAAGATTACCCTGTACCGGCTCATAGAAGTGTGTAAGACGGTATCCTCCAAGTATACCAGATCGAAGGTGAGGAAGGCACTTCCGGAGGACTATGCCTATGTGATTGAGGAACTGATCACGGAGAAGCAGGAGGTTTTGAACAAGGAGGCCTATTATGAGGCCATTGTCAATACCATCGTTGAGCTGGGGCAGACGGATCAGTTTATCGTTGCTCTGGCAGAGCTGATCCAGAGGCTGGTAATTGATCATTTACACGTTCTCGGGGATATATATGACAGGGGGCCGTCTCCGGATCTGATTATGGACCGCCTGGAGAAATATCACTCCTTTGATATTCAGTGGGGAAATCATGACATGGCCTGGATGGGAGCGGCCGCAGGACAGTTTGCCTGCATCGCAGCGGTCATTCGTACCAGCATCCGTTATGGCAATCTGGCGTTGTTGGAGGACGGATACGGGATCAACATGGTACCTCTTGCGACCTTTGCCATGGATGCCTACCGGGATGATCCCTGTGAACGGTTTGTGCTGAAGGACTCTACGGAGGTGGAACGAAATAAGAGGGAGACGGACCTCACAAGAAAAATGCACAAGGCAATTGCAATTATCCGTTTTAAGCTGGAGGGACAGTTGATCCAGAAGTGGCCGGAATTCGGTATGGAGAACCGCTGCCTTTTACACCGCATCGATTATGAAAAGGGGACCGTGGAAATCGACGGGCAGATTTATCCGATGCTGGATACCAATTTCCCGACAATCGATCCGCAGAATCCCTATGAGCTGACACCGGAGGAAGCGGATGTGATGGATCGGCTCCGTACTTCCTTCATTCACTGTGAGAAGCTTCAGCGCCATGTCCGTCTGATGCTCAAAAAGGGCAGCATGTACCGGATTTACAACGGCAATCTCCTGTATCACGGGTGTGTCCCGATGAATGAGGATGGCACCTTTGCCAAGGTGAATATTTACGGCAGGGAGTACAGCGGCAAGGCTCTTTATGATGTGCTGGAGTCTTACGTCCGCAAAGCCTTTTTCTCCAGAGATAAGGAGGAGAAGGAAAAGGGCAGAGATATGATCTGGTATATCTGGACGGCGCCGAATTCTCCGCTTTACGGCCGCAGCAAGATGGCAACCTTTGAGCGCTATTTCCTGGAAGACAAGAAGATGCACCACGAGAGCAAGAATGCGTATTATCATCTTTTGAACAAGCCGGAGACCGCGGATAAGATCCTTAAGGAATTCGGTCTGGAGGGAGACTGGGTCCACATCATCAATGGTCATGTTCCGGTGGAGCGCATGGCTGGTGAAAGCCCTGTCAAGTGTAATGGAAAGCTCATTCTCATCGATGGCGGTTTCTCGAAAACCTATCGCCGGAAAACGGGAATTGCAGGGTATACGCTGACCTATAATTCTTATGGACTGACATTGTCGGCTCATGAACCCTTTGATTTTTCCGACAGCACGGTGAAGGATGAGCTGGATATCGTATCGCACCAGGAGGCAGTGGAGTACAGAGATAAGAGAATTCTTGTGGGGGATACCGATTACGGCAAGCGGATGATGGTGAGAATCGAGGAATTGAAGGAGCTGATTCAGGCTTATCAGTCCGGTGAGCTTGCTGAGAGAGACGAAAATCGCCTTTAACCATGGATGGAGTATGATCAATGTATAAAGTAGAAGGCTACGAATTTGAGACGAGGGAGCAGGCCGAGCTGGCTTCTGAAGAGGCGGAAAAAATACGCTATCTCAAAAGCAAAACGGATATGCGGGATCCCGATGTGGTTTTGAAGCTCTACAATAAGCTGATTTTAAGAGAGGAATTTGTGACACCGATCGGTCGGAATTTCCTCAGGTCCCTGCAGGGATACCTGCATTCGATTCCCTATATCAAAAGGGAGGACATTCTGCCGATTACGGTATCGGACCAGAAAACCAGTGCAGTGCACAGAGCAGACAGAAACTACCGCAGGCTGTTTCATATCAGTACATTTTTTGCTGTTGTGTTTGCTCTGGGAATTATCGGTATGTTTCTCATTACCTATGTGAGTGCAGATAATGTGAATATCATAAATTATGAAAACGCACTGATTGACAAATATGAGAAGTGGGAGCAGGAACTTGAGGATCGGGAGATGACCTTAAATGAGAGGGAGGCGGCTCTTGAGCAGCAGAAAGGGACGGCTGAAGACGGGAAGGAGGATCGGTGATGGAGGAAAAATTAAAGATTCTCGTTGTAGATGATGAGAGCAGGATGCGCAAGCTTGTCCGGGATTTCCTGGTTCGAAGCGGCTATGAGGTTCTGGAGGCCGGAGACGGGGAAGCTGCGCTGGATATCTTCTACCAGACGAAGGATATTGCCCTTTTGATCCTGGATGTCATGATGCCGAAAATGGATGGCTGGGAAGTCTGCAGAGAGATTCGGCAAAGTTCCAGAGTGCCCATCATTATGCTGACAGCCAGGGGGGAGGAGTCCGATGAACTGATGGGCTTTGATCTGGGGGTGGATGAGTACATTTCCAAACCCTTTTCCCCTAAAATTCTTGTGGCCCGTGTAGGGGCAATCCTGCGGAGAACAGGAAAGACGGCAGAAGCCTCTGAGATCAAGAAGGCCGGAAAGCTGGTGCTGGATAAAACAGCCCACGAAGTGACCATTGACGGAAATCCGGTGGAACTGAGCTTTAAGGAATTTGAACTGCTGGATTACTTTCTCGATAATCAGGGAATTGCCCTTTCCAGGGAAAGAATTCTAAACAGCGTCTGGAATTATGATTACTTCGGGGATGCAAGAACCATCGATACCCATGTCAAAAAGCTTCGGAGCAAGCTGGGAGAGTGTGGCGATTATATTAAAACCGTTTGGGGACTCGGCTACAAGTTTGAGTGCTGATCTCCCGGAAAAGAAGCTTTCAGGGTGACAAAATGCAAAAAAGAAAAATGTCGCTGACATGGCGGCTGATTTTTACCATGGTAGGGATTGTTGCCGGGACGGTGCTGTTATGCTGCCTGTTTAACAATACCTTTTTGGAAAAATTTTATATTTATCATAAGGAACAGGCTCTCAGGACCTGCTATCGCAATGTGTTTCAGATCTGCGAGAAATCTGATTATACGGCAGATCAGTATGATGTTGCCTTCGAGCGCCTCTGTTCAGACAACAACATCAACATGCTGATCACCAATGCGGACAAGGTGCTGGTCTGGACCTCCTACAGCAATGCCCAGCGTTTTCAGATGCAGATGGATGACTGGATCTACGGTACGGATCGAAGTAAGATCCAGGTGCTGTATTCGGGAAAGGATTACACTCTGGTACGGCAGACCGATGAGCGGCTGCAGTCGGAATATCTGGTGCTTCTGGGTAAATTAAACGATGGTGGACGGGTCTATGTGCGGGCGGCCGTGGAGAGCATTCGAGAAAGTGCCTCCATTACCAACCGTTTTTTCGTGTCGGTCAGTGCCGGCATGATTCTTTTCAGTATCCTTTTGATCGTTATTTTTTCCCGGAGTATTTCCCATCCGCTCCAGGCCCTTTCCGATCTGTCCAAACGGATGTCCAGGCTGGATTTTGATGCAAAATTTGTGCAGTCCGGACATGGAACCAGGGAGATCGATGAGCTGGGCCAGTCGATGAATGAACTGTCTGAGACTCTGGAGAAGACCATATCTGAGCTGAAAACGGCAAACATCAGCCTGACACAGGATATCGAGAAAAAGGAACAGATCGATGAGATGCGAAAGGAATTTCTTTCCAATGTATCTCATGAATTAAAGACCCCCCTGGCGCTGATCCAGGGGTATGCGGAGGGACTTTCGGAGTGCATCAATGATGATCCGGAGAGCCGGGAGTTTTACTGCGATGTCATCATGGATGAGACCGAAAAAATGAATCATATGGTGAGGCAGCTTCTGGACTTGAACCAGCTGGAATTTGGCAATGACAAGGTGGAGATGACGCGGTTTAATCTGACAGAGCTGATTGATGGAGTGATCGCTTCCTCCGGAATCATGGCTCAGCAGAAGCAGGCGCAGATCCTCTTTGACCCGCAGGGACCGGTCTACGTGTGGGGGGATGAGTTTAAGGTTGAGCAGGTCATCACCAATTATCTGACGAATGCCATTAACCATGTGGACAAAGAAAAAAGGATTACTATTTCCTTTCGTTATCACGATAACCTGGTGCGGACCAGCGTATTTAATACCGGTGAACAGATTCCTGAGGAGGAACTGGATAAGATCTGGATTAAGTTTTACAAGGTGGATAAGGCGAGAACCCGGGAATATGGAGGAAGTGGAATCGGACTGTCTATTGTACAGGCTATTATGGATTCCCTCCACCAGAAGTGTGGCGTTATCAATCACCCGGATGGGGTGGAATTCTGGATGGAACTGGAATCTAATCACTAATCCTCAGAAAAATGTTGTGCTATCTGACAAAATATGTTATCATAAAAGCAGTTTATATGGTAAAAGTTACAAAAGGACACACGCGTATGAGAAAGAGAATACGTCTTTTGGCAGCGCTTTCCCTTACAGTTTTTCTGCTGGGAGGCTGCGGCACACCGCTGTACGAGATGTCAGAGGAGGAGGAAGGCCTCATTGTGCAGTATGCGGCCTATGCGCTTGCAAAACATAATATTTACCAGAAGGACGGTATGACGAATGCTGTTCCACCGGAGGAACAGGAGGAATCCCAGGCGGCAGATGAGACAGAGGCTGCAGAGGAAGGACAGATTCCGGAGGGGGGAACAGACAGCGGCAGCGGCGAAGAGAGTCAGCAGGCTGTTTCCATTGCGAAGGCAGTGGGGATGGAGGAGAAGCTGAAGATCAGCTGCATTGGAAGCAGCGTTACGGATACCTATCAGGAAGGTGCTTATTTTTCCGTAAATGCTTCTGAGAATAAGAAACTGCTGGTCATGGAATTCAAGCTGAAAAATATCTCCGGGGAAGCGCTTAAGATGGATACCGCCTCAACAGGAGGCTCTTTTTCCTGCTGTCTGGATGGGGAGAAGCAGATCCCGGAGAAAAAGACCTTCGGTGGCAGGATCCTTTCCTCTTTCAGCGGGAGCATTAAGGCGAAGGGAACCCAAAAGCTCTATTTGATTTTCGAGGTTCCGGCGGAGATGGCGAAGAACAGTAAGTCACAGGAACTGTACGTTACAATCGACGGTCAAAATTATTCAGTAAAATTATAAAAAATTTAGAAAATTGTGTCAGATTATGTTATAATAAGGTCAGGGTATAAAAAGAGAATGTGGGAGGGCACTTATGGATACAAATATTTTGTTAGAGTCAGGTACGAACGAACTGGAAATTCTGGAGTTTACATTGGGGGATAACCATTACGGAATCAATGTTGCGAAGATCCGAGAGATTCTGTGTTATCAGAAGGTGACTCCGGTGCCGAACACGCATCCCAGTGTAGAGGGAATCTTCATGCCGAGAGACACGATGATTACTGTTATCAATTTGAAGAAATGTCTGGGAATGCCGGAGAGCGATGTGGAAGGCTTGTTTATTATCACGAATTTCAACAAGCTGGATATTGCATTCCATGTGGATCAGGTGATTGGTATTCACAGAGTATCCTGGGATGAGATCATTAAGCCGGATTCGACCATCAATGGTTCGGAAGGAAGCGTGGCAACCGGTGTGATCAAGATGCAGGACAAGCTGATCGTTATTCTGGATTTCGAGGCCATTGTATCCGACATCAGCCCGGAGACGGGGCTTCGCACCAATGATATTGAGAAAATCGGCGCAAGAGAGCACAGCGATGATTCGATTCTTATCGCTGAGGATTCTGTTCTTTTGAGCAGCCTGATTACCGACTGTCTGAAGAAGGCCGGATACGAAAAGCTGATCGTAACCTTTAACGGGCAGGAGGCCTGGGACAAGATTCAGGAATTTTATAATGCCGGAACCCTGAAGGATAATGTACATTGTGTAATCACGGATATTGAGATGCCGCAGATGGATGGACACCGGTTGACGAAGCTGATCAAATCCGATGATCGCTTCAAAGATATTCCAGTGATTATTTTCTCATCTCTGGTGAACGATGAGATGAGACGGAAGGGAGAACGGCTGGGCGCTGACGCACAGCTCACGAAACCGGAGATCGGAAAGCTGGTAGATGCGATCGACAGTCTGCTCTCAAACAAAGAAAATTAATTTGTTATGACGGGGTAAGGGATGTGGTGGTTTCATCACATCCCTTAATGAGTTATAGAGATCACCGCTTAATGGGAGAACAGCTATGAGTAACCATTCAGAAGAAGATTATCTGGACCAACTTTTATATTCCATGGGAGATGGCAGTTCCACGAAGAAGACGGTCAAGGAAAAGAAACCTGCCACCACGCAGGAGGAATTCGAGCAGGAACTTTTTGGAGTACCGGTATCAGAACAGGATAAGGCAAAGGATGAAGAGGAGTTTCTGCGGGAATTTGAGGCAGAACTTTTACAGGACGAGCTGCCGGATGTATCGGAGCAGTTTGGCGAGGAGATTTTTTCTGATGAGAGCTCCGGACAGGAGAGGGATCCTCTGGAGGAATCTCTGGACGAGGTGCTTGCCAATATGGCTGCAGAAAAGCAGGCTCCGCCCACGGTAGATGAGGACGCGGAATTTGAGGGAGAGCTTCCTGAGGAGACAAAGGAGCAGGCGAATGTTTCTACAGAAGAGGAAAAAACACTGGATCAGGCTATGGATGCCTTTGATGAGAATATTTCTGTAGAGGAGCCGTCGGCAGTGGAGGAACCATCTGCTGCGGCGGCACCACCGGATGGAGAGACCAATACGGACCTGTCCGGGATGCAGGACCAGGATCTTATGGAACTGCTTTCCCAGGATGCAGATCTGGCTGATCTTGGGGAGTTGCTTTCCGACCAGGAAGAGGGAAAGCCGGTTGCAAAGGAGGACTCCTTTGAGGATTTTGCGAAAGCACAGATGGATGAGCAAAAGCAGGCAGTTTCCCAGGCCACGGAGCAGGAAGCCCCGGAGAGTGAGGCTTCTGACGGGGGGAAGAGAAACCGAAAGAAATCCCGTAAGAACAAAGAAAAAAACACGGAGAAGAAGTCTTCTGTTTTTCAAAAATTATCCAAGATGTTCTTTGGCGATGACGGGGAGGATATTGTTGAGATTCCGGATGACGGTACAGGTGAGCTTGTAGAACTGTCGGAGGAAAACCAGCAGATTCTGAAAGAACTGGCAGAGGCAGACCAGAAGGAGTCGTCCGGTAAAAAGCCAAAGGAAAAAAAGGAAAAAGAGAAGAAGAAAAAGGCTCCAAAGCCGAAAAAGGAGAAAAAGAAGAAGCCCCCAAAACCGAAAAAAGAAAAGAAACCAAAGCCGGTAGACAATACACCGCCCCTTCCCAGAGGTCCGGTTATTGCGATTGTCATTATGGTGGTTTCCCTTCTGGGACTTGTTCTTCTGGGGACATGCACACTGGGCTATCAGGCCAACGTGAATGCGGCGAAGGAGTTCTACCAGAAGGGAGCTTATGTAGAGGGCTTTCAGAAGCTGCAGGGATTAAATATCAAGCAGAAGGACGAGAAACTTTACAACCGCCTGGCTGCCCTTGCGGCTGTATCAGAGAAATATCAGGCATATCTGATTTTTGATAATTACGGCTCCAAGGATATGGCTCTGGACTCTCTGGTATGTGCATACGGAAGATATGAAATTAACCAGAAATTTGCGGAGGAATATGAATGTGAGCCGGAGCTGGAGGCTCTGAAGACAAAGATTACAGATGCCCTGAAGGCGGATTTCTCTATGTCACAGAAGGAGGCGTCTCAGCTATATCAGATTAAGGATCGTGATGATTACACGATCGAAATACATAAGAAATTAGATGAGTTAGGCTTCAATTAGGTCGGAGACAGATCAGGCCTTGAATGCAAAAGATTGATTCTAAAACTGGAAAATACAACGATGATCCGTTGTAAGCTATTTCTGATGCTTTGTATGCATTGGAGGGTGATATGTGGATTGAAGCAAGCTAAGGTTACAAGCGCAATAAGCGATTATAAAAGTGGATGATAGCTTGTATGGAATAAAAATATACACATGGGGGAAAATCTATGAGTTACACAATGTTGAATAATGAAGCAATCAAGAAACATGACTATGCGCCAGAATCACTTGAAGGGGCTGCACTTTCGTTCATTAGAGAATGCTGTGAGGAACTGCGATTTGATATGAGTAAAGCAACATCTATGAGCGTTGAAGGGATTGATTTTGATGGTACAAGCCTTAAGAAAAATCAAATACCGTTCAATATGGAAAAGGATATTGACAGATTGTGCATGGAGAACGCCGTAGATCGTTTTCTGAAATCCGGAAAAAAAGAGGATGCGTTTGATGTTTATTTCTGCTACCTTGAAATGTTTGTCGGAGATTATCAGAAGACAAGAAGAATGATAGAGTTACTCTCCGAGTATGAAGCTAATGGCAGCGGGCTTCTCATGAAACATAGGGATCATTACTCACACTCTGTTTATGTATTTGTGCTTGGTTTGGCTATTTATGAGTCGAACAAAAAATACAGAGATGAATATAAGAAATACTATGGGATCCAGGACGATAAAGAAGCCGCTTCCCATTATCTGCAATATTGGGGATTGAGTTCATTGTTCCACGATATAGGTTATCCCTTTGAGTTACCCTTTGAGCAGGTATGCTCATATTTTGAAGTGGAAGGCGATAAACGGGAGAATAGGCCTTTTGTGGCATATCATGATTTGGAGGGGTTTATTGCCTTAAATGACAGGATTAGAAGTGAATTATCGGAGATTGTTACAGAGAAGGATTTTAATTCAATCAATGAGGTGTTTGCTTACATACTCACAAAGAAAATGGGTGATGTGTATGGATTTACAGAAGAGAAGATGCTGAAAATTTTGACAGAGAAGCCAACGAAACCTAATGAGTTTGACCATTACATGGATCACGCCTATTTTAGTGCGACGGTTCTATTTAAGAAGCTATTTGAAGAAATGGAAATTAAAATTCAAGCTGAACACTTGGATGCACTTACTGCCATTTTGATGCACAATAGTTTGTATAAGTTCTGCATAGCACATTATAAAAGTGAAGGAAATAAGCCGTTCAAAGCAGAATTGCATCCGCTAGCATATATGCTTATGCTCTGTGATGAATTGCAATGCTGGGACAGAACTGCTTATGGACGAAACTCCAAAAAAGAGTTACATCCAATGGGGTGTACATTTGATTTTTCGGATAATAATATCAGAGCCGTTTATTTATTTGACGAAAGAGAAATGGCAAAGGTGAATTGTTTTAAGGATGAATATTTAGAATGGCTTCAAAATCCGGAAAAAGATAAGGCTCCGAGTTTAAAAGCATACTCTGGAATGTACATCAAGAAAAATGGAGTTTCAGGATTCCAAGAGGATATTGAGCGTATTGTCGATTTACAAGACATCAGGCTGAAGGTGGAAACAGGTCTTGCAGAACATATTCATGCTGGTAACAGGAGTTACTTATCCGACAGTAACTTTATTAACCTTTACAATTTTGCGATTATATTAAACGGACGGTGGGGAAATATGAGCTGGAAAAAGGCCAAGCTTGCCGGACAGGAAGAGCAGTTCTTGAGTGACGACAAAGTCTTTGAGGAATTTGCCGATGGATTCAAGTCTCTTTCACTTGAGTATAAACTTTCAAATATAAATCAGGCAAAGGCGTTTGCAAAATACATGAATATGATTGGTTGCTTTTATACCGATAAATCCGTGGATTTTGAACAGGTGGAAAAATTCACAGATGATGAGCTTGCTATAATAGGTAAAGCAGAGCATCAAAGATGGCTTCAAGAGCATTACGATATGGGATGGACATATGGTAAGGTTGAAAAAGATAAGCGTGATTTTGAACGCAAGCACTGGGATATGATACCGGATTTCAATGGATTTGATGTATCAGAAGAGGCGGCAGAACAGAATTACGATAGATTAGACAAGGCAACACAGGATAAGGATACTGAGCCTATGGAATGTATGCTTGCAATGCTTAAGATGTTTGATGGTCTTAGAATCTATAGAATTGATTGAGGAGGATGCTATGGCTCAGGAACTAACAGGATTAGAGTATCTTAAGAAAAAAGAAATAAAGAATATGAAGTGTAACATGAACAAACCGTTTGCGTTTATCAGTTATTCGCATGATGATTATGATTCGCAGATTGTTATGAATGTGTTTAAGCAACTGATGAGCAGGGGACATAACTTGTGGATCGATACGGCTAATATGCCAGCAGATGAGCACACTTGGAAAAAATCTGCCAGAGATGCTTTAAGAAATAAGAACTGTAAAATTGCATTTTTTTTCCGAAGCGAAAGTTCCATGATAAAGAACACGATAGCGAAAGAACTTGATACTATAATACGGCTAAAGCATATCAGATCGATTGTGACAGTAGATATTTGGCATGAAGAATGCATGGATGCAGATACATATTATACTGAGGTTTTGGCTGATGGAACCGACGAGGAAATAGATGCTTGCGATAAAATATGCGAATCGGTTGATACAGAGTGTAAAGCTATCAGACTTGCTGGAGATGCTGGAAATGATATCATAAGCCTTGTAGAAGAGATGGAAGAAGAAGTGAAGGCTATAGAAGGTACTTCAAGTGATTCTGATGACGATAATGTAATCGTAGATGAATCTGGTGGTGATAGCGAGGAGGACGGATCTAATGAAGACGATATTGGGGATGTCGAGATAGATGATGATATAGATGTTGACGAAATTGATGAAGGTCAGAACGAAGAGAAAACAACAGAAACCGTTGACATTGTGTCTGATGGATCTATTTTCCATATAAAGGGAAGAGATGGTTTATATGACGCTTTCTATCGCAAAAATGAGGGTAATTATACTGTATTAAAAGGCAGCAGGCTCAGATATAATGAAAGATATACTCCCAAGAGGATTTGGGATCAGTATAAAGATAGAATTACAGAGAGTGGATACCTTCTTTGTGATATTAGTAATCTGACCGCATCGGCAACAGGAAAACTGATAGAAGGAACGGCTACCAGCGGCAGAGAATTGGATGCCCCTGAGAGACTGATGAGTGTAAACGAATCATACACAGTTTCATTCGATTCATCAAGAACAGTGGGTGAAACAGGTATTACTAGAATCTCGAATGAGAAGAAATCTGATTTTTCGGATGGTTATCATTATTACATTTATGAAGTTGAGTATCGTGCCTGTCGCCGTGAACAAGCCAATCTAATGTACGATGCATTCAAGGCGCTTACAGATAAGTATCCGGAGAAAGTATCTGATATTGCCGAAAAATGTACATCTGTTGCAAAGAAGGATGACGTGTCATACCCAGGTACGCGGGATTCAAAGCCTCCATATTTCAGAATGTGTAAAGAATTTTCCGTATTAGGAGTAGAGTATGTTGTTGGATCTAGTTATGGTTTTGAATCTAAAATCGCTGAAATATACAGAATGATAGAGGCTTGCGGTGAAGAAACATCCGTATTCAGGTTGGAAGGATATGAGCACAAACGAAGGAAAGGCAAGACAAAAGTTCAGGATGAAATAAAAGCACAAGGTGTAAAATTTGAGTACGTATTATGGGATATTCCGCATACAGCAAATAAATTGTCTGATATGATGCACGACGTGTTTGATTTGATTGCAGAAAAATATCCCGATAAAATTCAGGATATAGCTGATAGTGAAAACATATCTTCTGTTGCACGAAAAGAGGATGTTGATGGGAGAAACCTTGCGGCAAGCAAACTGAATTATTTTAGATCTTCCAGAGAACATGATGTAGATGGAACGGTTTATTACGTGGGTACAAGTTATAACCGCACTCAGGGAATTGGACAGCTTGCAAGAATGCTTAAGATATGCGAAGGGAAAACAGACGGACTTAGGATTATATCATCTCCGGAGCAATCTTCACACGGCGGGAGCAAGAGTGGAAAAAAAGGACTAGGCGAACTATTAAACGGATAATGAAATGAGGTATTGATTTGAATATAGAACAAGCAGAGGAGCTGATAGCAAGCAGACAGTTCCAGAAACTTAAATATTTTCAGGAAAAAACAAATGTATTTTCAATTGTTGGCCAAACACACACAGAACATTGGCACAGTTCGTTTATGAGCTGGCTGCTTGATCCAAATTCGAGTCTTTGCCTTGGACATTATCCTTTGGTAAGATTGATGTCACTTTATATGATTAAGAGCGAGACGGAAGACTTGTCTCTTAAGTCTGTATTCGATATGAATCTGGATGCCATTCATTTTGAGACAGAAAAGACATTTTTTACTGCAGATAGGAAAAAGAGGTCAATTGATGTATATGGTGAGAGCGACGAACTTGTTCTTGTTATTGAGAATAAGGTTAAAGCCAGAGAAAATATGAATGGAACAGATATAGGTCAGACAAAGGACTACAGAGACTATGTGGAGGAGCATCGCAAAGGAGGGCAAAAGGTCATTTGTCTGTTCATTACACCTGATCCAAAACAAAAGCCCTATGATAAGAGTTATACCCAAATCACATATCAGGAATTCTATGATTATGTGATAGCGAAATGTATTGAGCATCCACAATTAAACAAAGATGGAAGATATCTTCTTGAACAGTATGCAAATAATCTAAGGGAGCCTGTTCATGGCTCACCGATGGCGTTGGTAAATACTTCCTTGTGTAATGAAATATATGACAGATACTCTGAAGTTTTGGACGAGATATTTATCGATGTTGAAAAAAGCACTAATTATCTCGAGGATGAAAAACTAACATGCGTTGTATATTCGCACTATCAGAGCATTTTGGACGAAATATTTTTATCGCTTGATGAGAAAAAATATGGAAGAACACCTAAGTCAAATATTCAAAGGCGTATTGTGAGTTTCACGGATCTATATAATGCCGGGAAGATTCAGGATGGGACTGAATTTGTTATGGAGTATGATGGGGTATGTCATTATGCGGTCGCAGAGTATGATCAACAGGATAACGAGTGCTATATGCTGTTGCTGGATGATAATCGCCAGCCGTATTTCAATTCGAAGGGTGAAAAAATTGGCTTTTACAAGGCTTCTTCTCAGGCGGGGATTGATGCGATAAATATTTATCGCAAGAAGAATAGTATTGAAGCAAAGCTGGAAACACTAAATGGTCCATCATACTGGAAGACCAAAGAGGGTGTTACAATAAAAACATTAATTGATTCACTGTAGCAGGGATTTTTCATGAGCGTTTTGTAAGGAAAAGGATAAAAAATAATGACAAAAAAAATACTGCCGATATTGGCTTTGGTGCCTCTAGTGGTAGGGACGATTGGATATTTCATTTCTGGAGAGATGTTTTCGAATGCATTGTATGCGGCATTTGCGCTATATTTTACAAATCCTGTTTCCGATGCATACAATGCGTACATTGAAATTGCGAGATGGACAGCTCCATTGGTGACAGCTACGGCAATTTTATGTGCATTGCAGAGTGTATGGGAATCTTTAAGAAACAGGATTCTGCTTTTAGGAAAGAAAGACAGCGTTTCGGTATACTCTGACAGTGATTATCGAGTCAGTTTTGGAAAAGATGTAAGAGCAATCTATCCCGGCGACAAATTCAAGAGATACGCCAATGAGCATATTATCATGTTTTCAACAGATCAAAAGAATCTGCAATTTTTTGAAGAACATCGGAAAAATCTTACAGACAAGAAAACATATATTGGTATAAAAGATATAGAGTGCTGTTTTTTGAATCCAATAGGAGATGTAACTATTTTTGATATAAATGGCGCCATAGCCAGGATGTTATGGAAAGAGATATCTTTATGGAACGTAGGAAAAAATGAATTTGATATAGTTATTTGGGGTAGCAATACGCTTTCAGGTGACATTATTTGCACAGGCTTACAGCTTAATTTGTTTTCACGTAACCAGAGGATTAAGTATCACATCATAACAGATAATAGCATTTTTCGTACAAGGCACAGCGAACTTCAACTTATGAATGATGATGAGCTGTTTTATTGCGATTATGACGATCCGGATACCTGGAGAGCAATCTCAAAGGCTGATATCATTATCGTATCGGATGTCCCCGATGCTGAAACGATGCAAACCATTGTTGTGAAAGCCGGTGAATCCAAGATTTATTATTATTCTCCGAATGGAGGTGATATGATCTCATATTTTTCATATGGAAATATCATACCATTCGGAAGAAATGAAATTGTTTTAACAGATGAAAATATCAGGAGAGGTGGATTACTTCGAAAAGCTGTTGCGTTAAATGAGCATTATGCAAATTTATATGGAACAGAAAAAGATTGGAATTCTCTTTCCGGCTTATTAAAAGGTTCCAATATATCTGCGTCTGACTTTGGAGAGGTGTTGTCTGTTTTGAACGAAAGAATAAGCGAAAATGAACAGGCAGAGTTGGAACATATAAGATGGTGCAGATTTATGTCCTTAAATTATTATACTTTTGGAATTCCGGAAAACGGTAAAAACAGGGATGATACCAGGAGAATACATAAAGACTTGGTGGAATTTGATGAACTTGATTCTAGTGAGAAATCCAAAGATGTGGAATCAATAAGGATTACGCGGAGTTTATGCAGATAAGAGATTGGCAAGCAGCATCGGGTATATGTAGGTACAGCATTGGAGCCGCCGATTTTCGATATTTTGTATTTATCATACATATACTACATATAGTTTTCTGCTTTATAGAACATATATTAATTATAATTGTCTTGAACATAGAACAATATAGATGTATAATTGTTTCGGGAGAGGCGATGAAATGAACAGAGATACCTTAAAACAAATTATGATTGACCAGAAGGATATTTATCTGAATAACCCGATAATTCCAAGACACTATCCATTAGAGGATAATGTTAATTATTGCTTCGTTGGTATCAGAAGAACCGGCAAGTCATATATGATGTATCAGCAGATCAGACAATTGGAAGCAAATGGAGTACCGCTATCCCAGATCGTCTATGTGAATTTTGAAGATGAACGTCTTCTTGAAATGACAGCGGATGACTTAAACACCATCCTTGAAATCGGTCTGGAGATATCCGGTACCGACAATAAACCGTATCTGTTTCTCGATGAAATCCAGAATATAGATGGATGGGAAAAGTTTGTCCGCAGAATTGCTGATATGAAATACAAAATTAATATTACCGGAAGTAACAGCAAAATGCTAAGCAGGGAAATCGCTTCTACTCTTGGCGGCAGATTTGTAATTATGAATATATATCCTTATTCTTTCTCAGAGTACCTGATTGCAAATGGCAGGAAAATGGATTACCTGGGTACAATCAGCACAAAAGACAAGGCTGACGTTCTCTCCCAGTATAACGAATATGTCTCAAATGGTGCTTTTCCTGAATTGGTAGGAATAAAGAACAAGAGAACATTCCTTAGCATTATTTATCAGACGGTATACCTTGGAGATATCATCACAAGAAATAAGGTTACCAATGATTTTGCTATCAGACTTATACTGAAGAAAATAGCCGAATCCATTACAAAGCCTCTATCATATACCAGACTGACAAATATCTTAAAGAGTACCGGTGCCTCTCTGGGTAAGCAGACGGTAATCAATTATGTTGGTTACATGACAGATTCATATCTGCTCTTAACTCTGCAAAACTATGCTGCTAAGCTTGTCGAAAAAGAAACCTCTCCGAAATATTATTTCATGGATACCGGGCTTCTCGGGCTCCTGCTGCTCGACTGTAAATCTGCTCAGTTAGAGAATCTTGTTGCCATTGAATTGATCAGGCGTTATGGCGTGGAGAATGTCTATTTCTTTGAAAATCATGTTGAGATTGACTTCTATGTTCCTTCCCAAAAGCTTGCGATTCAGGTAAGCATGCAGGTTCTCGACAATATGGATACCAAAGAACGTGAGACCAGGGCTTTTGTAAAACTTAAGAATTTCATTCCTGATGCCAAATGCATTCTCATAACAAACAGTGAAGAAGACACACTTAACCTCGATGGCATTCAGATCGATGTTGTTCCGGTTTGGAAATGGTTATTAGAGTAGATATAGTATGTGCAAAACGAGGCTATGAATGGAGATGAAAACTAATTATTTTCGTATTATAATGTCTTGAATGCATAATGCACAAAATATAAAAAGTGTATGGAAAGTGCGCGTGCTGTCCATACACTTTTTTAGTTGTAAATGTCGGCTTGTGCTTGTACGATTTCATACCTTTAGAGGCTTTGGCAGGGGAATTTGTTAAAAATCCCATGAAATAAGGCTTTTTAGGTATTCCTATATGGAAGCCCTGGAAACAGTATCCAGAGAAACTGTTGTAGTGGATACAACGCTGCAAAAAGGCAGAACGGTGGGGAAATTTTATTATTGAGCTTTTTTCGGCGGCTGTTGAAGCCGCCGATTTTACGATATTTTGTATTTATCATACATATAGAGTTGTTGATAGCTTATGATGAGGGTGATTAAATTGTCGACAAGGTACCCTGGGTGTGGTATGATTAGTTCGAATGAGACTCCAAAGCCGTGGGACGGCTTAAATACTGGAAAAACGAGGCTATGAATGGAGATGAAAAGACATGATTTCAATTATTGACTACAACGCGGGCAACCTGAAGAGTGTGGAGAAAGCACTTCTCTATCTGGGGCAGGAGTGCGAGATCACCAGAGATTTCCACCGGATTGAGACGGCGGATAAGGTGATCCTTCCGGGAGTTGGAGCTTTCGGGGATGCCATGGAGCAGCTGAAAAAATACGAGCTGGACAAGGTGATCCGGGAGGTGACAGCGGCGGGAACCCCGTTCCTTGGCATCTGCCTGGGACTTCAGCTTTTGTTTGAGGGAAGTGATGAGAGCGAGGGGGTGGAGGGACTCCATATTCTGGATGGTCAGATTCTTAGAATTCCAGATCAGCCGGGACTGAAGATCCCTCATATTGGCTGGAATTCCCTGACGCTGCAAAACAACGGGCGCCTGTTTGAAGGCATTGAGGAAAATCCGTATGTTTATTTTGTTCATTCCTATTATCTGAAAGCAAGTGATGAAAAGATTGTGAAGGCCACTACCGAATACAGCACAACGATTCATGCCTCTGTAGAACAGGGAAATGTATTTGCCTGTCAGTTTCATCCGGAGAAAAGTGGTAAGGTCGGATTATCTATCTTAAATAATTTTGCAGAACTGCAGGGAGGTATGGCATAATGTTTACGAAGAGAATTATTCCCTGTCTGGATGTAAATAACGGGCGCGTGGTAAAGGGTATCAATTTTGTGAATTTAAGAGATGCAGGGGATCCGGTGGAAGTGGCAGCTGCCTATGACAAGGCCGGAGCCGATGAGGTGGTTTTTCTGGATATTACGGCATCTTCAGACCACCGGAGCACGGTGGTGGATATGGTCAGGAAAGTGGCGGAAAAGGTATTTATTCCTTTTACCGTGGGCGGTGGAATCCGCACGGTGGAGGATTTTAAAGCCATTTTAAGAGAAGGTGCAGATAAGATTTCTATTAACTCCTCGGCTATCAATACGCCGGAGCTGATCAGCAATGCAGCAGACAAATTCGGCAGCCAGTGTGTGGTGGTGGCCATCGATGCGAAGCGCAGGGCGGATAGCAGCGGCTGGAATGTCTATAAGAACGGCGGCCGGATCGATACCGGGCTGGATGCAGTGGAGTGGGCTATGAAGGCCAACAGGCTTGGCGCAGGCGAGATTCTTCTCACCAGCATGGACTGTGATGGAACCAAAGCCGGCTATGATATCGAACTGACCAGACAGATCGCAGACAACGTTTCGATTCCTGTGATTGCCTCCGGAGGAGCCGGTACGAAGGAACACTTTCTGGAGGCACTGACGGAGGGACATGCAGATGCCGCTCTGGCTGCTTCGCTGTTTCATTACAAGGAACTGGAGATTGCGGATTTGAAGAACTATCTTTCACAGAATGGCGTTTCTGTGAGAAAGTAAATGATCTGGCTTTGCAGAATTTACGATAACAAACAGAGGAAAAGAATATTATGGCGATGATTTCCAATGACTGGCTTCCGGCATTAAAAGGAGAATTCGGCAAGCCCTATTACCGGGATCTTTACCAGTTTGTAAAAACAGAATATGCAACCACAAGGGTTTATCCGCCGGCGGAGGATATTTTTAATGCACTGCACTTTACACCGCTAAGTCAGGTGAAGGTCTTAATTCTCGGGCAGGATCCCTATCATAATGAGCATCAGGCCCACGGACTTTCTTTTTCGGTTTTGCCGGATCAAAAAGATATTCCTCCATCCCTGCAGAATATATACCAGGAGCTTCACGTTGATCTGGGATGCAGGATTCCAAACAATGGCTACCTGAAAAAATGGGCGGATCAGGGAGTGCTTTTACTGAACACGGTCCTTACCGTGAGGGCACATCAGGCAAATTCCCATCAGGGACATGGCTGGGAACAGTTTACCGATGCCATTATTGAGGCAGTTAACGCCCAGGACCGCCCCATTGTCTATATGCTGTGGGGAAGACCGGCCCAGAGTAAGATTCCGATGCTGACGAATCCGAAGCATCTGATTCTGAAGGCGCCTCATCCAAGCCCTCTGTCAGCCTACCGTGGCTTTTTTGGCTGCAGACATTTCAGTCAGGCAAACCATTTTCTGGAAGAACATGGCGTAACACCTATTGACTGGCAGATTGAAGACGTGTAAAATATATAAAAAGAGTAACTATTCGAGCCACCTCCCCATATATGAGGAGGGGTTCTGAATCATTAAGAGGCGAGTGAAAAAGGAGTGATCGGTATGAGAGGAATTTCCTCGTATGATTCATCGTCAATCAGTATGCTGTTTTCCAGTCTTGGCTCATCAAACAGTGGATCAGACCTTCTGGGAATCAATTACAGTGATTACAACAGTATCAAGAGCGGTGCATATGGAAAGCTGATGCGTTCTTATTATGCACTTGAGTCCGGCGACGGAAGCTCCAAGACATCAGCGAAGGACGCAGTTAGGAAAACCTCTACAGCTCTGTCCAGGGATTCCTCCAGGACTTTAGCAGGCATCGAGGAGGCTGCTACAGATTTGACGGATACAGCGAAGAGTCTGTATTCCAGAAAGAGCAATTCCGTTTTCTCAAAGGATTCTAAGGGAAACTATAATACCGATAAGATTTATGACACCGTCAGCGATTTTGTGGAGAACTATAATTCCCTTCTGTCCGCAGCCGGGAAGTCTGATACCACAAGGATTCAGAATGCCGTGGATTCCATGACCAATACTACGAAGATGAATGAGGATGCTTTGAAGAAGATCGGCATTACCATCGATTCTAAGAACGGAACTCTGGGAATCAATGAAGATACCTTTAAGTCAGCGGATATGTCGGATGTGAAGACATTGTTCAACGGTACAGGCTCCTTTGCCTACGGCGTTGCGACCCAGTCCTCTATGATCGATTCCTACGCGCAGTCGGAGGCTTCCAAGTCCAATACCTATGGGGCCAGCGGTAAATATAACTATAATTACAATAGCGGTAACATATTTTACGATAGTTTTTAGCATACACGATTATACGAAAATCAAAGGGACACTGCAGTTTGCAGTGCCCCTTTTTGTTGTGGGAAAGAATGGCCACATTTGGTGACGGAGGATTCCTTATCGACCATCCGGGTGCATATCGGTTTTTCGGGGGATAGAACAGTGAAAAATGAACCGATAGGGGCGTTGAAAACAGATAATTGTCCATGCGCCCACAAGATTTACTTAATTGAGCAAAATCATGAAGAAAATGGGCGCATAGAAAAGGAAATTACCTATGCGCCCATAATTAAGTCAAAAACAACAGGCATGGTCAAAAAAGTGGGCGCATGGAGAAAAATATATCTGAAGCGCCCATATTTGATGGAAAGGGAAAGAGGAAAAGTTGTGGGCCCATAGGAAAAAATGTGCTCAGACCGCCCACAAGGGTGTGTTAATCATCCGCCTCCTCATCCGCCGAGGTGTTGTAAACCTGACGTTTTCTCGCCATTGCATCATTCTCCAGGTATTCATCGTAGGTGGAAACCTTGTCAATCATGCTGCCGTCCGGCAGAAACTCAATGATTCGGTTGGCTGTGGTCTGGACTACCTGGTGGTCACGGCAGGCGAACAATATCACGCCCGGGAATTTGATCATACCGTTGTTTAAAGCCGTAATGGATTCCATGTCCAGGTGGTCGGTTGGCTCGTCAAACATGAGCACATTGCTTCCCATGATCATCATGCGGGAGAGCAGTACACGGACCTTCTCGCCACCGGAAAGTACACGCATTTTCTTGACACCATCCTCACCGGCAAAAAGCATACGTCCAAGGAAACCTCGCACATAGGTAGCATCCTTGATCTCCGAGTATTGGGTCAGCCAGTCTACGATTAGTTCATCAGAATCAAAGATCGCGGTATTGTCTTTCGGGAAGTAGGACTGGCTGGTGGTCACACCCCATTTGTAGTTCCCCTCATCCGGCTCCATTTCTCCGGCAAGAATTTTAAAGAGAGTGGTTTTGGCAAGCTCGTTGCCGCCCACGAAAGCAATTTTGTCATCATGACCGACAATGAAGGAAACATTGTCCAATACCTTGACTCCGTCAATGGTTTTACTGATTCCGTCAACGGTCAGAACCTCATTTCCAATCTCGCGGTTTGGACGGAAATCAATGTATGGATATTTGCGGCTGGAAGGGCGGATCTCATCCAGCTGGATTTTTTCCAGGGCACGCTTACGGGAGGTCGCCTGCTTGGATTTGGAAGCGTTGGCAGAGAAACGGGAAATGAATTCCTGCAGTTCCTTGATCTTTTCTTCCTTCTTCTTGTTGGCCTCCTTCATCTGACGGACAAGAAGCTGGCTGGATTCATACCAGAAATCATAGTTGCCGGCGTAGAGCTGGATCTTACCGTAGTCCATATCCGCGATATTGGTACATACCTTATTCAGAAAGTAACGGTCGTGGGAGACGACAATGACCGTGTTTTCGAAGTTGATCAGAAATTCCTCCAGCCATGCGATGGCATCCAGATCCAGGTGGTTGGTAGGCTCATCCAAAAGAAGAATGTCCGGATTGCCGAACAGTGCCTGGGCAAGAAGAACCTTGACCTTGGAAGCACCCGGCATATCTGCCATGAGGTTGTAATGCTCCTCCGTGGGGATGCCGAGGCCATTTAACAATGTGGCTGCATCGGATTCCGCGTTCCAGCCATCCATATCGGCAAACTCTGCCTCCAGCTCGCTGGCACGGATGCCATCCTCATCGGAGAAATCTTCTTTCATGTAGATGGCTTCCTTTTCTTTCATAATGTCATAGAGCCTTTTGTTGCCCATGATGACGGTATCCAGAACAGTAAACTCATCGTATTTGAAGTGATCCTGCTGTAAAAAGGAGAGACGCTGTCCCGGTGTGATGACAACCTCGCCGCTGGTGGGCTCCAGCTGGCCGGAAAGAATCTTTAAGAAGGTCGACTTTCCGGCACCGTTGGCACCAATCAGACCATAACAGTTTCCCTCGGTAAACTTAATGTTGACATCCTCAAAGAGAGCCTTTTTTCCCAAGCGTAATGTGATATTATTTGCACTAATCATGATAAACCCTCTGTTTTTCTATATTTTAGCTTAGACACACATCCTATATTATACATAAAACCATGGGATTTTCAAGAAAAATAACCATGACACATAAGAAATACTTCTTTTCTGACAAAAACAATGTTATAATGTTTTGATAAAAAGGGTTATTTACCATTTGAGAAATTGTTGAAGGCAGATACAGGGGTTTACGGGATGAACTATTGGGATTGGATGCAGCTTGATCTTCCGATTGCAGCGGCAGTGGTCAGTGCAGGAGATACCTGCAGAATTGAAAAAGTGAATGCGGAATTTGTTGAGATTTCCGGATACACGGAGAGGGAATTGAAAGAAGACAGTATCAGGCTGATTGCGGAAGGGGACCGGTATCTGTTTGAGGATGCTTACAGGAGTGCCTGCAGTGGAGAAAAGAATGTCGAGCAGGAACTTCGTCTGATGCGGGCGGACCAGGAGGTACGCTGGGTGGAGATACGCTTTGGAGAACCGTTCAGAGAGAAGCAGGAGTCATTTCTTGTTATGGTGTTGTGGGATATTCATGCCTCTAAAACAATGGAATTCGAACAGAGACAAATGAACCAGCGCTATGAAACCATGGAGAAGCTTTCCCATGAGTATCCCTTTGATCTGGATGTGGAGAAGTGGATCATGCTGCGGCCCCATCGGCTGATGGAGCTGCGGGGAGACTTTGAGGCGGAGGATACCTATTATCCGGTGGACGAAGAGGTGAAAAATCTGTATCTGCCGGATCAGCAGAAATTTCTGGAGGCCATGCGGGCGGCCGCCAGAGAGGAACTTTCAGGAAGTGTGGACACACGCTTTAACGTTGGCGCAGAGGGAAAGGCTCCCCGGTACATGTGGTTCCGCACCTATTATAAGAGTGTGGTGGGCGAGGACGGTAAAATCACGCGGATCGTTGGACGCTGTTTCGATATTGATACAGATAAGACTCTTCAGGATGAGGTTCGCAGGGATCCTCTTACCAGGCTGTTAAACAAGATTGAGGTGAAACGGGAAATCAGCGCATTCCTCGATGAGAATCCGGAAGGCACCCATGTGATGCTTCTGATTGATATCGATAATTTTAAGGGCGTGAATGATAATTTCGGACACACCTTCGGGGATACCGTAATCACAGATGTTGCCAGACTGATACAAAGCCAGTTCCGTTCCAACGATGTGGTGGGCAGAATCGGCGGGGATGAGTTCCTTGTTTTTATGAAAAATACTGTATTAGACAAGGCTTTGGATAAGGTGAGAAATCTCTGTGAAATTCTATCCAAGGAGTATGTGGGAGGGGACCTTCGGTACCGGATCACAGTCAGCATTGGGGTGGCGGCAAGCTCTGACGGGAAGGGCAGCTTCCAGCAGCTGTTTGAACAGGCGGATTCTGCCATGTACAGCGCCAAGAAGAAAGGGAAAAACGGTTTTGAGGTCGCAGACGGAACGGTTACCGAACAGATTACGCATGAGGCAAGAAAGATAGAACCCCATGAGATGATAGGACCGGAGGATCAGAAATTTATTGCCTATGCGGTAAGTCTGATGGCTCATGCAAAGAATCTGGACGGCTCTTTAAATATGCTTCTGGAGAGAATTGCCCATAGATATCAGCTGGAGCTCGTTGCAATTCTGGAATGGAAGCAGGAGGCGGGGGTCTTTACGGTCAGCAATTATTATTCAGATTCCCTAGAGATGCCAAAGAGTATGGCCTTCCGGAGCATCCCCAGGGTGCTTGAGGAGCTGGATCAGGGACAGTGTACCTGTCTAACTATGCGGCAGATGGCCGAGTACGGGAATCTGGAGGACTATGTTAATGATCTGCAGGCTCTTGCACAGCACAATGGTGAATTTTCCGTGGTGGTGGGAAAATTCGAGTATGTGGAAAAGCATAGCGGACAGATCGTATATCTTACTGCGGATGAGCAGAAGCAGTGGTCTTCCATGGAGATGGAAATGTTTGGGGAACTGACAAGAATCCTTGCTGTTTTTGCATCCCTGCGTTTCCGTGTGGATGAGAGCAGGGAGCAGATCTATGACATTCAGAGCAGGGATCAGCTGACGGGATTATACAATCAGGAGGCTTTCCGGCAGAAGGCTGCTGCGGTACTTAAACAGGCGGACCCGAATAAGATTTATGCCATTGAATATATGGATATCAATAATTTCGGGTATGTAAACGAAAATTACGGATACAAAGTAGGGGACGATATTCTGAAAATGTTTGCGCAGGATGTCCAGGAACAGACTTATTTCTGTGCAGGCTGTCGTCTGTATTCGGACTTTTTCCTCTTACTGATTGCGGATGAAAATGAAAAGCTTTTAGAGGAACGGTTGAGGGGGCGTAACCAGCGTTTTACGAATATGCAGAACCACCGCTATCCCAACAGCGGCATGGGCGTGACGGCCGGAATCTATTTCCTTGAGGATACCGGAATGGATGTGGATCTTGCAATAGAAAACGCCAATCTTGCCTGGAAACGGGCCAAGAATGAGAATAAGCGTGGTGTGGTTTTGTATGATCCCAGGCTTCGCAGCGAGCGCAGTGATGAGCAGAGAATTGTGGGAGAATTTTTTGAAGCTCTGTACCGGGATGATTTTCAGATGTATCTGCAGCCGAAGTTTGTTCTGGGAGAGCGCCGTGTGTACGGGGCAGAAACCCTGGCCCGCTGGAAACGACCGGACGGAACGGTGCTGACACCATTTTACTTTATTGAGGCGCTGGAGAAAATCGGTTACATTACGGAACTGGATTTCTATATGTTTGAAGAGCTCTTAAAGACGCTGGATAAGTGGGACAGGCAGAAGAGAAGGAAGATTGTGGTTTCTACGAATTTTTCCGGAAGGCATTTTGATACCGACGGAGAAGAGTTCCTGGAGCGTATCGGTCATATTTTTTCCAAGTACAATATTGCGCCGGAGCTGATCGAGATTGAGGTGACGGAGAGCGTTCTTGTGAAAAATGTGGATGTATTGAAGAAATGTATGAACCGCCTTCATGAAATGGGCTTTCGGGTGACAATCGACGATTTTGGAACAGGCTATTCCTCTCTTTCCATGCTGGCGGACATGCCGGCGGATGTGATCAAGATCGACAAGAGCTTCCTTCAACAGGATATGAGCGGCCGTAAGCTGAGCCTTTTAAATGAAATCGGCCGAATGGTAAGGATTTTAAAGAAAGAAATCATTATCGAGGGCGTGGAGACCAAGGAACAGGAGAGGGTGCTTCTGAATGGCGGATTTACGCACGGACAGGGCTATTTGTGCAACCGGCCGGTACCAATCGGTGAATTTGAGAGGTTGTATTTGTAAAAAAACATAAAATGGTGGCGCTATCGCTTGATTTTTGGCGCTGCTCATTTTATATTATTAAATTAGAGACATTCTGATTCGATGTCTGATTTTATTCGTTTGAACATTAAATTAAAATAGGAGGACTTATCATGAAACGTTCAATGAAAACCATGGATGGAAATCATGCTGCAGCACATGCATCTTATGCATTTACAGATGTAGCAGCAATCTATCCGATTACTCCTTCATCTGTTATGGCTGAGGCTACAGATGAGTGGGCAACTGCTGGTCGTAAGAACATTTTCGGACAGACCGTTCAGGTTACGGAGATGCAGTCTGAGGCTGGTGCAGCAGGTACTGTTCACGGATCTCTTGCTGCTGGTGCATTAACAACTACTTACACAGCTTCCCAGGGTCTGTTACTGATGATCCCGAATCTGTACAAGGTAGCTGGCGAGAGACTTCCGGGCGTATTTAACGTATCTGCCCGCTGTGTTGCTTCTCACGCACTGAACATTTTCGGTGACCACTCTGATGTATACGCATGCCGTCAGACCGGTGTGGCTATGCTTTGTGAGTCATCTGTACAGGAGGTTATGGATCTTACTCCGGTTGCTCACTGCGCAGCAATTAAGGGAAGAGTTCCATTTATCAACTTCTTCGATGGATTCCGTACATCTCATGAGATTCAGAAGATTGAGACCTGGGATTATGAAGATCTGAAGGATATGGTAGATATGGATGCAGTGGATGCTTTCCGTAAGAATGCACTGAATCCGAATCATCCGGTAGAGATGGGATCTGCTCAGAACCCGGATATCTTCTTCCAGTCAAGAGAGGCTTGCAACAGTACATATGATGAGCTTCCGGCAATTGTTCAGGAATATATGGACAAGGTGAATGAGAAGATCGGTACTGATTACAAGTTATTCAACTACTATGGTGCTCCGGATGCGGACCGCATCATCATCGCTATGGGTTCTGTATGCGAGACCATCGACGAGACCATCGATTACCTGAGAGAAAAGGGTGAGAAGGTCGGTGTTGTTAAGGTTCGTCTTTACAGACCATTCGTAAAGGAAGCTTTAATTGATGCTATTCCGGATACAGTTAAGAGAATTGCAGTATTAGACAGAACGAAAGAGCCGGGTTCCCTTGGTGAGCCGTTATACCTGGATGTTGTTGCTGCACTGAAGGGATCTAAGTTTGATCAGGTTACCATCACAAGCGGCCGTTACGGTTTAGGTTCCAAGGATACAACTCCTGGACAGATCATCGCTGTTTACAACAATACAGAGAAGCCAAGATTTACCATCGGTATCATCGATGATGTTACCAACCTTTCTCTTGAGGTTAAGGAGAATCCGGTTACGACACCGGCCGGAACAACCAACTGTAAGTTCTGGGGTCTCGGTGCAGATGGTACGGTAGGTGCCAACAAGAACTCCATCAAGATCATTGGTGATAACACAGACATGTATGCACAGGCATACTTTGATTATGACTCTAAGAAGTCCGGTGGTGTTACGATTTCCCACCTGCGTTTCGGACATACGCCGATCCGCTCAACCTACCTGATTTCCCAGGCAAACTTCGTAGCATGTCATTGTACCGCATACATCTACAAGTACAACATGGTTCAGGATCTGGTACCGGGTGGTACATTCCTGTTTAATACCCAGTGGACAGTAGATGAGCTGGATGAGAAATTACCTGGACAGGTTAAGAGATATATCGCTGAGAACAACATCAATTTCTACATCATTGATGGTGTAAAGATTGGTAAGGAAATTGGTCTTGGCAACCGTATCAATACCGTTCTTCAGTCTGCATTCTTCTCATTGACAGGACTGATTCCTCAGGATGAGGTTATCAAGCTGATGAAGGATGCTGCTACCAAGTCTTATGCTAAGAAGGGTGACGATGTCGTTAAGATGAATCACGATGCCATCGATGCCGGTGCGACAGCATATGTTAAGGTAGAGGTTCCGGAGAGCTGGAAGAATTGTGCCGATGATGATTATTCTAAGGAGATCACAGGAGATAAGCCTGAGGTTGTAGATTTCGTTAAGAATGTACAGGCAAAGGTTAACGGACAGCAGGGTAACACAATTCCTGTATCTGTCGTTAAGAAGTACGAGACTGGCTGGACTCCATCCGGTACCGCAGCATATGAGAAGCGTGGTGTTGCAACAGATGTTCCGGTTTGGGATTCCACAAAGTGTATTGAGTGTAACCAGTGTTCTTATGTATGTCCTCATGCATGTATCCGTCCGGTTGCCATGACAGAGGCTGAGGCAGCTGCAGCTCCGGAAGGAATGCAGATGAAGGATCTCAACCAGATGCCTGGATATAAGTTCGCAATTGTTGTTTCTGCATTTGACTGTACAGGATGTGGTTCCTGTGTGAACGTTTGCCCGGATAAGGTACAGGCTATCTCAATGGCTGGCTTTGAGGCAAATGAGGATGAGCAGAAGTACTTCGATTACGCAGTAACACTTCCGGAGAAGGAAGATGTCATTGAGAAGTTCAAACTGAACTCTGTGAAGGGATCTCAGTTCCGTCAGCCATTGCTTGAGTTCTCAGGCGCTTGCGGCGGATGTGGTGAGACACCATATGCGAAATTACTGACTCAGTTATTCGGTGACAGAATGTATATTGCCAACGCAACAGGATGTTCTTCCATCTGGGCAAACTCTTCACCTTCTACACCATATACCGTAAACCAGAAGGGACATGGTCCTGCATGGTCTAACTCCTTATTCGAGGATGCGGCAGAGTTTGGTTATGGTATGTTACTTGCTCAGAGAGCAATCCGTGACAGACTTAAGAGTGAGCTGGATGAGATCGCAGCAAATACAGATAAGGCAGATGTTAAGGAAGCTATCAAGGAGTGGAATGACACCTTCAACTGCGGTGTTACCAACGGCCCGGCTACCGAGAAATTAGTGGCTGCATTAGAGGCTTGCGGATGCGATGCTTCCAAGAATATCTTAAAAGAGAAGGATTTCCTTTCTAAGAAGTCACAGTGGATCTTCGGTGGTGACGGATGGGCATATGATATCGGATTCGGCGGATTGGATCATGTACTTGCATCCGGCAAGGATATCAACATTATGGTTTACGATACCGAGGTATATTCCAATACAGGCGGACAGTCTTCCAAGGCTACTCCTACCGGTGCAATCGCACAGTTTGCTGCAGGTGGTAAGGAGACCAAGAAGAAGGATCTTGCTGGTATCGCAATGAGCTATGGTTACGTCTATGTTGCACACATCGCTATGGGTGCTGACATGAACCAGTGTGTAAAGGCTATTGCAGAGGCTGAGGCATATCCGGGACCGTCTCTGATCATTGCTTACGCTCCATGTATCAACCATGGTATTAAGAAGGGTATGAGCAAGGCTCAGACCGAGGAGAAGTTAGCTGTTGAGTCCGGCTACTGGTTCAACTTCCGTTACAACCCACAGCTTGCAGCTGAGGGCAAGGATGCATTCACCTTAGACTCCAAGGAGCCGACCGGTGATTATCAGGCATTCTTAAAGGGTGAGAACCGTTACGCTTCTCTGGCTAAGTTCAATCCGGAGAGAGCTGCTGAGCTGTTCGCTACGGCTGAGAAGAACTCTAAGGATGAGTACGAGCACTTAAAGAAGTTGGTAACTCTTTACGCTGGTAACTAATCTTCTATAAGAACAGGCCATAAACATGAAAAGCCCCGACGCAGATTTATTTGCGATCGGGGCTTTTTTATGAGCAATGAGTCAATAACGTAAAGACGCAAATTTTTCATTTACAAACAGTTTATAGAATGATAGAATAAAAATAGCAAATTACGTTTGGAGGAACTGAGATGTCAGGTTTGTTGTTAGGACTTCGCAGGCAGATCGCTAAAAATCGCCGCAAGGAAGCATATATGACAAGATATGTGCCCAAGGCAGCACCGGTGCCGGCTGTTGCCAGCGGAAAGATGAAACTTGAGCCGGAGAATCTGGATGAGCTTGAGCCGGAGACGGAATCTGTAAAGCCTGTGGCAATTGTCTCATCTCAGCCTCAGGAGAAGGTTCAGAGTACAGAAGAAAAGGTAGAGGAGTCAGGAAAGATGGAAGAGAAGGATACAGAAGAAGGAACATATAGCCTCACTTGGACCCAGGAGACACCAATGGCAGAGGAAACGAAGAAAATAGAGGAAGAGGTGCCGGAGCGCAAGGAGAACACTGACGAATCACCAAAGCAGGAAGAACCGGAAAAAGAAGCGGAGGAAGCGCCGAAGGAGGAAGCGGAACCGGAGAAAGAAACGGAGGAAGCGCCGAAGGAGGAAGCGGAACCGGAGAAAGAAGCGGAGGAAGCGCCGAAGGAGGAAGTGGAACCGGAGAAAGAAGCGGACGAAGCTCCGGAGGAGAAAGCGGAGCCGGAGAAAGAAATGGATGAGGCAGAGGAACCCCTTCATGGACCGAGACCGTTTGATTTCAGTGCTTACCAGAATACTTCCAAAGCAGATATGATATCAAATGGTGTAAAGCCTTTCGATTTCGAACAATATAGAAAGAACATTCAGAATTCGGAGGAGAAGACGCAAGAGCAGCCTGTAGAAGAGGATACGATAGAAGAGGCGGAGCGTGAGCCGGAAGTGGCTCCGGTGGAACTGATTCGTGATAATACTCCCAGAGAGGAAAGCAAGGAAGATTTCCTGCTGAAGGAGATTGATGAGTTCAGAGAGCGTGCAAAGCGGCTGCAGATGCTTCTGGATAACCGGGAGACAGAAGCTGAGAAGCTTCAGAGTATCGTCGATGAACGTCAGGAGAAGGCAGATGCTCTTCAGGAGAAGGCAGACGAGCTGGATCAGATCTTGCAGGAACGCCAGAAGGAGGCTGACGGAATTACAGCTCAGGTTGAGCGCCAGATTGATGCCTTGATTGATAAGGTTTCCGTGAAGATGGACGAGCTGGAAGCTTCCATGGCCGATCAGAACGAGGATGGAAGACGTTTCAGCGAACAGAAGGTCAAGGAACTGAAGGAAACTCTTGGACAGATTCAGGAACAGCTTACAACACTGAAGACAGAACTTTCGGATAAGGTACATACTGAGAATGTAAAGTGCTTCCGCAATATTTCGGATCTTTTGAAGGGAACCGAGCAGAAGATAGATTCGATGTCTGAAATTGAAGATCAAATGGATGAAAAAATAGCACCAGTAAAACTCCTTGGAATTTCATCACTGGTAGTTGGAATAATCAATTTTGTTGCGATTGTTATCTTAATGATCGTTAGCATGATCAGTTCCGGTGCAATTGGTTAATTGAGGCTTTGTAAAGATGCAATTCCCTTTTTGGGGGAATTGCATTTTATGTTGCTATAAGACCTGCGGTAAGGAGTAATAGGATGGAAAAAAAACAGGTTTGGGTAATCGGACATAAGAATCCGGATACGGATTCCATCTGTGCAGCGATAGCCTATGCAAATTTAAAAAACAATCTGGAAAAGCGTGAGGAATCTGCATCTATGGTTACGGAATATGTTCCGAAACGTGCCGGTGATCTGAACGCTGAGACGGAATATGTGTTAAACAGATTTCAGGTTTCACGTCCCGGTCTTGTCACAGATGTAGGAACACAGATCCGGGATATTCATATTCGAAAGACAGAGGGAGTCAGCAGTCATATTTCCATGAAAAAGGCATGGGAGATGATGAAAATTCTTGGGGTTGTTACGCTTCCGGTAGTGAGCAATAACAAGCTGGAGGGGTTGATCGTTACGGGGGATATTGCAAAATCCTATATGGATGTTTACGATAATACGATCCTTTCCACAGCGCGAACACAGTATAAGAACATTGTAGAAACGCTGGAGGGGCAGCTTCTGACCGGAAACGAGCATGCATATTTTGTGCATGGCAAGGTAGTGATTGGAGTCGGTACACCGGAGGTGCTTTCTACGGCGGTGGATAGTGACGATCTGGTCATGATCGGAGACAGGGAAGAATCTCAGATGCTCTCCATAGCATCTAACTGCAGCTGTATGATTGTGACGAACGGTTATGAAGTGGTTCCGGAGGTGATCGAGGCCGCAAAGCAGAGAGAAGTGGTTTTGATCAGCACGCCATACGATACCTTTACGGCAGCCCGTCTGATCAATCAGAGTATTCCTATCAAGCACTTTATGACCAAGAAGGATATCATCCATTTTCATTTAGATGATTATGTGGATGAGGTTCGGGAGACTGTTGCGAAGATCCGGCACCGTGATTTCCCCATTCTTGATGAAAATCAGAATTATGTCGGTATGTTTTCCAGACGAAACCTGATGGATTCGCAGAAAAAACAGTTGATCCTGGTGGATCACAATGAGAAATCACAGGCGGTTACCAATATTGAGGAGGCTGAAATACTGGAAATTATCGATCACCACCGTCTGGGAAGCCTGGAAACCATGGCCCCGGTTTATTTTAGAAATCAGCCTCTGGGTTGTACCTCCACCATTATATATCAGATGTACCAGGAAAAAAATGTGGAGATCACAGCACAGATGGCAGGGCTCATGTGCGCAGCAATTTTGTCAGATACCTTAATGTTCCGCTCTCCAACCTGTACCCAGATTGACAAGGAGGCAGCGTGCAGTCTGGCGGACATTGCCGGTGTCAAGGTAGAGGAACTGGCGTCTGCCATGTTTAAGGCGGGCAGTGATTTTGATAGTAAAACAGAGGAAGAAATATTAAATCAGGATTTTAAAATTTTCCATTATGGAGATGTCAGCTTCGGCGTGGCACAGATTAGCGCTATGAGCAGACCGGAGCTGGACCGTGTGCAGAAACGGATCGAGCCAAAGATGGAGCAGATGATGGGAGAAAAGCAGGTACAGATGCTGTTTGTGATGCTTACCGATATTCTGAATGAAGCAACCTTTTTAATATACCGGGGCGGAGATGCGGCTCAGATTGCAGCAAAGGCGTATAACTGTCCTCTGTCTCAGGAGGGCATCATGCTGGAGAATGTGGTATCCAGAAAGAAACAGTTGATTCCTGCGCTCATCAATACCATGGCAGAGACATAGAGCATGGACAAAGAGGGAGGTTTTGGATATATGAAATTTACAAAGATGCATGGTTGCGGAAATGATTACGTATATGTGAATCTTTTTGAGGAAAAGATCGCAGATCCGGCGGCACTTTCCATCAAGGTCAGTGACCGGCATTTCGGGATTGGTTCTGACGGCCTGATCACCATCGGACCGTCACAGCAGGCGGATTTTCGAATGAGAATTTATAATGCGGACGGCTCAGAGGCTGAAATGTGTGGAAACGGCATCCGATGTGTGGCGAAGTATGTATATGATCACCATATGACAGACCGGAAAGAAATTACCGTTGAAACGGGGGCGGGAATCAAAACGCTTCAGTTGACCGTAGAGGACGGAAAGGTTACCCAGGTTCGTGTGGACATGGGACAGCCTATTTTAGAGCCGGAGCAGATTCCGGTCCTGGCCTCAGGGGACAGGGTCGTGGATGAACCGATTACGGCCGGGGGAAAGGAATGGCGGATGACCTGCGTGTCCATGGGGAATCCCCATGCAGTAATGTTTGTGGAGGATGTGGACGCTTTTGATCTTGAGACCTACGGGCCGGCTTTCGAAAACCATGAGCGTTTCCCCAAGAGAATTAACGCGGAATTTGTGCAGATCATTTCCCGGACGGAGGCATCCATGCGGGTTTGGGAGCGCGGCTCTGCCGAGACCTTTGCCTGCGGCACGGGAACCTGTGCCACTGTCATGGCCTGTATTTTAAATGGTCTGACGGACAATCGGGTACTCGTACACCTACGGGGAGGGGATCTGCTGATCGAATATGATCCCCGGAGCAATCATATTTTTATGACGGGACCGGCCACAGAAGTGTTTCAGGGCCAGTGGGAACAGTAAGAAATGCTGATTTGAAGGAGAAAATAAATGAAGATTAAACAACTTCTTGAAAAGACGGAATATGAACTTCTCGCAGGGAATCTGGATACAGAAATCACAACATTGGTCTATGACTCCAGAAAGGTGGAGAAGGGGAGCGCTTTTGTCTGCATCAGCGGAAGCGTGAGGGACGCACATGACTTTATCCCGGATGTGATAAAACAGGGGGCTGCTGCAGTCATTGTGGAGCATGAGGTAAATATCGATCCGGCTGTGACTTATATCAAGGTGAAGGACAGCAGACTGGCTCTTGCAAATATGGCTGCTGCCTATTTTGGCTATCCGGCAGAGAAACTTAAGACCATTGGAATCACCGGTACAAAGGGAAAGACAACCACAACCTATATGGTGAAATCCATTTTGGAATCGGCGGGGATTAAGACGGGACTGATCGGAACCATTGAATCGGTTATCGGAGATAAACGGATTCCTTCTGCCAATACAACGCCGGAATCTTACCGGGTGCAGGAACTGTTTTCCGAGATGGTGGAGGCAGGTCTTGACGCTGTGGTGATGGAAGTATCCTCCCAGGCGCTGATGCTGCACCGGGTATCCGGTTTTACTTTTGACATTGGCGTGTTCACCAATCTGGAGCCGGATCACATCGGAGAGAATGAGCACAAGGATTTTGCAGATTATATGCACTGCAAAAGTCTTCTGTTTCGGCAGTGCAGACACGGTATCTTCAATGGGGACAGCGAGTACCTGCAGGGAATTCTGGAAGGACATACCTGCTCTGTGGAGACCTTCGGTTTTGGAAGTGCAAATGACCTGATTGCTCAGGATGTGGAACTGAAAAAAGAGCATGGAGCTCTTGGGGTGCGCTATCATGTGGGGGGCGAGATGAATTTTGATGTGGAGGTCAATGTGCCGGGCCGCTTTTCTGTATACAATTCATTGACCGCCATTGCCATCTGCCATCATTTCGGCGTTGATGAGGACAAAATCAAGGAAGCTCTTTCCCATGTGAGTGTAAAGGGGAGAATTGAGATTGTACCGGTGACTAAGAGATATACGATCATGATCGACTATGCGCATAATGCCATGTCATTGGAAAGTCTTTTGACTACTCTTAAGGAGTATGAACCGGGGCGGCTGGTCTGCCTGTTCGGATGTGGCGGTAATCGGGCAAAATCAAGGCGTTATGAGATGGGAGAGGTTTCCTCAAAGCTGGCGGATCTGACGGTTGTCACCTCCGATAATCCCAGAAATGAGGAGCCCATGGACATTATCAATGATATTCTGGTGGGCGTACACAAGGCGGATGGTGAATATGTGACGATTCCGGATCGCAAGGAGGCCATTGCCTACTGCATGGAGAATGCAGAGGATGGCGATATTGTGGTTCTCGCAGGCAAGGGACATGAGGATTATCAGGAGATCAGGGGCGTCAAGCATCATATGGATGAGAGAGAACTGATTGCCGAAATTATTCGGGAAAATCCTCAGTTAAAACTATAATCAAGGAAGAAGAATTCATGGGAAAGCAGAACTGGAAACCGGGAAATATGCTGAATCCTGTGCCCGCAGTCATGGTGAGCACGGCGGATGAAAATGGAAAACCGAATATTCTTACGATTGCGTGGACGGGAACCGTGTGCACGAATCCGCCGATGGTTTCTATTTCGGTAAGACCTTCCCGGTACTCCTACGAGGCGATTCAGAAAACGGGAGAATTTGTCATCAATCTTACAGACGAATCGCTGGCCTATGCCTGTGATTACTGCGGGGTGGTGAGCGGAAGAGAGGTAGACAAATTTAAGAAGCTTGGGCTGACACCCCTTTCGATGCCCCATGTGAGTGCTCCCGGAATTGCAGAGAGTCCGGTCTCTATCGAGTGCCGGGTAAAAAATGCTGTTGAGCTTGGCAGCCATACCATGTTTACAGCGGAGGTGCTGGGAGTGACTGTGGAGGATTCCTATATGGATGAAAACGGCAAATTTGACATCAATTGCCTGGGACTTATCATGTATTCCCATGGAGAGTATTTTACCCTGGGGAAGAAAGTTGGAAAATTTGGATACAGTATAAAGAAAAAACCGTCTGCGTGAGCAGGCGGTTTATTTCATCAGAAGATCCATCAGATAGGCATATACCTCTTCATTTTGTTCCTTCCAGTTGGCACAGATGGTTTCGGCCTGTTCCTTCGTTTTCACCAGAAGGGTCAGGTCTACAAGGGTGTCTCCGTCAGATCGGGCCTGACACCGGACGGAATACTTCTGACCGGTGGTGCGGTAGTAATTGGCCAGCAGGGAATTTTCCTGCCGAAATTCCACCTGATTTTCCTGAAAAAATTTCTTGACATCCTCTTCAATCTCGTCGTTCAGTTTGTTCTCAAAATAATTTAAGGTCTCTTTGCCGGAATCTGTAATCGTATATTGGGTATTCGAATGAGTGGTTTCTGACAGAATCAGGCCGGCATCCTCAAGATCTCCGATTACCTCCTGTACCCGGAAGTAATCCGTGTAATCCCGATCCAGAAAGAAATTGGAAATCTGTGTGTTGGTAAGTGGAAAACCAGCCTTATCAAGCATATATAAAATGGTGATTTTATAAATTGTAAATGGTTCAGCCATGATAAAGTGCTCCTTGTCTGGTACCGCGCTCCTTCAGGCGGTGCCGGATGGTATTCAGTACGCGTTTTTTGTCCAGGCTCCAAAGGGGTGCCACCAGAAGACTTCGGGGACCGTCTCCGGTCAGACGGTGGATTACGATGTCGGGAGGAAGCAGCTCCAGGCAGTCGATCACAAGCTCACAGTATTCCGAAAGCTCCATCAGAGGAAAGGGGGAAGCGGCAAAGCTTTCTCCCAGGGCAGTACCCCTTAGGATGTGTAACAGCTGCAGCTTTACACCGGATATGGGAAGTTTTGACAGATGTCTTACGGTATCCAGCATCATTTCGCGGGTCTCTCCCGGGAGGCCTAAGATCACATGGGCAATGACCGGAATGTTTCTTTGGTGCAGGGCGTATACCGCCTGGTCAAACTGTTCTACCGTCGTGTGGGTATTCATGAGACGTAAGGTCTTATTGTGAATCGTCTGAAGCCCCAGCTCGATCCATACCGGTTTTTGACTTTGCAGTTCACAGAGCAGATCCAGAACATTTCCGGGGAGGCAGTCACTTCTTGTTCCGATGGAAAGTGCCACGATCTCCTCGGGTTTCATTGCCGCAGAAAAAAGTGCACGAAGCCTGTCCACGGGGGCATAAGTGTTGGTGTAGGACTGAAAATAGGCGATAAATTTCCGGCAGCCGGTCTTGCCTTCAATCCTCTTTCTGGCCTCTGCAAGCTGCTTTTCCACAGGAAGAGCAGCATTGGCGGCAAAATCTCCGGAGCCGCCCTCACTGCAGAAAGCACAGCCGCCAATGCCCAGCGTACCATCCCGGTTGGGACAGGACATGCCGCCGCTTAAGCTGAGACGGTATACCTTTTGGCCAAAGGTGTCCTGACAATAATCGTTCAGGGAATAAAACCGTCTGTCAGCGTCGGAGGGGGTTTTCATATTAAGAGATATGAGACTTTACCGCCTGGCTGACGACCTCAGCAACCCGTGGATCAAAAGCCTCAGGCATGATAAAGTCCTCATTTAATTCTTCGTCAGAAACCAGTGCTGCCAAGGCTTCTGCAGCAGCAAGCTTCATTTCCTCTGTGATCTGCTTTGCATGTCCCTCCAGTGCGCCTTTAAAAATTCCCGGGAAGGCGATCACGTTGTTGACCTGATTCGGGAAGTCGCTTCTTCCGGTGCCCACGACCTTTGCTCCGGCAGCCTTGGCAACGTCCGGCATGATTTCCGGTACCGGATTGGCCATGGCGAAAAGAATGGCATCCTGATTCATGGAAGAGACCATTTCCGGTGTCACAATGTTCGGTGCGGAAACCCCCACGAAGATATCAGCGCCGCGAAGTGCGTCGGCAAGGGTGCCGGTGGCATTTTCCAGATTGGTCACTTCGGTCATTTTCTTCTGCATCCAATTGAGGTTCGGGTAATCCTTTCCGATGATTCCCTCCCGGTCGCACATGGTCACATGTTTAAATCCGTAGGTCAGCAGCAGCTTGGTGATGGCAATACCGGCAGATCCGGCGCCGTTTACTACCACCCGGCAGTCCTCCTTTTTCTTGCCTGTGACACGAAGGCCGTTGATGATGCCGGCCAGAACTACGATGGCAGTGCCGTGCTGGTCATCGTGGAATACCGGAATGTCAAGCATTTCCTTTAGGCGCTCCTCAATTTCAAAACAGCGCGGTGCGGAAATATCCTCCAGATTGATGCCGCCAAAGCCGGGGGCAATGTTTTTCACAGCGGTAATGATCTCCTCGGTATCCTGAGTGTCCAGACAGATCGGAACAGCATTCACATTTCCAAATTCCTTGAAAAGAACGCATTTACCCTCCATCACAGGCATGGCTGCGTAAGGTCCGATGTTGCCAAGGCCTAAAACCGCGCTTCCGTCGGAAACAACCGCTACGGTGTTGGACTTCCAGGTGTAGGTGTATGCCTCGGCAGGATTTTCGGCGATGACCTTGCAGGGCTCTGCGACACCGGGGGTGTAGGCAATAGCCAGGTCCTCTCTCGATTTAACTCTGGATTTGGCGATGGTTTCCAGCTTTCCGTTCCATTCTCTATGGCACTGGAGTGCCTTTTCTTTATTATCCATATGTGTGTATTCTCCTTCGTGATTTTTGCTTTTTTAACCATACCATTCTTATGGGGACAAATCAAGAAGGGAATCAAAAGAAAAAAATGCTTTTCTTTTTGAAAGAACTGTAGTATAATGGCAAGTAGAAATTTCGAGGTCGTTTCTGACAGAATTCCCTAAGAATACGATTACAATAATAAAGAAGGAGTTCCTAATATGAGAGAAAAATATGAGAGTCTGTCGTTGGTTGTTCTCAAGGATCTGGCCAAGGCAAGAGGGCTGAAAGGCATTTCTGCAATGAAAAAGGGTGAGTTGGTTGAGCGCATGCTGGAGGAGGATGAGCGCGACCGGGAGAAGGCCCGCACGGAGCAGGAGGCAAAGGAGCCAAAGGAGCAGAAGACAGAGCGTACGGCCCGTGTGAAGAAGATGCCGGGAAATCCCCGCGAGAACGACCGCTCAGAGCGCACGGAATATGTACCTAAGACAGAGCGGGTACCACGGGTGGAGCAGGAGACCACAGCCTACGGTACCAAGGAGGAGAGTGATTCCGCAGCCATCAAGGAGGATATTGCGAGCCTTGACAGCGGGTGTACGGTCAGCGGTATTTTGGAGGTGATGTCGGACGGCTTCGGCTTTATCCGCTGCGAGAATTATCTTCCGGGCGAGCACGATGTCTATGTGGCACCTTCCCAGATCCGCCGCTTTAATCTGAAAACCGGTGATATTATCTGTGGCAATACGAAGGTGAAGTCGGAGCGTGAGAAGTTCTCAGCTCTTTTATATGTGACAACGGTGAACGGCTACCATCCGTCGGAGGCCCAGAGAAGAAAGAGCTTTGAGGATCTGACTCCGATCTTCCCGAATGTAAGGCTCCGCATGGAGAGACCGGGTGGATCTGTTGCCATGCGCGTTATGGATATCGTATCTCCCATCGGTAAGGGACAGAGAGGAATGATCGTATCACCGCCGAAGGCCGGAAAGACCACCCTTCTCAAGGAAGTTGCCAAATCTGTTAAGCAGAACAATCCGGAGATGCATTTGATTATACTTCTGATCGATGAGCGTCCGGAGGAGGTGACGGATATCAAGGAGGCCATTGAAGGGGATAATGTGGAGGTTATCTACTCTACCTTCGATGAGACAGCAGAGCACCACAAGCGGGTTTCAGAGATGGTGATTGAGCGTGCGAAGCGTCTGGTAGAGCATAAGAAGGATGTCATGATCCTTCTGGACAGTATTACAAGACTGGCCCGGGCTTACAATCTGACCGTCACGCCCAGCGGACGTACACTGTCCGGAGGTCTTGATCCGGCGGCTTTGCATATGCCGAAGCGTTTCTTCGGCGCTGCAAGAAATATGCGTGAGGGCGGAAGTCTTACGATTCTTGCTACAGCGCTTGTGGATACCGGAAGCAAGATGGACGATGTGGTGTTCGAGGAATTCAAGGGAACCGGCAATATGGAGCTTGTTCTGGACCGCAAGCTCTCGGAGAAGCGTATTTTCCCGGCGGTAGATATTGTGAAATCAGGAACCCGAAGAGACGATCTGCTCCTGGATCCGGACGAGCAGATGGGCGTGGAAAATATGAGAAGAGCGCTGAATGGAATGCGCTCCGACGAGGCCGTGGAGAACATTCTCAACATGTTTGCCCACACCCGCACCAATGCGGATTTTATCAATCTGGTAAAGAAAAACAGAATTTTATAAATTACCCTTGCATTCATGGAACGGCTATGATACAATGAATAAGCTGTTTATCGGGATGTAAACGGACGAACGTGTGAAAAGAATAATAGAAGAGGTGAAAAAATGAGAGAAGGAATCCATCCAGATTATTATCAGGCAACGGTTACCTGCAACTGCGGAAATACATTCGTTACAGGTTCAACAAAGCCGGAGATCCACGTAGAAATCTGTTCTAAATGTCATCCGTTCTATACTGGTCAGCAGAAGGCAAACCAGGCTCGTGGACGTATCGAACAGTTCAACAAGAAGTATGGCATGAAATAGAATTGAGTACAGTGCGAAAGGTTGAGGCTTCGATATGCCTCAACCTTTTTTATTAAAGGAATTGGGTATGAAATATTCAGGAATTGGCGGGCAGGCGGTCATGGAGGGCGTCATGATGAAAAATGGCGACCGTTACGCTGTGGCAGTCCGAAAGCCGGACCATAACATTGAACTGAAGGTGTCAGATTATAAGGGCACGGTGAAAAATAAGACTATTCGTAACCTTCCGCTGGTACGCGGTGTGGTGAATTTTATAGAGTCCCTGTATCTTGGCATGAGCACACTGATGTATTCGGCCTCCTTTTTCGAGGATGATGAGGAAGATAAGGCGAAGAAGGCAGCTATGTCAAAGGAGGAACTGGAGCAGCTTGAAGCAAAGGAGAAGAAGCAGGAGAAAGCCCTGATGGGCGGAACTGTTGTCTTTTCCGTGGTCTTTGCGATCCTGCTGTTTTTCATGCTTCCGTATTTCCTGTCAGGTTTTTTCCATAAGGTGATTGCGTCGAAGACATTGATCGCCCTGCTGGAGGGTGTCATCCGTCTGTTGATCTTTGTCGCTTATATTGCGGTGATTTCCCTGACGCCGGATATCCGGAGAGTATTTATGTATCACGGGGCAGAGCACAAGTGCATCAACTGTATTGAGCACGGGCTGGAGCTGAATGTGGAGAATGTGAAAAAGAGCTCCAAGCAGCACAAACGCTGCGGAACCAGCTTTTTACTGATCGTCATGCTGATCTCTGTCGTGGTTTTTATGTTTATCCGTGTGGATTCAAGAATTTTGCAGCTGGTGCTCCGGCTGCTGCTGATTCCGGTGATCGCGGGAGTGTCTTATGAATTTATCCGTCTGGCGGGGCGTTATGACAATTGGTTTGTAAATCTGCTGAGCAGGCCCGGCCTTTGGATGCAGCGGCTTACCACAAAGGAACCGGATGATGAAATGATCGAGGTGGGCATCGCGTCTGTGGAGGCGGTGTTTGACTGGGAGAAATGGCAGAAGGAAGAGATGGTATGACATATCGGGAAGCAATGGTTTTGGGAGAAAAAACGTTAAATGAGGCCGGAATCGTGGATGCAAAGAACGATGCGTGGCTGTTACTGGCCATGGCCTGCAGGATGGACCATACCTTTTACTACATGCATATTGATGAGGAAATGCCTGAGGATGCGCAGCATGAGTTTGACGGCCTCATCAGGAAACGTTCAGAACGGGTGCCGCTGCAGTATATTACCGGAGAACAGGAATTCATGGGGCTTACTTTCCACGTGAACTCCAGTGTCCTGATTCCGAGACAGGATACGGAGACACTGGTGGAGGAAGCTTTAAAGCTGGTGAAGCCGGGCATGAAGATCATGGATATGTGTACCGGCTCCGGCTGTGTGCTCATCAGTATCCTGAAGAATGCCCACGGTGTGGAGGGCTTCGGCTATGACATTTCCAAACAGGCTATTAATGTGGCCAAGGAAAATGCGAAGTTCAATGACGTAGCGGCAGATTTTGAGAGGAGTGACCTCTTTGACGATGTCATGGAGGAGCAATTTGATATGATGGTATCGAATCCGCCTTATATCCGGAGTGACGAGATTGCGGCGCTCATGCCGGAGGTGGCAGATTTCGAGCCTCATGAGGCCCTGGATGGGAAAGAGGATGGCCTGTATTTTTACAGGAAGCTTATTGCCGGATGTGGGGAATTCATGAAACCGGGCGGCTATGTGCTGTTTGAGATCGGATATGATCAGGGAACGGAAGTATCCTCCATGATGAAAAATGCCGGTTTCGAAGAGGTTACTGTTGTGAAAGATCTGGCACATCATGACCGGGTGGTTCTGGGTAAGCTTCCCGTGGAATAATCTCTAGGAAAGAAAGGAAAAGCTATGTTTGATAAATTAGAAGATCTGCTCCATCACTACGAGGAGCTGATGAATACACTAAGTGAGCCGGATGTGGCCAATGATGCAAACCGGTTTCGTAAACTGATGAAGGAGCAGAGCGATCTGCAGCCGATTGTAGATACCTATAAGGAATATAAGCAGTGCAAGCAGAATATTGAGGATTCCCTGGCCATTCTTGACGAGGAGTCTGATGAGGAAATGAGAGAGCTTGCCAAGGAAGAGTTAAACGATTCCAAGGCACAGGTAGGAGAGCTGGAGCAGAAGCTCAAGATTTTGCTTCTGCCGAAGGATCCGAATGATGATAAAAACGTGATTGTCGAGATCCGCGCAGGTGCGGGTGGAGAGGAGGCAGCTCTCTTTGCCGCTGAAATCTACCGGATGTATGTGCACTACGCGGAGCGCCGCGGCTGGAAAGTACAGACGATGGAGGCGGATGAGACCGGAATCGGAGGCATGAAGTCTGTGGATTTTATGGTGACGGGATCGGGAGCTTATTCGGTATTAAAATATGAGTCCGGGGTACATCGTGTACAAAGAGTCCCCGAGACAGAATCTCAGGGAAGAATCCAGACCTCTACCTGCACCGTTGCGGTTATGCCGGAGGCGGAGGAAGTGGATGTCCAGATTGATGAGAAGGATATTCGTATTGATGTTATGAGAGCGTCCGGAAACGGAGGCCAGTGTGTCAATACCACCGATTCTGCGGTTCGGCTGACCCATTATCCTACCGGTATTGTGATCTACAGCCAGACGGAGAAGTCGCAGATTCAGAACAAAGAGAAGGCCTTTGCATTGCTGCGTGCCAAGCTGTATGATTTGGAGCAGCAGAAGAAGCAGGACGCAGAGTCCGCTGAGCGACGAAGCCAGATCGGTACGGGAGACCGTTCGGAGAAGATCCGTACCTACAATTTCCCTCAGGGCCGTGTGACAGACCACCGGATCAACCTGACACTTTACAAACTGGATAAGATCCTGGATGGAGATATCCAGGAAATCATCGATGCGTGCATTGCGGCAGACCAGGCAGCAAAGCTGGCAAAGATGAACGAGGAATAAAAGAAAAATCCCCCGGCGAACACCTGAGTTCATCGGGGGATTTGTTTATCAGTTGATTACAGACGGTCCGGATTGTCTGTCAGGAAAATAAATTCCGCAACAGAGCGGTCGAAGGCTTTGATATGATTAAACAGCCAGTCGACCACATTCTTCTTCACCTGCTCCACAAAGGCATCGGTCGGGCCCTCAACTTCATCCAGAAATGCTTCCAGTTCCTTTAAATTGTTTTTGAATTCCTCATGCTTTTTCTGGTGCTCGGCAAGTCCCGGATAACCTACATCCTTCTGCAGCTTTTCCTCGGCGGAAAAATGAAAATTCGTATAGTCGGCCAGATAGTCCAGCATCTGAATCGCTTTAATCTTGCCACCACCGTCCTCACAGCTGTCTACGAACTGTTTGATGCGGGAAATCAGCTCCTGGTGCTGGGAATCGATCAGTTCATTTCCGGTGATCAGATTGTCATCAAATTCAATAGTCATCTATGTATCCCTCCTGTACTTTTCAAGATAAATCTATTATAAACCGATTTGACAAAAAGGTCACGTTTTTTTTATTTAAGCTGTCGGTTGTGCTTGTCATAGAAGGGGACAGGGGGTATAATAAAATTATGTCAATTCGTATGCCAAGGACACTTCTGTCCGGCAGCATATTCCATCAGGAGGAATTATGAAAATGAAAAAGAGATGGCGGATATTTGCCTGCCTTCTGTCTCTGGTCCTGGCAGCAGCAGAGCCATCTGCCGCGTATGCAAAGACCCAGAAGACGGAAAACATCACTGAGGAGCAGGAAGGAGAGGTACTGCAGGAAGAAATTCCGGGGATTGTTGAGTCTGTCACGTTGACGCCGGGCAGTTCCTATCATCTGGATTTTCGAAATGTGGGAAGGAAGGCAGATATTTCAATCGTTTCGGATGACCCGGATACCGTGGGGGTTAATTCGAAAGGGAAAATCATCCCCAGGAAATGTGGATCGGCTTCGGTTCATGTGAACTGGAAAAGCGGCAGGGAAGACTTCCATGTGATCATTCGGGTCCATGTGAAATATGACAGTTTCCTTAAGATTAATAATTATGGGAACCCGCTGAAAAAGACTTCTGCAAATACGGACCGGGCAAAGCTCTATTTTCACAGAGAACTAAGGAAAGGAAGCAGGAACCGCGTCCGTCTTCAGAATCTGGCAGCGGGCGCAGAGGTTTCCTATCTAAGCACAAAACCAGAGATCGTGTCGGTGGATGAAACCGGAATTCTTACAGCAAAGAAACCGGGGACGTCGGTAGTCCGAACCACAGTTGCCCAGAATGGAAAGAAGTATACCTTTTACGAGACAATTCATGTAAAAGAGTCTAAGGACAGCAGCAGAAAGATCAGCACCAGGGAGAGAAACCAGTGGTTTTCGGATTCCGGCTTTATCGGCAGCTCCATTGGGGTGGGGCAGAAAATGTATTTTGATTCCCAGAAAAAGGGATATCTGGGAAACCCTACCATGCTGGTGAAGGGCTGTTATTCCTTTATGAACGATGCATCCGACTCCAATACATATAAGCTGACCTATCGAGGAAAGCCCTACAAGGCCCGCACAGCGGTACGGCTTTCCGGGGTGAAAAAGATCTTTATCAATATGGGAATGAATGACCTGTGGGAGTCGCCGGAGGGTGTTTACAAACGCTATGTTTCCTATCTGGACGGCATCCGAAAGGACAGTCCCGGAATCATTATCTTTATCGAAAGCACAACGCCGGTGGCCAGTGGCAATGAGAAGAAGAAGCTGAGTAATAAAAATGTCAACAAGCTGAACGCCATGATGAAGGAATACTGTGATTCCCAGAAGGACATGTATTATATTGACGTGAACAGCTGCCTGAAGGGAAAGGATGGCTGTCTGAAGAGAGGCTATTCCAGTGACGGCTATGTGCATCTTAGCATGTCGGGTTATGCAGAATGGATGAAAGCGCTCTGTGCTTACACAGACCGGCTGATGATTCAGGAGAAAGCTGCGGAGGACGCAGTCAAAACTGCGGTAGAAAGCAGGAAAAAGACAGATTATAACGCAGCAAAGAAGCTGGTGGGAAGCCTGGAAAAAAGTACTGTGAAGAGTAAGCTGAGTAAAAAGCTGAAAAAGGCGGAGGCGAAAGCAGGCACTGCACTGGCGAAAAATTTTGGACAGTCTCAGGCAGAGGACGAACCTCAGGCGGAAGCGCTGAAGGCCGTCACCATCAAAAAGGTTACCGCAAAGAGCAATACGGCGTTACAGCTGAGCTGGACGAAGAGCAGAGGCGCCGGCTATTACCGGATCTACCGTTCCGGGAAGAAAACCGGGAAATATAAGCTTGTGGGTGGTACCACAAAAACCACCTGGCGGGACAGGAAATGTAAAAAAAACACGAAGTATTATTATAAGGTCCGTGCCTGTCTGTTAGAGTCCGGCAACGATAGAAAATCTGCTCTTTCCAGGGCTGCTTCGGGACATACCAGAAATGTTCCGAAGAAGGTGGTACTGGCAGGAGATTCCGTGATGGAGGGAGTTGCCGCCTATAAGGTAGTCAGGGATATCCATTCGCCCGGAAAGAAAAAGGTTGTGGCCCGGAAGGGACTTGGAACTCTTTCCTTCCAGACCAAGGAAACCTTTCGGGGAATGACCGGTGTGGACAAGGTGATTGCCGAAAAGCCGGACAGGCTGTATCTGATGCTTGGAATGAATGAGATCTCTTACCGGAGCACCAGTGACATGCTGAATAATTATCAGGAGATACTGGACCAGATCCGGGAGGAAAGTCCAAAGACCGAGATCGTTCTGCTGGCGGTATCCCCGGTGACGAAGGGAACCATTGCAAAAACCAGGGGATTTGCCAAGATTCCGGGCTGGAATAAGAAAGTCAAAAGGCTGGCAAAGAAAAATGGGTGCAGATATCTGGATTACACAAAGGCACTTAAGGGAAAGGACGGTTATCTGAAATACAACGGTGGAGACGGAATCCATTGGAATGCTTCCGGATACCGGGCTTTTGTGAAACAGATTGAAAAATACGAGAAAAAATTAAACAGATGAGGAGATAAAAATGAAGAACAGGGGAAAACGAAAAGTAATTGCTTTGGTTGCGTGTGTGCTGGCACTTGTGTTTCTGGTTCAGCTTCCGGTGGAGGCAGAGGAAACTGTCTCCTGCAGCAAACTCTACGGTGCGGTGAAGGAGAAATGCCAGGACGGAGCCAAAAAGGTGTACAGTAAGGATAAATGTACCTTTTTATCCTATTCCTATCGGAAGAAGGCAGAGGATTTCTACTATGCAACGGACAGCAATCAGGTATATTGTGTCTGCATCGTGAAGGCGGAAAGTACCTCGGATGCCAAGGATATCAAGAAACAGTTTGACAGCATCAAAAAAGACAAGAAGAATGACAGATACCTGAAAAAGGATGAAAAGAAAGTGGTAAAGGGAGCCCGTACCGGGCGTTCCGGCTCCTATGTATGGTACATATGTCTGGGCAGCAGTTCCGGCAATAAAAAGGCAGAGAAGGCTTTGAAAAAGGCTTTGTAGACGAGGTAGAAAATGGTTTTCAGCAGTTTATTATTTCTATTTCGCTTTTTGCCTCTGGTGCTTCTCTTATATTATATCGTACCGAAAAAATGGCGGAATTTTTTGCTTTTTATAGCAAGCCTTATTTTTTATGCGTGGGGAGAGCCGGTCTATGTGGTGCTGATTCTGCTCTCAACGGTTGTGGATTATGCGGCCGGAAGGTGTGTAGACCATTTTAAGGGTCTCGGGAAGCCGGGCAGGGCGAAGGCAGCAGTGGCTGCCTCTGCCATCATCAATCTGTCCCTGTTAGGCTTCTTTAAATATGCCGACTTTCTGATTGACACCGTCAACCGGATCTTTCAGACGGATATTTCCACGCTGGAGCTTGCGCTTCCCATCGGAATTTCCTTTTATACCTTTCAGACCATGTCCTATACCATTGATGTGTATCGGGGGGATGCGAAGGTACAGAAGAATTTTATCACCTTTGGAGCCTATGTTGCCTTGTTCCCGCAGCTGATTGCGGGGCCGATCGTCCGGTATAAGACGGTGGCAGAACAGCTGGATGACAGGAGGGAATCTGTTGACGAATTTTATGAAGGTGTGAAGCGGTTTATGGCAGGCCTTGGGAAAAAGGTCCTGATCGCAAATCAGGTGGGGGCTCTTTGGGCCCAGATCTCCGCTACCCATACCAGCCATCTAACCACGGCAACAGCATGGCTTGGAGCGCTGGCATTTACCCTGCAGATTTACTTCGATTTTTCCGGATATTCAGACATGGCAATCGGTTTGGGCCATATGTTTGGATTCCGTTTCCTTGAGAACTTTGATCATCCCTATGAATCCAGAAGCATTACGGAATTCTGGAGACGGTGGCATATATCTCTGGGTACCTGGTTCAAGGAATACGTCTATATTCCTCTTGGCGGCAACCGTAAGGGAAAGCTGTTCCAGATGAGAAATATTCTGATCGTGTGGTTTCTGACAGGACTCTGGCATGGAGCAGCTTGGAACTTTGTTATATGGGGATTATATTTTTGCGTTTTGCTGGTGGCTGAGAAACTGTTTCTTGGCAGGCTTCTGGAGAAACTGCCGGGCGTCCTGCAGCATGTGTACACGATGTTTTTCGTGATCGTCAGCTGGGTTATTTTTTCCTGGGGAGACTGCGTGGATGGCAGCGGATATCTGAAAACCATGTTTGGTCTGGCGGGAAACGGGGTATTTGATCAGACCAGCATCTATCTGCTTTTGTCCTTTGCCCTGTTACTGCTGATCGCCGTGATCGGCTCGACTTCGCTGCCGGTGCGGCTGTGGAAGGGGCTCAGTCAGAAAAGCAGTGTGGCAGCTTTTGTGTTTACGGGAGTTGGAATCTTTGCAGTGCTGGTATTGTCGGTTGCATTTTTGGTGAATTCTTCCTACAATCCGTTTTTGTACTTTAGATTTTGAGGAGGACACCATGAGAAAAGCAAAAATTACGATCATTACATTGTTTGCCGGGACATTGGCAGCTTTTTTCCTGATTTCCGTTTTTCAGCCGCAAAAGGATTTTTCTGCCACAGAGAACCGTTCGCTGGAGCAGAGGCCGCAGGTATGCGCGGAAGATATTTTGTCGGGAGATTTTCAGGAAACCTATGAGAGTTATCTGAATGACCAGTTTGTTGCAAGAGACCGCTGGGTGGACCTTGCCGTAGGCTGTGAGAAGCTTAGCGGACAGAGGGATGTGAACGGCATCTATCTCGGAAGGGATGGATACCTTCTGGAAAAATATACAGATGGAGATTTTGACCCGGAGATTACTGAGGATTACATCGGTATTCTGGGAGATTATTTAAACCGCATGACAGATCAGTATGGACAGGAGCATGTGAACTGTCTTCTGGTTCCCGGCAAGGCTTCGGCCCTGCCGCAGAAGCTGCCTGCCTACGCGGTGCCCTTTGAAGAGCAGGAGGTTGTCGAAGCTCTGGAGGATGAGTTAGAGCAGCCACAGATTCTGCTGGATCTGACGGATACCATGAGAGAACACCGGGAGGAGTATATCTATTACCGCACAGATCACCATTGGACAACCCTTGGCGCCTATTATGCTTATGAGGAGTGGTGCGGCAGGACGGGGCGTCCGCTGCATGCATTGGAGGAGTATGACCGGGAAACTGTTTCTGACAGCTTTTACGGTTCCTCTTTCAATAAGTGTCATCAGAAAGTGAGGGCCGACACCATCGAGCTCTTTCATGGACCCGGGGAGCAGAAGCTTCACGTGGACATAAATGACGGCGAGCAGGAGACCGACAGCTGCTATCAGATGGATGCGCTTAAGGAGAGTGACCAGTACCAGGTGTTTTTTGACGGGAATACCGCAAAGATCACGGTGGATACAGGGATTGAGGGCAAGGGAACGCTTCTTCTGGTGAAGGATTCCTATGCCAACTGCTTTGTCCCTTTTCTGGCGGAGAATTTCAGCCGTATTGTGATGGTTGATCTTCGCTACAACAGCGACTGTATTGATGATGTTATGGATGAATATCCGGATATCACAGATGTAATGGTACTATACAATATTGAGAAATTTCTTCAGAGCAGCAGTAACATTGATCTTTTGGAGGAATACGAATAAAAGCGCGGAGGATGAGAAATTGTCATTGAGAAAGAAATTAGCAGGGGCTGCGATGCTTCTGATTGCGGTTTTGTCACCATTTACTGCCCAGGCACAGACGAAGGAAGCACAGCTGGATGGCGTCATGGGACAGAGCCTGTATGAGGAAACGATACCTGGAAACTGCCAGCTTCCGGCATTGATGGGAGCTGCGAAATATACCCAGAGCTTTATCGACAACTCCTTTACCACCAGGGGGAAATATACGGGAAAAACCTATTATCACAAGGCGGAATATGAGAATAAGGCGCTTTTCAACGGAATTGATGTCTCCTGGTGGCAGGCGGATCCCAAGACAAAGACCCAGTCCCAGGTGGATTGGGAAAAGGCCCATGAGGATGGGATTGATTTTACCTTTGTCCGTGTGGCCTCCAGAGATACGAAAGACGGCTCGATCTTTACGGATACTGCGGCAGATTCCCATATTCAGGGGGCATTGGAGAACGACATCAATGTAGGACTTTATATTTTTTCCCAGGCCCTCGATGAGGAGGAGGCAGTGGAGGAAGCGGAGTACGTACTGAACCTGGTGGAAGAGTACCAGTGGGATGTGACGCTTCCCATCGTGATGGACCGGGAGCCGGGACATAACAAGATTATGAAGGAGGGAATGCTTACCAGAAAGGAGGAGACGGCTGTCGAGCAGGCTTTTATTGATACTATCGTGGACGCCGGGTATCAGGCAGGCATCTATTCCAATTATAACTGGTTCCGCAATTACATTAACGGCAGTGAACTGGAGAACTGCCAGATCTGGATTGCCCGCTATAATTATACCACTACCAGCAACACCACTAAGGGAGAGGCCTATGCGGATGTGCCGGTGGATTATGATTTCTGGCAGTACACATCCACGGACGTAAATATGGCCGGCTGGTCCTCCAGCAGTCTGGATATGAATTTCTGGTATAAGGATATCAGCGCCAAGACGGAAGGGCTGCAGATGGTGACAGGGGAAGATGGCTCTGTTACCCTGACCTGGAATCCGGCGGCGGAGGATGTAACCGGGTATCAGATTTCCCGTTACGACAGTCAGCTGGGCAAAACCGAGGTGCTTTCTACCACTACGGACTGCACCTATACAGATACCGATTTGGAGGGCGGACAGGTCTATCAGTACAGTGTGTGCTGCTATTGGACCATCGGCGGAATCAATTATTACGGAACACCTTCCGACGGACAGGGGGCTGTGCTGCCTCCGGATCAGGTAACCGGTATCAGGACAGAGAAAAAGGCCAGTACCTATCTGACCCTGGCATGGGATCGGGTGCAGGGAGCCAGTGGCTACCGTGTTTACCATTACAGTGAGAAAAAAAAGAAATATGTTCAGGTGACAGAAACTACCGCAGATACGTGTTCCTTCAAGGTGGAGAATCTCACCTCTGCTGCAGATCACAAGTTCAGGGTACGGGCATATATGGATACGGAGGAGGGACGCATCTGGGGAACAAGCTCCAGGACCTACACCGATTCCACCAAGCCTCTGAAAACCGGGGAACTGAAGGCTGCGGCAGCATCGGGAAAAATCACCCTCACCTGGAAACCGGTAGAGCGCGCCAGCGGGTATCAGATTTTTCGTTTGAATACCGCCACCGGCACATATGAGAAAATCGGTACAGTAAAAGGGAAAAAGAAAACGACCTATCAGAATACCAAGCTGAAAAAGGGAAAAACCTATACCTATAAGGTGCGTGCATACCGCAGAAGCAATGGGAAAAATGATTTCGGAACTTGTTCTGCGATTGTGAAATGTAAGGCAAAATAGAAGGAGGAAATTATGGAATTTCGTGAGGATTTTACATGGGGCGTGGCAACCAGCGCCTGTCAGATTGAGGGAGCAGCAAAGGAGGGGGGCAAAGGGCCGTCCATCTGGGATGAATTCTGCAGACAGCCCGGAAAGATTGTAAATGGAGAGGATTCCTTTACGGCCTGTGACCACTATCACCGGTTCAGGGAGGATGTGGCTCTGATGAAAGAAATGGGAGTGAAGGCCTACCGCTTTTCCATTGACTGGTCCAGAGTGATGCCGGAGGGCACAGGAGCTGTCAACGAGGAAGGAATCCGCTTTTATGACAATCTGATCAATGAACTGCTGGAGGCGGGAATTGAGCCTTTTATCACTCTCTATCACTGGGATCTTCCACTGGCACTGGAGCGCAGAGGCGGCTGGATGAATCCGCAGATCGTAGAGTGGTTCGGCGACTATGCGGCGCTTATTTCCCGGCGTTTCAGCGACCGTGTGACCCATTATTTTACCATCAATGAGCCACAGTGCTTTGTGGGACTGGGGTATTTACGCGGGAATCACGCCCCCGGACTGCAGAGATCGCTCTCGGATACACTTCTGATTGCGCACAATGTGTTGAAGGCCCACGGACGTGCGGTGCAGCGACTGCGGGAGGCGGCGGGACGGACCATTCAGGTTGGCTATGCGCCCACCTGTGGAGGGGTCTACCCGGAGACGGAGAAACCGGAAGATATCGAGGCGGCGAGACAGACCTACTTCAGCATTCCGGGAGACGACAACTGGACCTGGAACGTGCCATGGTGGTCAGATCCGGTGATTCTCGGCCATTATCCGGAGGAGGGACTTGCGCGTTTTGAAGCCTATATGCCGGTGGTGACTGAGGCTGATATGAAGCTGATTTCGGAACCGATTGATTTTTACGGACAGAATCTCTACAACGGATGGTGCGTCCGGGCAGGAGCAGACAAAAAACCGGAGGATGTGCCGCGGTATGCGGGATTTCCACGGACAGCCTGCGGATGGCCGGTGACCCCGGAGGTGCTTCGGTGGGCGCCGCGTTTCCTCTATGAGAGATATGGAAAGCCGATCTATATTACAGAGAACGGCATTTCCTGTACAGATATGATTTCTCTGGACGGAAGGGTGCATGATCCGCAGCGTATCGATTTTACGGCCCGCTATCTTCGGGAACTGAAGAAAGCTGCTGATGACGGAGCTGATGTCCGGGGCTATTTCTACTGGTCCTTCATGGACAACTTTGAGTGGAGTGAAGGTTATTCCCAGCGGTTTGGGCTGGTGTATGTGGATTACCGCGACCAGAAGCGGATTCCCAAGGATTCAGCGGAGTGGTATCGCAGAGTGATTGAAACGAACGGAAGAGATTTGTAATAATCACACAAATAATTGTAAAAATATTGCCATTTTTTGTGATAAGAGTTATAATAAATATAATTTGATCAAACCACAAAGGAGGAAGATTATGGGCGAAAATCTGTTTCAAAACAAGAACGTTGACGCAAAGCTGAAGTTTATCTTGAAGGCGATGATTGCGGTTCTGTTCGTGAACAATGTATTTTTTGGTGTGTTTACGGTGGCAACCGGACACGCACTGTGGATTATCATTCCGATTATTGGCATGATTCTTACGATTGTTGTGGGCAGTATCCTTGGGAAGGCACTGGCAGCCAATATTACGGAGCCGTTAGCAGAGATCGAGAAGGCTGCAAATGCCATGGCAGAGGGAAATCTGGAGATTGAGATTCCCTATGATGCGAAGGATGAATTCGGCAGTGTGGCAGACAGCTTCCGCAAAACCGCCGCTTTCTTAAAGAGTGTGGTGGAGGATCTGGATGGAATCCTCGCAGAGTTCTCCAATGGTAATTTCAATGCTCATTCCAAGAATGAACAGGCATATAAGGGTGATTTTTCAGAACTTCTGAACAAGCTGATGGCCACAGAGAGAAACTTAAGCTCCACGATCCGCAACGTGCAGGAGTCCTCAGATCAGGTATCCTCCGGTGCGGTACAGCTGGCACAGAGTGCGCAGGGACTGGCAGAGGGCGCTTCCGACCAGGCGGCAGCCGTACAGCAGCTTGTTTCCTCTGTAGATGAGGTGGCAGAGCATGTGGCTGAGAATACCAAGTCTACGGACCGTGTACATGAGGAAGCCAAGAAGGTTGCCGTGAAGGCGGATAACAGCAGCGAGAAGATGAAGGAATTAGTTGCTGCCATGAAGCATATTTCTGAGACTACCAACGATATTCAGGCGGTCATCGGTAAGATCGAGAGCATTGCCAGCCAGACGAACCTTCTTTCTCTGAATGCATCTATTGAGGCGGCAAGAGCAGGTGAAGCAGGACGTGGTTTTGCAGTAGTTGCAGAGCAGATCAAGGGTCTTGCGGAGGAGAGTGCATCTTCAGCTGAGGAGACCAGAGAGATGCTTACCAACAGCTTAAGGCAGGTGGAGATCGGAAGCTCTGTGGCAGACGAAACCTCCCAGTATATGGATGAGATGATCGCTGAGCTGGATCAGGTAGTGCTTGAAGTGGCCAAGATCCGTGAGGTATCTGAGAAACAGGCGGAATCTGTTCGTCAGATCTCTATTGCAGTTGAGCAGGTGAACGGAGTGGTTCAGTCCAATTCCGCAACCTCCGAAGAGGTTTCCGCAACCTCCCAGGAACTGTCCGCATCAGCTGATGGTCTCGACAATATGGTATCCGGCTTCCGGATTGGTTAACGTGTATGCCGTCGGTGATCGTTTACACGGAAGAAGCCTTTTATTTTGAGGAGCAGATTCATGTGGTGGCGAAGAATGTTTTCCTTCGACCGGAGATTACGGATCTGAATTTTTACCATGAGGGGGGCTTCTGGTTCGGCATGAATGTGGAGGAATCCCTTTATTCCTCCGGCGAATTTCTTCCGATTCTGGATATGGAGCTTAAGATTCATGGACATACGCCCAAATTCCTGTATTCCAGGAAACATCTGGAGTACAGCTACAGTGAGAAGCAGATTCTGGATAAGATAGACTTTTATATTACAATGACTGACCGAAGAGGAGTGTTATCCGTGATGGAGCAGGTCAACCAGTCCAGGTTTCTGAAAAGCTATGAGATTGCCATGGATTATCATGATTTTACCGGGATCCGGCAGTTTACTGATTCCGTGTTCTACAGCAGGCTGGCCGGGGGTATGTGATGGATGATTATAAGTGTGAATACGGCCGCTTTGCAGGGGAACCTGTGGAGCGGCTGTTTTTTTAAATAATAAATCAGTGTGTGAAGTTTAGAAACTCATGCAAATCTGAGAAACAATCAGAGAAACAATCAGAGAAACAGATTTGTCATGCTTTTTGACTGTTAAGAGGGGCTTTGGGCATATAGATGAAAATCCTTGTTACAGGCTGCGAAGCAGCGAGAACGGGCGTAAAGCGCACGGTTTTGCGAATAGATGAGGAGGGGGCTGAATAGTAACAAATAAACATGATAAGGAGTTTTTTGTCTATGGTTTTAAGGAGGGAGATTATATGAAACGAAAACAAAAGATCTTGAGAAAACTTGCGCTTTTACTTTGTATGGCAATGCTGTTTGCAATCACGCCGGCAGACGCAAGCTATGCGGTTTATGCAAAGACGGTAAGTACCTTTTCCAGCACAACGAAAGCTCTTGTATGTGGAACACAGGCGAAGATAAAGCTGCCTTCCGGATACAAAAGGAGTCAATTCACAAGCTCAAATAAGAAGGTGGCAACCGTCACCTCTAAAGGCGTTGTAAAAGCAGTCCGTTTGGGCGTTGCGAAAATTACGGCAAAGTCAGGAAATAGAAAGAAGACCTACACGATTACCGTAAAGCCTAAGAAAGCAAGTGAGGTGTGGCTGAATCAGGAAGCGCTTCTTACGAACCAGAAGCTTCAGTTCAAGCTGGAATCGGATCAGTATGATACCAGTCAGGTGAATTTACGGTTTGAGAGCGGGTTTTCAGAGATTAGCAGCACCGGAAAATGCAAAGGAGTCAGGTATTCCGGCTGGGGAAGCCTAAGATACGCTTATGGCTCCTTTTCAAAATCGGTAAAACTGGCCGTTTATACACCGGATGAGATTGTAGATGACATAACGGGCGACGGCTGGGGGTACGATTCCTCCGGCAGTGTGTTTGCGGGGACTCCCTGTAAAATAGGGGTAGGCTCTCAAATTCAGAGTGGGAAGAAGCTGACTCCGTCCCAATTGAAAAAACTGGGTATCACTCTATTGTTAGATGGAAAAACGATGCCGGACACCGTTGTTTTTACACCGGGGCAGCATGTGATATCGATGGTTTCGGGGTCGAAAACGTACCAAAAGAATGTTGCGATTACCTATTCCGTAAAAGATGCCCTTACGAAGAAGGATGCGACAGGATATTCGACGGAAGGTAAGGAAGTATTTGATGCGGCGTTTTCAGTTGTCGATCAGATTATCACGGAAAATATGACCGACAGCGAAAAGGTAAAGGCAATTCACGATTATTTGATTTACCATGCAAACTATGTGAATAACGGCGATTATGCAAGCGCGGAAAAGTGGGCTTACGGAGCCGAGGGGGTTTTATTGCACGGCGAAGGGGTTTGTCAGAGCTATGCAATCGCATTTTACATGATGGCCACGGCTGCAGGCGTGGAATGTGAATATGTGACAGGAGTTGCAACAAGCTCGCCCGGCTCATCAGACGGTCATGCGTGGAACCGGGTAAAGCTGGACGGCGTCTGGTATTATATTGACTGTACCTGGGACGATCCGGTAGGCGGAGGATACGAGGGGTATGATTATTATTTATCCGAAACGCTGTGGGGGGATCATGTTGTGGAAGAATGCATTGATCTTGCCAAAGAAGGAAAGTATGATTGGGAAAATTTTTATTTGACAGGTAAAGGGTACTTGCTAACGATATCCGGGAGAGGTGGTTTTCTCCCGGATATTTTATGTGGTGTGGGCCCCTCCTCACTACGGGGGTGATAAGGAATCCTCCCCCACTTCGTGTG
>CAMFDG010000011.1 GCA_945949045.1 uncultured Lachnospiraceae bacterium
TGATCTCCTCCATCTTCTTAACACCTTCCATAGCCTGAGCCATGATCTCATCATTGATCTTGCGACCGTCCTCGTAGTACTGTGTACATGCCTCAGTAGTGATTGTGAATCCCTGTGGTACAGGAAGTCCAATGCTGGTCATCTCGGCAAGGTTTGCACCCTTACCGCCAAGAAGATTACGCATGGTCATGTCGCCTTCACTGAACATGTAGACCCATTTGTTTGCCATTTGACAATTCCTCCTAATATAATCTTATTGTTTAGAACGGAAAACGGTTTTATTTTCCGTATTCTACTTGTTTGTGACGCCAATCCATTCCGGTTACAAAACCTTATGACAGCCCACATAATTATTTTAACACAGAATTTGCTTTTCGCAAGTATTTATTGCCTCCGAAGCCACATAAATTCTAAAAACTGAACTTTTCTGCAAAGTAAGCATCCAGCTCATCGATCGGAATACGCTCCTGCTCCATCGTATCGCGGTCACGGACAGTAACTGCATGATCCTCCTCGGAGTCAAAATCGTAGGTAACGCAGAACGGCGTTCCGATCTCGTCCTGACGGCGGTATCGTTTTCCGATGGTTCCTCTGTCGTCAAACTCACAGTTATATTTCTTTGAAAGCTGTGCAAATACCTTTTCGGCCCCCTCATTTAATTTTTTGGAAAGCGGGAGCACGCCAATCTTCACCGGTGCCAGCGCCGGATGGAAATGGAATACGGTTCTGACATCCGGCTTCTCCGGTGTGCCGATATCCTCCTCGTCATAAGCAGAACAAAGGAATGCAAGCACCACGCGGTCTGCGCCCAATGACGGCTCAATGACGTACGGAATATACTTCTCTCCCCTGGCATCGTCAAAATAGGTCATATCCTGCCCGGAAGTATTCTGATGCTGAGTCAGGTCATAATCGGTACGGTCTGCAATGCCCCAGAGCTCACCCCAGCCAAACGGGAACAGGAACTCGATATCCGTTGTTCCCTTGGAGTAGAAGCAGAGTTCCTCCGGTGAATGGTCACGAAGACGGATTTCATCCTCCTTAATGCCCAGAGACAACAGCCAGTCACGGCAGAAAGCTCTCCAATACTGGAACCACTCCAGATCGGTGCCCGGCTCACAGAAAAACTCAAGCTCCATCTGCTCAAATTCCCTGGTACGGAACGTAAAGTTTCCCGGGGTGATCTCGTTACGGAAAGATTTACCGATCTGTCCGATACCGAAGGGGATCTTCTTTCTGGAAGTTCTCTGTACATTCTTGAAGTTGACAAAGATACCCTGCGCTGTCTCAGGTCTCAAATAAACTGTGTTTTTTGCATCCTCTGTGACACCCTGGAAGGTCTTGAACATCAGATTGAACTGACGGATATCGGTAAAGTTATGTTTCCCGCAGGAAGGACAGGGAATGTTGTGTTCCTCGATGAACTGCACCATTTTCTCATTGGACCATCCGTCTACGGAACCGCCGAGATCAATATGATTATCCTGTGCAAAATCTTCGATCAGTTTGTCTGCGCGGAAGCGCTCATGGCACTCCTTACAGTCCATCAGCGGATCGGAAAATCCGCCCAGATGTCCGGAAGCCACCCATGTCTGGGGATTCATTAAAATCGCACAATCCACACCTACATTATAGGGGCTCTCCTGAATGAATTTCTGCCACCAGGCGCGCTTGACATTGTTCTTGAGCTCCACACCCAGATTTCCGTAATCCCAGGTGTTGGCAAGACCGCCGTAAATCTCGGAACCCGGATATACAAATCCTCTCGCCTTCGCTACCTGCACAATTTTGTCCATTGTCTTTTCCATTATGTAATCCTCACATTCTATATTTATATGATGCAAAGAGGAGCAAAGAAATCTCCCCTCAATTTACCCACCGGGTCTGTTACTGATAAATGATATAAGTATATATCTGGCTGAATTCGCTGTCTTTCTCCTGCCCGGAATTGCTATCCTCATCAAACTGGAAAACAGGCCCGCTCTCCTCCTCTGTTGATGCCTCCAACAGATCATCCTCCGACACGGAACCCTCTGATTCTTCCAGCTGCGTATCGAAAACAGCCTCTGTACCGGTTGTCTCTGTAGACACCGCCTGTGAGTTCTCCACCATCTGTGTGTCTGAAGCAGAATCAAAGAGCGAAATCCCCTCCCGGATGGAAACGGTGCTGCTGTCCAAAAGCTTAGTATTCACTGTGGAAACATAGGCAATTTTACCCTTGACCTGTACATTGGTGTTACCCTTTATGATCACCACCTTATAGCTGGAATCATTGATAAATTCTCCGGCAGCACAGGATACCACAGGAGCACCGTCCTTCACCGACGCGAAATCGGCATCAAAGGAATATCCCGCCGCCAGTGCCTCCGCAAGCGTACCCGCAAAGAAGTCAATTCCGTTTAATTTGCGATAGTCCGCGGCAGTGGCATATTCCAGGCTCAGCTCCGCCTTCCCATCCTTTACGGAAAGCTGCTTAAGCTTAACCTGATTTGCTCCATTCTGATCGTTATATTCTGCAACTGTCTGTTCCACATAATCCCTGAGTCCCTGCTCATCATAAGAAGCAGAATCAAATTCCTCAACATCTACAGAAACGATGGATCCATCCTTCTGAACAAACACCGTACTCTCATCCACGGAAAGCCTGGAGCCGCACCCCGCAAGCATACCAATGCAAAGGATAATTGTAAGAACAGCCGGTGTAATTCTCTTTCTCATTCTATATCCTCCTTGTCACTCTCTACTTTACAATCCTTGATATTATACACTTTTCAAAGGTCGTTTTCAACTGAAACCTTCAGAGACTTGAATTCGTGATGGACATAGAACCCTAAATACTGCCTCATAATGGCCTGCAGTTCCTTCAGGACCTCATCGGATACCGTAAAGGAATACAGCTTTGCAATGGGCGTTGCAAGAATAAACTGCAGGGTGTAGCGTGTAGAATCAAGAATCTGCATTCCCGGATCCGACAGCCCTGCAGCACAGTCCCTGCAAAGGAGTCCGCCCCGCTTCGCGGAAAAAAAACACAGATTTTCCTTTGCCCCGCAGTTCATACAGGAAAACACATTGGGTCCCTGTCCCTGGATGGCTATTGCCCGAAGTTCAAAGACAGCCCTGACCAGTTCCCCCGGAATATGATCATTGGTCAGGGCCCGAAGGGACTGGTATAAAAGCTTAAGCATTTCCTTCTCGTCATTATTCTCCTGACAGAAATACCCCGCAAATTCTGCGAAGTAAAATCCTAATGTAACCCTGTCATAATCCATGGCCAGCTCCCTGAAATAATTCTGAATGGTGGCTTTCATCAGATTATAGGAGCTTTTCCCTTCAAACAGTTCAAATTCTCCAAAGGCAAAGGGGTCCGTGGCCGCCATAAACTGGCTGCCCGGTCGTCTTGCCCCTCTGGCGAAGGCGGTAATTTTACCCCTCTCCTTTGTGAGAATCGTTATTCTTTTGTCATATTCATTGACAGGCATCGCCGAAAGTACCATGCCCATCACGATCACGGACTGTCCCATTGTCTTTTTGTATCTCCTGCCCCGCTTTCCGGCCCGGGCTCTCCTCGCCGGACTGTACATTCCGATAGGCCAGATAATCAGTAACTCTTCCTGATGTCCAAAAATTTTCCCAGGTTTTCTCCATTGCAGCCTCCTCCTTCGAACATCATTAGAATCTGCAATGAAGAAAAATCTATTCCCGAAAAATTCTGGAAAACCGTTTTCTACTCCTCCTCGCGGTACCCGAAATTTTTAATGAGAAAATCACTGTCCCGCCAGTCCTTTTTCACCTTAACCCAGAGCTTTAGATTCACCTTTTCATCCAAAAGACGCTCCATCTCATAGCGTGCATTTGTACCGATTTTTTTGAGCATAGCCCCCTGTTTCCCGATAATGATCCCCTTGTGGGAATCCCGTTCACAGATGATGGTCGCATCAATATCCACGATGCCGCCCGACTTGCGCTCCCGCATCTGGTCGATGGCGACGGCAATGCCGTGAGGCACCTCGTCATTTAACGCATGTAAAGCCTTTTCCCGGATAATTTCCGCGCAAATAGCCCGCTCCGGCTGGTCGGTAATGGTATCCTCGTCATAATACTGGGGGCCATAGGGAAGATATTTGAAAATAGAATCAATCACGTCATCCACATTCTGTCCCCGCAGGGCCGAGGTGGGGATGATTTCCGCAAAATCATAGATTTTCCGGTAGGTATCAATATATTCAAATACTTTGTCATGCTCCACGGTATCCACCTTATTGATTACAAGGATCACCGGCGTTTTTACCTTTTTGAGCTGTTCCACAATGTGCTGCTCTCCGGCGCCAATGAAATTTCCCGGCTCCACCAGCCACAGAATCACGTCCACCTCTGTCAGGGTCTTCTCTGCCACATTGACCATGTATTCCCCCAGCTTATTTTTCGCTTTGTGGATACCCGGGGTATCTAAGAAAATGATCTGTCCCTTATCCATATCTGTATATACCGTCTGGATACGGTTTCGGGTGGTCTGGGGCTTGTTTGAGGTAATGGCAATCTTCTGTCCGATCAGACGGTTCATCAGAGTGGATTTTCCCACGTTGGGCCTGCCGATTATGGTTACAAAACCTGATTTAAAATTTGCTGTCATTTGTACTCCTTCTTAAAAATACACTTCAATTTTACTCCGTCAGTCCCTGCAGAGAATCAAACATCTGCGCCTCACCGGAAAGAGCCTGTTCGTTGCCGATCACGCAGAGACAACCATCAGAAAGAACGGAGGCCACCAGATCAGAAAGGACACGGATATCCCCGGGCTGAGCTGAGAGGATATCATCCCTCTCTTTCTGAATCTCCTCGTAAGTCAGCTGTTCCAGATATGCGGCCATGGAACGGCTGCCCCTGGACTCCGGCGTCAGCGGTGTATCCAATGCGCCGAAGGTTCCAATGATATATTTGGTCATATCCCGCTCATCCGCATCAAAATTCGCCACATATTCAGGAATTTTCTCGTAGATTTCGTTGGTGGCGGCAAGGTTCGGGTCCCGGTAGGAAACAAAATAACCATCTCCTGTCCGGAGGAAAGAATTCATGCATCCGTAGGCTCCTCCCTTGACCCGGACATTGATCCACAAATATTCATAGCTCAGGATCATTTTCAGAATCTTTAAGGTTCCCTGATAGGCAAAGCCGTGCTTTTTGAAATTACCGGAGCGGGCAACGTATTGAATCTGGGAGGCATCCATGAAACCTTCCTTCCGGCAGGAAAGGGAAAGCTCTGCCGCCGGCCCCTCCTTCGTGCCCTCCGGCAGTCTGCTCAGATACTCGGAAAGAACCGGGCAGGCCCTGTCATAAGCATCCTTTGTACCGGTAAAGCTTATCTGAAGCCTCGCAGATACAAAAATCCGGGAGATCAGTTCCTCTAGTACGGAAATCACTTCCTGCGCATTTTCACCCATAAGGGTGTCCATCTGCTGGACTGCACGGTAATAAGTGATTCCCAGTGTCGCATCCTGATAGAAAGCATAAGCAGACTGACCGGACAGGGAACGCATGGCGGCTACTGTGTGGCCACTACTGCTAAGGTTTGTCTGCAGCCTGGATTTTACCTGTGCGATCAGTTCCCCGATTCTTTTCGTATCCGAAAGATCCGAGGTTCGGATCATCTCATCTGCGAGGGCAAGGGCCTGGGACAGTTCCTGCTCCAGTACCTTAATGCGGATCTCAAACATGACGATGTTCTCGTTTTCTTCCGTAACCACGGGATAAACACCGATTCCGCCTGAAACACCGCCGGTATGAATATTTATCGCATTGGCCAGATCCTCATAGGTGTAATGCTTTGTGTTCACGAAGCCAACAATGGAGCGCAGAATTCCAAGATACGGCACCAGTTCCTGAGAAATATCTCTGCAGGAAAACATCAGGGTGATATAATCGATTCCATTTGTCTCCACCTCGTGGCGTACCACAGGAATTCTTCCAATTTTTTCCTCAATATTTGTAAATGGCTCTGCCTGCTTTTTCATATCAGCTCTGGTAAGCATAGGGATCTTCTTCAGATCCTCCTCCGGGGACGGTTCCTCCTGGTACCGGTGTAAGTTCCTCGTCTGGTCCACCAGTGCACAGATTTCCTCCTGGGAGAGCCCTTCCTTATACACAGCAAGCTTCTGCTTTAACGCTTCCTCCCGTCGGTTCATAAGTCCCGGCTCCGGAACAACGGAAATCACAGCTCCGTGAGGATTATCCAAAAGACAGCTTTGGATCAGTTTTTCAAAATATCCGGTGCCGATCTGTTCTCTCAGGAACTGAAGTGTATCCAGGCATTCCAGATGTAAAAACGGCTTCGTATCATCATAAAGCCAGCTCTCCATACACTGAAGACCGTAGAGAAGCCCCTTGGGGAATTGACCGAAATCAGCCTCACGGAAGCGAAATTCCGTACTGTTAATCCCTGCCAGCAGGGCATCCCGGCTGAGCCCTTCTCTTACCAGCCGCTTTAGCGTGTCCTCAATAATAGTGACAAAACGGTCTCTGTCTTCTTTTCTTGCATTTTTAGCCACAATGGAAAACACCGGCTGTAAAATACCGTCCTCATAGGATCCATACACATCCTCCCCGATTCCGGCATCGATCAACGCCTTTCGCACCGGCGCCCCCGGTGAACTGACCAGCACATAGTCCAGAATGTTAAAGGCCTGATACAGCTTTTCATCCAGAACCGATCCCACAACCCTGCTGTAAGATAAATAGGTGCTGCTGGCGGAATCCTCGCCTTCCGTAACCGGGTAGGTCTTTTCCACATACTTCACCCGGGCAAAGGGCTTCTGTGGCAGAATCACTGAATCCACCTCTATGCGCCCGTATTCACTTAGATATTCGCGGTCCATCCATTCGAGACGCTCCGCCACATCAATATTTCCGTACAAATAAATATAAGAATTGCACGGATGGTAATATTTATGATAAAAATCAAGGTAGGCCTCATAGGTCAATTCCGGAATGTGATCCGGATTTCCCCCGGAATCCCGGCTGTAGGTATTATCCGGAAAAAGTGCCTGCATAATGGCGGTCTCAAGGATTTCATCCGGCGAAGAATACGCTCCCTTCATCTCGTTGTAAACCACTCCGTTGATGGTAAGAGGCGCATCCTGATCCTCCAGTTCATAATGCCATCCCTCCTGCATAAAAATCTCCCGGTATCGGGTGATATTCGGATGGAAAACCGCATCCAGATACACATCCATCAGATTCTTATAATCCTGGTCATTGCAGCTTGCTATGGGATACAATGTTTTTTCCGGATAGGTCATAGCATTTAAGAAGGTATTGAGTGACCCCTTCGCCAGCTCAATGAAGGGATCCTTCACCGGAAACTTGTCCGACCCACAGAGCGTGGTATGCTCAATGATGTGTGGAACACCGGTCTCATCCTCCGGCGGCGTCCGAAAGCCAATGGAAAAAATCTTGTTTTCATCGTCATTTGAAATCACACACACCCGTGCACCGCTCCTCTTGTGCTTTAATATCAAGCCTTTCGAAGCAATATCCTTAAGTTCTCTCTCCTCCACCAGTTCATATGCCGGTACGATCCAATCACTCATGTTCTGTTTCCTTCCTGAAAATATATTTCATAGACACCTTATGAGATAAAAAGACTATCACAAATGTGATAGTCTTTTCGTTATTATATGGAATCTATCAAAATTCTAAGCAAGACGTGTAACATTTGCAGCCTGTGGACCCTTCTCGCCCTCAGTGACTTCAAATTCTACCTTCTCGCCATCCTTCAATTCCTTGAATCCGTCCATATTCAGTGCTGAAAAATGAACAAATACGTCATTTCCGGCCTCATCAGTGATAAAACCATAACCCTTTTTTGCATTAAACCATTTTACTGTTCCCTGCTGCATAACCAATATCCTCCTAAATTTTCCCAATGCACACAGCATTATTGTAGTGTCAGGCATATCATGCCTATGTATAAAAGACTAGCACACTGAAATAAATCTGTCAACCAGATTTCCGTTCCTGTAACGTCACGTCTAACTGCGGATACGGAATGGAAATTCCATTTGCATCCAATGCCGTTTTCATATTCTCTGTAAGTCTCCACTTTGCGGTCCAGTAATCCTCATTTTTAACCCAGACACGCACGCCCATCTGGACACTGCTGTCCGCCAGTTCCGCTACGAAAACGTTGACGGGATCCTCCTTCAGTGCCGCCTCGTCGTTTCTGGCAGTATCCTCAAGAACCTTTTTGGTCTTTGCCAGATCCGCATCGTAGGCAACCCCCACCCGAAGATCCAGCATACGCTTTTCCATGTGGCTGATATTGGTGATGCTGGAGTTGGAAAGAGCTCCGTTCGGAATCATGATCAGCTTGTTGTCAATGGTCAGAAGCTTCGTATAGAAAATCGTGATAGCGTCTACCGTACCCTCCTGGCCGCTTCCCCCATCGATGATATAATCTCCCACCACGAAGGGTTTCAGCAGAAGGATCAGCACGCCTCCCGCAAAGTTAGACAGGCTTCCCTGCAATGCAAGTCCCAGAGTTAAACCTGCAGAACCAAGCACCGCCACCACAGAACTGGTGGTAACCCCAAACTGCCCCAGAATAATCATGGCCAGTATAAAATACAGGGCGTATTTTACAAGAGAACACAAAAAAGTGACCACCCCGGTCTCTGCCCGGCTCTTTTTTAGAGATTTATACAGAATGCTGACAAGAAGTTTAATGATCCTGCTTCCCACAAGAAGCACCAGCACAGCAACCACCAGCTGAACCAGAAAGCCCAGCAGTGAGGGAACCATGCCCTTCAGGTAAGTCTGAATGATTCCCGGGTTTTTAGCAGCCTCCTCCAGAAGCTGCTCCTGCGTACTGAATTTCCCTGCCACAGACCAAACCATATGCACAACTACCTCTCAATCTCATGAATAAATAAGCCGCTGCGAAGCTTCGGCTCGAACCAGGTGGATTTCGGCGGCATCAGCCGTCCTGCATCCGCTACCGCAAAAAGCTCCTGAATCGAGGTTGGATACATGGCAAAGGCCACAGCGCAGTCGCTTTCCACACGTTTTTCCAATTCCTTAAGGCCACGGATTCCTCCTACGAAATCAATGCGCTGATCGGTCTTCGGATCCCCGATGCCAAGCACCGGTGCAAGAAGAAGATTCTGCAGCACAGAAACATCCAGACCATCCACCGGATCCTGTGGCACGTCCTTTTCCTTCATATGGCACAGATACCACTGCCCTGCCAGAAACATGGAGAAATCTCCCTTTTTTGCCGGACGAACCATTTCCTCCGTAAGACCGTTCTCACCGATATGTCCCCTTCCGGTCTCCTGAATGGTAAAAAGTTCCCTCATTTTCGCCAGAAACGTCTCCGTGGTGAATCTGCCCAAATCCTTCACCACGCGATTGTAGTCCATGATCAAAAGTTCCTCGTCCGGAAAAAGCACCGACAGAAAATAGTTAAATTCCTCGGTTCCGTCATAATCCGGATGCTCTTTTCTTCTCTGAAATCCCACCTTCACTGCAGATGCAGCCCGGTGATGACCGTCTGCAATATAGATGGACTGCATACTTTCAAAAGACTTCTGGATCACCCCGATCTGTCCCGGATCCAGGATCTGAAAAACGCGGTGCCTGATTCCGTCCTCTGAGACGAAATCATAGAGAGGTTTCTCCTCCTTCGCCTTCTTTACCGCATCCTTAAGAACCTCGTTGGAACGGTAGGCAAGGAAGATCGGCCCGGTCTGCGCACTTAAGGCATCCACATGGTGAATTCGATCCTGCTCCTTGTCGGCGCGGGTGTTCTCGTGCTTTTTAATGACATTATCTGCGTAATCATCAATGGAGGCGCAGGCCACGATTCCGGTCTGCACTCTTCCATTCATGGTCAGCTCATACAGGTAATAGCTTTCCTTTTCATCCCTGATAAAAGCACCCTTCTCCATCCAGTCCTGAAGCATTTCACCTGCTTTCTGATAGACACGCGGATCATAGGTGTCCACTTCATCGGGAAACTGTGTCTCAGCCCGGTCAATCGCAAGAAAAGACCGGGGATTTTTCTCTACCACTGCTTTTGCCTCCCTGCGATTGTAAACATCGTAGGGAAGTGCAGCGATTACTGCGGCCTGATCCTCCGCCGGCCGGACGCAGACAAAAGGTTTTATCTTTGCCATAGTTCTACTCCAAAAATCTGATCTTATTTCACCACGCGAACGCGGATTACACCGTCAATAGAGCGAAGCTTCTCAACTACCTCATCCGTTACCGGTGAATCCACATCCAAAAGCGCATATGCGTAATCACCCTTCGCTTTGTTTGTCATATCGGAAACATTGATATCTGCCTCTCCAAGGATAGTGGTATACTGTCCGATCATACCCTTCACATTCCTATGAAGAATACCAATACGTCCGGCTGTGGTGCAGGCTCCCATGTTGCAGTCCGGGAAGTTTACGGAATGGATGATATTTCCATTCTCCAGATAATCGCGAACCTCGCGGACAGCCATGATTGCACAGTTGTCCTCTGACTCTGCGGTAGATGCGCCGAGATGCGGTGTAACGATGCAGCCTTTCGCTCCAACTGTCGTGTTGTTCGGGAAATCCGATACATACTTCTTAATTTTTCCGGCCGCAAGAGCATCTACCATAGCCTCCTCATCCACAAGAAGATCTCTTGCAAAGTTCAGGACAATGGCAGTTGGCTTCATCAAAGCAATCGCTTCCGCATTAATCATCTTCTTTGTATTATCCAGAAGTGGAACATGGATGGTAATATAATCACACTCGCGGTAAATATCCTCCACGTTGCTGATGTGCTTTACGCTTCTGGATAAGTTCCAGGCTGCATTGACGGAGATATACGGATCATATCCGTAAACCTCCATCCCCATATGGGTCGCTGCGTTGGCTACCAGTACACCGATGGCCCCCAGTCCGATGACACCTAATTTCTTTCCGGAAATCTCCGTTCCGGCAAAGTTCTTCTTCTGCTTCTCAGCAGTTTTACTGATGTTCTCATCATTCTGATTGTCTAAACACCAGTTGATACCACCGACAATATCACGGGATGCATAAAGCATTCCTGCAAATACCAGTTCCTTTACGCCGTTGGCATTGGCGCCCGGAGTGTTGAAAACAACGATTCCCTTTTCTGCACATTTATCTAATGGAATATTGTTAACGCCGGCGCCGGCACGGGCAACCGCCAGCAGGGAATCCGGGAGCTCCAGATCATGCATGGCTGCACTTCTTACCAGGGCAGCCTCTGCCCCTGCCAGGTCATCCACCTTTTTGTAATCATCTGAAAACAGATCCAATCCCACACCGGCAATTGGATTTAAGCATGTATAGTTAAACATTAGGCATTCTCCTTCTCAAACTTCTTCATGAACTCTACTAATTTCTCGACACCTTCCTTAGGCATTGCATTATAAATGGAAGCACGCATACCGCCGACGGTACGATGTCCCTTCAGATTGACAAAACCTTCTGCAGCAGCTTCCTTGACAAACCTGGCATCCAGTTCCTCGTTTCCTGTGACAAACGGAACATTCATCAGAGAACGATCCTCTTTTCTGACGGTTCCCTTGAACAGCTTGCTCTCATCTAAGAAATCATAGAGAATGTTTGCTTTCTCGATGTTGCGTTTCTGCATTTCCTCAAGTCCACCCATCTTCTTAAGCCACTTGAATACCTTGCCGCAGATGTAAATGCCGTAACATGGTGGTGTGTTGTATAAACTGTCTGCGTCTGCCTGGGTCTTCCACTTTAACATGGTTGGGGTTCCCGGGAGCACATCATCCGTGATCAGATCTTCTCTCGCAATCACGATGACTACGCCGGCCGGTCCGACATTCTTCTGAACACCGCCGTAGATGACACCGTACCTGGATACGTCTACCGGCTCAGATAAGAAGCAGGAGGAAACATCGGCAACCAGAAGCTTTCCCTTCGTGTTCGGAAGCGTTTTGTATTTTGTTCCGTAAATGGTGTTGTTCTCGCAGATATATACATAGTCCAGATCCTCCGGAATATCCAGGTCGGAGCAGTCCGGAATGTAGGAAAAGGTCTTATCTGCAGAGGATGCCAGTTCAATAGCCTCACCATACATCTTTGCCTCTGCACATGCCTTCTTAGCCCACTGTCCGGTAATGATATAGCCGGCCTTGCGGTTCTTCATCAGATTCATAGGAACGGCTGCAAACTGCTGGGATGCACCGCCCTGTAAAAACAGCACCTTGTAATTATCCGGAATCTTCATCAGGTCACGGATATCCTGCTCAGCCTCTTTGATAATGTCGTCAAACATCTTGGATCTGTGGCTCATCTCCATAACGGACATTCCACATCCCTTATAATCTAACATCTCCTCTGCGGCTTCCCGCAGAACCTCCTCCGGCAGTACCGCCGGACCTGCTGAGAAATTGTAAACTCTGCTCATTTCTAACTTCCTCCTATATTATCCTAAAAATTGTTAACAAATTATTGTTTGGTCTCCTTTACATCCTCCCCGTCAAAGCACTCATTGATTGGTGCTCCCGGAGCCACCATAGGCCATACCTTATCGTCGGAATCCACGATGGCATCGATGACAAATGGAGTTTTACAGGAAAGAGCTTCCGCAAAGGCTGCATCAAACTCTTCTCTTGTGGTAACACGTCTTGCAGCAGCTCCCATAGCCTCTGCGATTTTCACATAATCCACGCCGTCATCCAACACGGTTGCGGAATAATGCTCCTTGTAAAACAGAGTCTGCCACTGTCTTACCATGCCAAGCACATGGTTATTCACGATCACCTCAATGATCGGCAGTTTCTGTCTGGAGGCGGTGGCTAACTCATTCATGTTCATGCGGAAACATCCGTCTCCTGCAATATTGATGACCTGTTTGCCGGGATTGGCACACTGGGCGCCGATAGCGGCTCCCAGGCCGTAGCCCATGGTTCCAAGACCACCGGAGGTCAGAAGTGTCCGGGGCTTACTGTATTTAAAATACTGCGCCGCCCACATCTGATGCTGTCCTACCTCCGTGACCATGATGGCGTCGCTTGCCATCTCGTAGATCTTCTCGATCATATAGGGTCCGCAAAGGCCGGTCTTCGGGTAAACCATCGGGAATTTCTTCTGGTATTCGCTGATATGCGACAGCCATTCACTGTGGTTTTGTTTCGCAAGCTTTTCATTCAGCCTGGAGAGCACCAGCTTCACATCCCCCACAATGCTGTGGGTCACAATAATATTTTTATTGATTTCCACCGGATCGATATCGATCTGGAGGATCTTGGCCTGCTTGGCAAAGCGCTTGGGGTTGCCCAGCACACGATCGGAAAAACGAACCCCAACCGCAATCAAAAGATCACACTCGCTGACTCCCAGATTGGAGGTCTTGGTGCCGTGCATGCCAAGCATGCCTGTGTAATTGGCACTCGTTCCATCATATGCACCTTTCCCCATTAATGTGTCACAAACCGGTGCATCCACCCTGTCCACAAAGTTCTTAAGCTCCTCACTGGCACCGGATAGAATCGCACCGCCGCCCACAAATATGTACGGCTTTTTGGCCTTCTGAATCATGTGGATGGCCTGCTCCAGATCCGCCTCTGTAAAGGAATCCCCGGACGGCTCTGGAAATACCGGTTCCTTTTTCACATAATCCGCCTTGTTGGCCGTCACGTCCTTCGTGATATCCACAAGAACAGGCCCCGGACGCCCCTTCCTTGCGATGGAAAAGGCTCTTCGGATGGTATCCGCCAGCTTATCCACGTCCTTTACGATAAAGCTGTATTTCGTAATTGGTGTGGTAATGCCCGCGATATCGATCTCCTGGAAGCTGTCCTTGCCAAGGAGAGATACCCCGACATTACAGGTGATTGCCACGATGGGAATGGAATCCATATAGGCCGTGGCAATACCGGTGACCAGATTGGTGGCTCCCGGTCCGGAGGTGGCCATGCACACCCCCACCTTTCCGGTGCTTCTTGCATATCCGTCCGCTGCGTGGGAAGCGCCCTGCTCATGGGAGGTAAGCACGTGGTGTATCTCCGGATGCTTGTATAATTCGTCATAGACATTTAAGATGGCGCCGCCCGGATACCCGAATACGGTATCCACGCCCTGCTCCTTCAAACATTCTATAACAATCTGTGAACCTGTCAACTGCATTTTCTAATCCCTCTTATCTCATGAATAAATACTATTTCTCATCCTTAAGCTCGAGGATGGCTCCACGGTTTCCGGATGTCACAAGAGAGGCATAGCGTTTCAGATAGCCGGTGGTTACCTTGGGCTCTCTCGGCTGCCATTTTGCACGGCGTGCTTCTAATTCTTCATCGGAAACATCTAATTCCAGCGTAAGCTCAGGGATGTTAATCTTGATGATATCTCCCTCCTCCACAAGAGCGATTGGTCCGCCCACTGCGGCTTCCGGAGAAACATGACCTATGGAAGCTCCCCGGGAGGCACCGGAAAATCGTCCGTCGGTGATCAGCGCAACAGAACTTCCCAGACCCATTCCTGCAATAGCGGAGGTCGGGTTCAGCATCTCTCTCATGCCTGGTCCGCCCTTTGGTCCCTCATAGCGGATCACGACTACATCACCTGCCACAATCTTTCCACCCTTGATGGCTGCAATGGCATCCTCCTCACAGTCAAAGACACGGGCCGGACCTTCATGGACCATCATCTCAGGAACAACCGCGGAGCGCTTCACAACAGAGCCATCCGGAGCAAGATTTCCCTTTAAAACCGCCAGGCCGCCGGTCTTACTGTATGGCCTGTCGACCGGACGAATGACCTCCGGATTTAAATTCACTGCATTGGCAATATTCTCTCCGATGGTCTTTCCGGTAACAGTCATACAATCGGTATTGAGAAGTCCGATATCTGCCAGTTCCTTCATCACCGCATAGACGCCGCCGGCCTCATTGAGATCCTCCATATAGGTAGGACCTGCCGGTGCAAGGTGACAGAGATTTGGAGTCTTCTCGCTGATCGGGTTTGCAAAGCTGATATCAAAGTCAAAGCCAATCTCATGGGCAATCGCCGGAAGATGAAGCATGGAATTGGTGGAGCAGCCCAGCGCCATATCTACGGTCAGGGCATTTAAAATGGACTCCTTGGTAATGATATCTCTTGCACAGATGTTTCTGCGATACATTTCCATGACAGCCATACCTGCATGTTTTGCCAGCTTGATACGCTCAGAATATACGGCTGGAATTGTTCCGTTTCCGCGAAGGCCCATACCCAGTGCCTCCGTCAGGCAGTTCATGGAATTGGCGGTATACATACCGGAACAGGAGCCACAGGTCGGACAGACCTTGTTCTCAAATTCCGTCACATCCTCTTCGGTGTAGGTGCCTGCGGCATAGGAGCCAACAGCCTCGAACATGGAGGAAAGGCTTCTCTTCTGCCCCTTTACATGTCCTGCAAGCATCGGTCCTCCGGACACAAACACGGTGGGAAGGTTCAGTCTCGCTGCAGCCATCATAAGACCTGGTACGTTCTTATCACAATTCGGCACCATCACCAGTGCATCAAACTGGTGGGCAATTGCCATACACTCCGTGGAATCCGCGATCAGATCCCTGGTCACCAGGGAATATTTCATGCCGATATGTCCCATGGCGATTCCATCGCAGACTGCAATCGCCGGGAATACAACCGGCACACCGCCGGCCTCGGCTACGCCAAGCTTCACAGCCTCCACGATCTTGTCCAGATTCATATGGCCCGGAACGATCTCATTGTATGAGCTTACGATTCCTACCATCGGTTTCTTTAATTCCTCTGCGGTAAAGCCCAGCGCATTGAAAAGGCTTCGTGCCGGCGCCTGCTGCATACCGCTTTTTGCATTATCACTTATCATATATGTACTCTCCTTAATCCTTTTTCTTGAAGACTGCCACGATCACTGCGATCACTACAACAATGGAAATGATGATTCCAATGATCCCGATCAACCCTAAACTAAAATTCATAACCATAGGCCCTGCCTCCTTAAACACGTTCCGCGATCAGGTCGCCCATCCGGGCCGTTCCTACCTTGGTGATGCCCTCCGTACTCTCTCCTGCCTGCGGCATAATATCGATGGTTCGATAGCCTTCTTTCAGCACCTGCTTGACCGCACTCTCGATGGCATCGGCCTCCTTGTCCAGGTCAAAGGAATAGCGAAGCATCATGGCTGCACTTAAAATCGTAGCTATCGGATTGGCAATTCCCTTGCCGGCGATATCCGGTGCAGATCCACCACTGGGCTCATAAAGCCCAAATTTGGTATCATTTAAGCTGGCAGAGGACAGCATACCGATGGAACCTGTTACCATAGAAGCCTCATCCGATAAAATGTCACCAAACATATTCTCAGTTAAGATCACATCAAACTGCTTGGGATCCTTCACCAACTGCATTGCACAATTGTCTACCAGCATATGCTCATAGGTCACCTCCGGATAATCCTTCGCAACCTCCTCCACAATCTTTCTCCAGAGTCTGGAGGAATCCAGCACATTGGCCTTATCCACGGAGGTTACCTTCTTGCGGCGCTTCATGGCAATGTCAAAACCGCGCTTTGCGATACGGCGAATCTCCGTCTCACTGTATGTAAGCGTATCGGTTGCTGTCACGACACCATCCACCGTCTCTGTTTTTCTTTCTCCGAAATAAAGACCGCCGGTCAACTCCCGCATGATCATCATATCAAAGCCACTGCCGATAATGTCATCCCGAAGCGGACATGCCGCCTTCAGTTCCTCGTAAAGATATGCCGGTCTTAGGTTGGCAAACAGGTTTAAGGACTTGCGAAGCTTTAACAGCCCCGCCTCCGGACGCTTATCCGGCGGAAGCTTGTACCATGGGGAGGTGGAGGTATTTCCTCCGATGGATCCCATCAGTACCGCATCGCTGGCCTTTGCCGCGGCAATTGCTTCATCCGTCAGTGGTACACCGGTGGCATCAATCGAACAGCCTCCCATCAGAATGTCTGTATAATGGAAGCTATGTCCATATTTGCTTCCTACACGATCCAACACCTTTCTTGCCTCTGTAACGATCTCCGGTCCGATACCATCCCCGGCGATCACGCCAATTTGACACTCCATAGTTCATCCTCTTTTCTTTGAAATTACAGTCTATTACCTACTACTATATAGCAACATCATTTTATTTTCAACAAAAAATACGATTAAGTAGCAAAAAAGAGGGGCCAAATCGGCTCCCCCTCTCGTCCTATGCGTCCTTTTTTGCTGCTGTTTCCGGCTTCTCCACATCCGCAATAGCGGCCTTCTGCATCGGAATACGGCAGTTCTTATTGTTTCCAAACTCAACAATCACCGTATCATCCACGATATCAATGATGGTTCCGTAAAATCCCGAGGTAGTCAGAATGCTGTCTCCCACTGCTACCTCTGAAAGCATCAGCTCCTTCTTCTTCTGCTCCTTCTTCTGCGGACGAATCATCAAAAAATACATCACTGCAAATAAGATTACCAGCCATACGATCATACCGATCAGTCCCAGACCGCCGTTAGGATCCGCTGCCGTACTGCTCTGTGCTAAAATTCTATACACGATACTTTCCTCCTAATCAAAATACTAAAGAGTATTCTACACAAAAATACGGACAAGGGCAAGCCCCTTTTCCCATTTTAGAGATTTTTAAGCTTTTGAGCCTTATATGAAGCAAATTCTCCCGCATCCAGCGCATAACGGATTTCCTGCATCATGGTATTGTAGAAATAAAGATTGTGCAGCACACACAGTCGCATGCCAAGCATTTCCTTCGCTTTCAGAAGATGCCTGATATAAGCCCTGCTGTAGGTACGGCATGCCGGACACTGACATCCCTCCTCGATGGGACGCATATCCTTTTCATATTTCTGGTTAAACAGATTCAGCTTTCCGTGATTTGTATACACATGCCCATGACGGCCGTTCCGGCTGGGGTATACGCAGTCAAAAAAGTCCACGCCCCGATCCACTGCCTCCAGAATATTCGCCGGGGTTCCCACTCCCATCAGATAGGTGGGTTTGTTTACCGGAAGGTGGGGAACCGTCACATCCAGAATGTGATACATTTCCTCATGGCTCTCCCCCACTGCCAGGCCCCCGATGGCATAACCATCCAGGTTCATCTCTGCGATACGCTTCGCATGGTCGATACGGATATCGTCATAGATGGCTCCCTGATTGATGCCAAAAAGAAGCTGGTGGGGATTGATGGTATCCGGAAGACTGTTTAACCGGTCCATTTCCTTTTTGCATCGTTCCAGCCACCTCGTAGTCCGGTTCACAGAATTCTCTACATAGTCCCGATCCGCAACACTTGACGGACACTCATCGAATGCCATGGCAATAGTAGAACCCAGATTGGACTGAATCTGCATACTCTCCTCCGGTCCCATGAAAATCTTTGCACCATCCACATGGGAATGAAACCAGACACCCTCATCCTTAATTTTCCTGAGTCCTGCCAGGGAAAACACCTGGAATCCGCCGGAATCCGTAAGAATCGGTCGGTCCCACACCATAAATTTATGGAGACCTCCCACCTCCTTGATAAGCTTATCGCCGGGGCGCACATGCAGATGATAGGTGTTGGATAATTCCACCTGACATCCGATCTCTTTTAGATCTTCGGTAGAGACTGCACCCTTAATGGCGCCCACGGTTCCCACATTCATAAACACCGGCGTCTGGATATCCCCATGCACCGTGTGAAACACGCCACGCTTCGCTCTTCCTTCCTTTTTTAACAATTCATATTCTGCCATACTTTTTTATACTCGCTTTCCTGTCATCTATTTTCTTACCAGTCTCACCGATTCCGGATTACTCTTGGCTACCGGAGTCCGGTCCCCTTTCCTAACCCTTAGAAAATATACCATAACTTCCTTGACGATTCAATCTATTGTTTATTATAATGAAGTCTGCGAGGCAATTGCCGCCAAAACACAAGACAATTAAGAAGACTATTAAGGAGGCTATTATGGCAGGATCTTCATTTGGAAATATATTTCGAATCACAACCTGGGGGGAATCCCACGGAAAAGGCATCGGCGTCGTGGTAGACGGCTGTCCGGCAGGACTTCCTCTTTCCGAAGAAGATATTCAGAGCTTTCTGGACCGCCGCAAACCGGGCCAGTCCAAATTTACCACACAGCGAAGCGAAGCAGATGCTGTGGAAATTCTCTCCGGCACCTTCGAGGGAAAAACCACCGGCACTCCTATCTCCATGGTCGTCTGGAACACAGATCAGCGTTCCCATGACTACAGTGAAATTGCATCTTATTTCCGGCCGGGCCACGCAGACTACTGTTTTGATGAGAAATATGGATTCCGGGACTACCGGGGCGGCGGACGTTCCTCCGGCCGGGAGACCATCGGACGCACGGCCGGTGGCGCCATCGCCGCAAAAATATTAGAGCAGATGGGAATTACCTTCCTCACCTACAGCCGATCTATCGGCCCGGTAACCATTGATGATTCCCGTTTTAATGCATCTGAGATTCGAAACAACAAACTTTATATGCCAGACGCGGCGGCGGCGGCTGAAGCATCTTCCTATCTGGAAGATTGTATGAAAAACCGTAATTCCTGCGGGGGTGTCATCGAATGTGTCGTATCCGGGCTTCCCGTAGGCCTGGGGGATCCTGTTTTTGAAAAGCTGGATGCAAATCTTGCCAAGGCGATTCTGTCGATTGGTGCTGTGAAGGGCTTTGAAATCGGGGATGGTTTTGCCGCAGCAGCCTCCACCGGCCTTACCAACAATGATGCCTTCTGTATGAAAGACAGAAAAGTCCAGAAAAAAACCAATCACTCCGGCGGAACCCTGGGAGGCATGAGCGACGGCTCTCCTCTCATATTCCGGGCAGCCGTAAAACCAACCCCATCCATCGCCTCCACCCAGGAGACCGTAACCAAATCCGGTGCGGAAATTGAGATAAGCATCAAGGGACGCCATGATCCCATCATCGTTCCGCGGGCTGTTGTGGTGGTGGAATCCATGGCTGCCATTACCATCGTAGATGCTCTGCTTACGAATATGACAGCACGGTTAGACCGTATTATAGATTTCTACCATTAGAACCTTCACAAAAAGAGGCGGAAAATTATCCGCCTCTTTTTACGATTCTTATTTATTCTTTAATGTTTTTCCCAGAGAAACCACTATATTGGATACGAGAACCTTTCCGTCTGCCAGAGTCATTGTTCTTTGAACAGTGACTGTTTTAATATTGACAGACTCTCCTGCCTCCAAAGTATATTCTGAACCGGTCTTTGTGGAGCCGGTCACACTACAGCCAACAATCTCTCCCTGACCTCCCGTCACTGCAAGGCAGTTTCTCGCAAGGGCCAGTGCATTTTTACAGGAAGTATCCGCAGTGGTACGCACCACACTGACGGAAGCTGTCTCCTGACTGTCTGTCAGTTCCAGGTACCCCCTCGCAGATGCAAGCTGTGCCGAACCGGTTCCCTGAGGATAGAATTTCACCTCAACGGAATACAATCCGGCTGCAGCCTTAGCGCAGGTGCTTCCTGTCACCTTTACCGCGGAAAGTGTAAACATCTGGGCCGGTCCGTTTACCTGCTCACCCGCTGTACCTGCTTTCGTCAGATCCGTAGAATAATATAAACCATCCTTCTCAATCCGGATCTCCTGAATATATGCATACTGATAAAAGATTCCACCTCGAAGCTCCGCAAGACGCACAGTAACGGTCTTTTCTTCTTCGAGCTCCGCTGCCTTGCTTGAAGCATCCAGGGTCAGATCCAGCACCGGCTGATCCATTTCAAGCTTGTAGCTCACGGTACCGTTTTCCTGAGGTGCCACAACAATCACTTTAAAATCAGCCTTGGCTGTCCGCCCATTCGCTGTCAGACTAAGCGCAAAGGAATAAGTTCCTGTACTGCAGTAAGCTGCATCGATCACGATCCGGTTCTTTGCCCCATCGTATACAGCCATATTTTTTGAGGTGCCTCCGGTAATCTGTGCCGTCTCATTGGTCAGGGCGATCTCCTTACCATACTGGTCACGTCCTTCCACCTCAATATAACCCTTATAGCCATAGCCGCCACGGTTGGACATGGTAATGGAATTCTCATCCAAAACAATGGATTTCAGATACGGTGGATTTTCCACGGTCACCTCATAGCTGTAAGTGTACTCCTGTGCACCATAGGCAGCCGTTACGACAATCTTTACCGTACCCGGCTTAATCGCTGTAGCTTTTACCGTTCCGCCTCCCTTATTATTGATCAGCAGAACATCCGGATCCGAGGATTCGCAGGTGATACTGTCATAGGCAATCTCACCCTTGTTCTTGTCCAGAGCCCGGAAATGGATATAATAATTTTCTCCGGCTGCCACCTTTCTGCAGTCCTGATAGGATGTCCGGTCATAATCCGGCTTCTGCTCGGAAGCAGTCAGCGTGAAGTTGGTATCGGTAGACAGCACCTCGGCCACGCAGATAACGGTTCCCGTGTACTGAAATACAAGGGATGGATCCTCGCTGCAGGTATAGATAATGGAAACGGTACCCTTGCCTCCCACCTCAGTCATATACAGCTTATTGTCCTTGGTGATGACGCCGTTGGTAAGCTTTGTCTCATACTTTACGGTTCCCGGATAAGCTGCCTGCACATCAATGCCGTTCTTATCATACAGCGCATATTCCACCGGTGTTTCCTTGCCAACGGTAACCTCCGTAGTCAGAATTTTGATGCTGACCGGCTTCCCTACATGGGCGGTAAAATCCCAGGACATTTTTCCATCTGAAACAGAATAACCAACCCCATCCTTAAGGTTTGATTCCGTAGTAAGATATACCTTTGTGCCATCCTCTGAGAAAGAGATTTCCTTCACTGCCACCGGAACACCTGCCGAAGTGGAAACCTTAAAATTCTCTTTCTTCACCGCACCTCTTGCACTGCTGGAAAAAACAGCTTCGATCCGGTTCGCCGCGATCTGCTTCACGGATTTCATCGTGCGGCCTACCGTGACAATTTTAGTGGCAGACTGGATGACCTTGCTGCCGATCTTTGCCTGGACAATGATGGTATAATTTCCCTCCGTCTTCGGCGTAAAGGCACCTGTCTTAGTCATGTCAGAGACGAGATCTCCCTCCTCATCCATGGCCGTCCAGGAATTGCTGCTGGTGGAATTCGCCGGTGTAATCTTATAGCGGAACTGGTATTTCTTTCCGATCAGAAGCTCCTCGTCATCTGCAAGACCTGATACGATGGAAATACCTGTCGGTCTCGCCTTCAGTTTTGCGGTCTTGGAGCGGATGGTATATAAAAGCTTTCCGCTTTTTGCATAGACCTTTGCCGTAATCTGCACGGTTTTATTTTTTGCAGCAGACTTCCCCTTGGATCTTACCGTAAGCTTGTTGGATACGGTGGTTTTGGTCACCTTTGTAGATGTCTTCTGCAGCTTCACATAACTCTTTCCGGTACCGGAAACACTCCACTTCACCGTCTGCCCCTTGGAAACATTCTTCAAGGTATAGGTGTACACTCCCTTTACCGATGTATTCTCATACAGGCTGGTAATGCTTTTGGTAAACGCGGGTTTCGAAACGGCCCCCGCCGGCAGCGGAAGCATGGTTATCACCAGCATCACCGCACACAAAAAAGCTGTCATTTTCTTCCATTTCTTTGACATGATTTTCCCTTCCTTTCACTTATTCCTTACTATGCTAACGGAATCTCATCCTCTTCCCGTCTGCGCAAAATGTCATATTCCTCCAGCTCTATCCCCAGATCCACATAAAAGATCTGCTTGGAATGGGGGCAGGACTCGATGGGATCACCTTCCTCATCCCGCATGGAGCGGACGGTCACAGGAATATTTTGTCCATCCGGCTTCATGACCTCAATCTGCTCTCCCACGGAAAACTTGTTTCTCTGCTCTATCCGGTAAAGACCCTGCGGATTTTTCGGTCCCGCAAGTCCCAGATAGGTATACCCTTTCTCATAAGTATTATTATCGTAGATCTGCGCCTCCTCCGACGGCTTTCCATAGAAAAAGCCGGTAGTAAACTGGCGGTAGGTGCAGCTTTTGATCTGCTCGAGGTACCAGGGCATATTTCGCTCGTATTTTGCCGGGGATTCCATATAATCGTCTATGGCTCTCCGATAGGTTCTCGCCACCGTGGCCACATAGAGTGCCGTCTTCATCCGTCCCTCAATCTTGAAACTGTCAATCCCCGCCTCCATCAGATCCGGAATATGCTCAATCATACACAGATCTTTGGAATTAAAAATAAAAGTCCCCCGCTCGTTCTCGTATACCGGAAGATATTCACCGGGACGTTTTTCCTCCACCACCGCATATTTCCAGCGACAGGGGTGGGTGCAGGCACCATGATTGGCATCCCGCCCCGTAAAATAATTGGACAGAAGGCAGCGTCCGGAATAAGAAATACACATGGCCCCATGAATAAAGGTCTCGATTTCCAATTCCTCCGGGATCTGCCTTCTCAGTTCCTGAATCTCTGCAAGAGAAAGCTCTCTGGCAGTCACCACACGGCTCGCCCCCTGGTCATGCCAGAAACGGAAAGTGCCGTAATTCGTGTTGTTCGCCTGGGTACTGATATGCCGTTCAATATCCGGACACAGTTCCTTTGCCAGCATAAAGACTCCGGGATCCGCAATGATCAGGGCATCCGGACGCTCCGGCTGCATTTCATTCAATTCTTTGAAATACGCCCGAACACCGGAAAGATCCGCATTATGCGCCAGAATATTCGCCGTCACATAAACCTTCACGCCATGCTCATGGGCAAATCGGATTCCCTCCGCCATCTCCTCCATGGAAAAATTCTTTGCCTTTGCCCGAAGCCCGAAGGCCTCGCCACCGATATACACCGCATCCGCCCCGTAGATGACGGCCACCTTTAATACCTCAAGGCTGCTGGCCGGAACAAGCAACTCTGTTTTTCTCATCTTAAAACCTCTTTCTTATGGCTCTTTTTTCGTGCTGACAGTCACACCGTCTCCCACCGGAAGCACAGCCGTCACCAGATCCTTTCGGTGTGTCAGCTCATAAAGATACTCCCGCATCCGCTTGTAGATCGTGCGGTTTCTCCTCGTCACCGCGTAATGGGACTCGATAATGTCTCCATCCTGCAGCACGTTATCCGAAACCAGTGTTCCTCCGGTCTTTAACAGCCTGAAGATTTCCGGCAAAAAGTGGATATACTGTCCCTTCGCCGCATCCATAAAAATAAAATCGAAGGGCTCCCTCAGGGTGGGCAGCACCTCCTTCGCATCCCCCTCGATCAATGTGATGCTGTTTTCCTTTCCTGCCCGTTTAAAGTTGTTCCGGGCAATGGGAATTCTCTTTTCATAATTCTCAATGGTAATGATCTCACAATCTGCCGGGTTATACTCCGCCATCAGGATAGCAGAAAATCCAACAGCCGTACCCACCTCGAGAATCCTCTTTGGTCTGGTCATGGATAAAAGGAGCTTCAGGAAACTCTGCATTTCCTTGCGAATGACCGGCACACAGGTATCCAGTGCCTCCCTCTCGATCTCATCCAGCACTTTTGTATTTCCGGTATCCAGCGAATTGATATATGTGACCAGCCGCTCATCTACTACCATCGCACTATTCTCCCGCAGCCTCTGTGGCTTCTGTGGTCTGTGTTTCCTGCTCCCCCGGAGACATGGCAATCATCATCTCCTTGGGCGTCATGGAAGTGTTCAGCGTATAGGTACCCGGTTCTATGCTCTTGCTGTAAGCAGACAGCTTAAGCTGAAGATAAAACAGCTTCGCATCACGAATCAGTCCCTTCTCCTCAAGCTTCCTGGCAAGTGTATGTCCGGAGGTACCCGGTTCCACCAGAACAAGAACATCCTCTCCCGGAGCCAGGTCCACCGCGGTCTCCGTGAAAAGACGGTATCCATAGTCATAACCGGTTCTGCACAGATTGATAGTCCCAAAAACTATAAGCAGAACAACCATAACCGTAAATGCAATTTTGATAAATGCAAACAGAATCTTGTTCAGGTTCATCGGCTCACTCCTATACTTCCATAATAATCGGCATGATCATTGGCCGTCTCTTGGTCTCCTTCCAGACAAAATCCCCTAGGGAATCCTTCACCTCATTTTTGATCTTGCCCCAGTCCGTAATATTGTGATCCATACAGTAGTCCATGGTGCGGTCCAGCACTGTCTTTGCCTCATCCATCAGACTCTCGGAGTTACGTACATAGACAAAGCCGCGGGATACGATATCCGGTCCTGCAAGCACCTGGCCGGTTCCGTTCTCCAAGGTCATCACCACGATGATAATACCATCCTCTGCAAGCCTCTGGCGGTCCCGAAGCACAATATTACCCACATCTCCGACACCAAGGCCGTCTACCATGATATTTCCTACCTGCACATGTCCCGTAACATCTGCGCCGTTTTCATCGATCTCCAGCACATCGCCGGAGGAGAGAATCTTAATATGATCAGTGTCATAGCCCAGTTCCTCTGCGATCTTCTTCTGGGCAATCAGATGCTTATACTCTCCGTGTACCGGCACCGAGTAAAGGGGATTGACCAGGGAATAAATCAACTTGATATCCTCTCTGCAGGCATGTCCGCTGACATGAACATCCTCAAAAATTACATCTGCGCCCTTCTTCATCAGGTCGTTGATCACATCCGTCACAGACTTCTCATTTCCCGGAATCGGGTGAGAACTGAATACGATGGTATCATTTGGCTTGATGGAGATCTTCTTGTGGACACCGGATGCCATGCGGGATAATGCCGCCATGGACTCCCCCTGGCTTCCCGTGGTGATGATCACCGTCTTCTCATCCGGATAATTGCGCAGCTGATCCACATCAATCAGAATATTGTCCGGCAGTGTCAGATATCCAAGCTGGGATGCAATGGAAATGATATTGACCATGCTCCGTCCCTCAATCACCACCTTGCGGCCGAACTTATCGGCAGAATTGATAATCTGCTGTACGCGGTCCACATTGGATGCAAAGGTTGCAATGATAATTCTGGTATTTTTATGTTCTGCAAAAATATTGTCCAGCGTCTTTCCCACAGATTTCTCTGAATTCGTAAAGCCCGGACGCTCCGCATTGGTACTGTCACAGAGCAGAGCTAAAACACCCTTCTTTCCAATCTCGCCAAAACGCTGTAAATCAATGGCATCTCCAAACACCGGCGTGTAATCCACTTTAAAGTCTCCGGTATGCACTACGATACCTGCCGGCGAGTAAATGGCAAGGGCTGCGGCATCCTGAATACTGTGGTTCGTCCGGATAAATTCTACCCGAAAGCACCCCAGATTAATATGCTGGCCGTACCTGACCACCTTGCGCTTTACCTTCTTTAACATATCATGCTCTTCCAGCTTGTGCTCGATCAGCGCGGTGGTCAGCTTTGTAGCATAAATCGGCACGTTAATGTCCTTCAGCACATATGGAATTGCTCCGATATGGTCCTCATGTCCGTGTGTGATAAAAAAGCCCTTTACCTTGTCAATATTGTCCTTCAGATAAGACACATCCGGAATGACCAGGTCCACGCCATACATGTCGTCCTCCGGAAAGGCCAGACCGCAGTCCACAACAATAATACTGTCTTCATACTCAAAGGCAGTAATGTTCATTCCAATCTGCTCCAAACCTCCCAGTGGGATGATTTTGAGCTTGCTATGCTGTTTTTCTAATTTCTTCATAAATCCTCCAAAAAAAATATTTCCGCCCTAATACAAAAGCTTTGTCTCTTCATCCGCAAGTTCAGCAAAAACCCTAGCGATGGCTGCAAACTCTACATCGTCCTCCACCATCTCGTAAAGTATTTCCTCATCCTGTGTACTGATTTCTTTTAATATATATGCTTCACTGTCCCCTTCCTCGTTGCCGTCAGAGACAAGTAAATACGTAATCCCGTTGAGGACTGTCTGGTCCTCAACTGCAAATTCCACAGCCTCTCCGGTCTGTGGATCCATAAACTGAATCTTATCCATTTAATCCAATTCCCCTGTTCTTTTTTCCTCGGGATGGTTCGAAAGATAATCCAGATAGCCCTGCAGAATAAAAATGGCCGCAATTTCGTCCACAAATTCCCTGCGGTTCTCTCTCCGGATCCCCGTCTCCATCATGGCACGGTCCGCAGCGACTGTGGTCAGACGTTCATCCCACAGAATCACAGGAAGATGGCATCTCTTCTCCAACATCTCCCTAAATTCCTTCGTCCTCTCACAGCGGTCGCCCTCCGTGTTATTCATATTCTTCGGATAGCCAAGTACGATGCGCTCTGCATGGTACTGCGCCACCAACTCTTCAATTCTCGCCAGTGTCTGTCTGAGCTTCGTCGGTGATTTTCTTCTGATAATCTCCACACCCTGGGCCGTAATCAAAAGCTCATCGCTGACCGCGACACCCACTGTCTTTGAACCGAAATCCAATCCTAAAATCCGCATATATGTCCCGTACCGGATTATTCCCAGGAATTATTCTTAATATAAGCCCGCAGAACCTCCTCTACCAGCTCGTCCCGCTCCACCTTCATGATCAGGCTTCTCGCATTATTGTGGCTGGTGATATAGGTCGGATCTCCGGACATAATGTATCCTACGATCTGGTTCACCGGATTATATCCCTTCTCACTTAATGCACGGAATACAATCTCAAGAACATCCTTAACCTGTAACTCCGGCTCCTTCTGTACTGAAAAATATTGTGTATTATTTAAGTTCTCCATGTCTTACGTCCCTGCTTTTGCTTAATCTATCAAGCGCTGTTACTATATATTGTAAACGAATTTCCAAAAAAATACAAGCTATTGGATGCAATTCATGCAAAGTATCTCATCGTTTAACTTTCCTGTCACCTCTCCCCGGCACAGGCAGTTGTCCAATGCCCTCTCTGACTTTGTCACAAACCGCACATATTCCCGATTGTAGCCACTATAATACTCCTGTCCGTCCATCACAACCGGCTCCTCAAACAGAATCTCCTGGGTCCGTCCCACATAGTATTCCCGAAATTCCGCCGACATACTGTCCGCCAATGCCAGAAGCTGTGCACTTCTTTTCGTCTTAATCTCCTCCGGAATCTGCTGTTCCATTACAGCGGCTCTTGTTCCCTTTCGCACCGAGTATTTGAAAATATGCATTTCATAAAAATGAATCCGCTGCAAAAACTCCCTGGTCTGTGCAAATTCCTCTTCGGTCTCCCCCGGAAAGCCCACAATGACATCCGTGGTAATAGCCGGATGTGTAAAGTATCTTCGCAAAAGCTCGCAGGACCTCTCATAATCCTTCGTCGTATACTTTCGATTCATGCGCTTTAAGGTTTCGTCACATCCGCTCTGCAGAGACAGGTGAAAGTGAGGACAGACCTTGGGGAGCTCTGAAAGTGCCTTCGCAAAATCCTCCGTCACCACCCGGGGCTCCAGGGAGCCCAGACGAATCCTCTCAATCCCCTCCACCGGATGTACCAGCCGGATCAGCTCCAGAAGATTTCCCCCAAACTCCATGCCATAGGAGCTTAAATGTATGCCCGTAAGCACAATCTCCTTGCAGCCGCTCTGTGCCAGAGTCTGCACCTGTCTTAAGACATTTTCCGGCTTACAGCTTCTCACACGGCCTCTCGCATAGGGAATGATACAGTAGCTGCAGAACTGGTTACATCCGTCCTGCACCTTAAGAAAGGCACGTGTATGCTCCCTTGTCTGGGAGAGAGGAAGTTCCTCGTAGGCCTGCGGCTGTCCATTGATGTCCGAAACAGCCTCCTGCTTTTCCTCACCTTTTTTCGCAAAAAATGCATCTAATTTATCGATCAGCTGCGCTTTCTGGTTATTTCCGATCAGAATATCAATGGCGCTGTCCTCCTTTGCCTCCGCCTCGCTGGTCTGGACATAGCAGCCTGCCGCCACCACCGCCGCATCGGGATTCAGTTTTTTTGCCCGATGCAGCATCTGACGGGATTTGCGGTCCGCCATATTGGTAACGGAACAGGTATTGATCACATAGACATCCGCCTTCTGGGAGAAGGGAACGATCTCGTAACCTGCTTCCTCAAGCATCTGCTGCATGGCCTCTGTCTCAAAGGCATTTACTTTACACCCTAAATTGTGGAGTGCCGCTTTTTTCATTTCTCTTTCATTCCTTTTTTTGTTGACTTTTCAGAAAAAAAACATTACTATCTATATGAAAACAGTTTTTTAGTAAGGAGGTTTTCTATTTATGAAAACAGTACAGATTTCATTAAATTCCATCGGAAAAGTAAAATCATTCGTCAATGCAATTTCTCAGTTTGAATATGACTTTGACTTAATCTCAGGCAGATATGTCATCGATGCCAAATCCATTATGGGAATTTTTAGTCTGGATTTGTCCAAGCCTATTGAGCTCGCTATACATACCGAGAACAATCTCGATGAGATTATGGAAGCATTAAAGCCTTATGTCATTGAGTAATACCTAAAGCTGCATTGCAGGAAGTCCCCTTTCGGGGACTTTTTTTTACTTTATCGGGAAATTCCGGTTGACTATTCCGCCTCCACGATCATCGTCTCCGTATTCTCAATCGCCTTCTGCACCAGCGCCTCCATCTCCTCCCCAAGCCTTTGCTCAGATTTCACAATATGCTTTAAGTTTGGCTTTGTCACCGGATGCTTGGCAACAAAAATCGTACAGCAGTCCTCATAAGGCAGAATGGAGGTCTCATAGGTATCAATCTTTTCTGCGATGGTGACGATATCCTGCTTGTCCATGGCAATAAGCGGCCGGTATACCGGCATATGGCAGACTTCGTTGGTCACAGCCAGAGACTGCATCGTCTGGCTGGCCACCTGACCGATGCTTTCTCCCGTGATCAGACCCAGACACTTTCCCTCATTTGCAAAATGCTCTGCAATTTTCATCATATAACGGCGCATGATGATGGTCAGGTCCTCATGAGGACATTTCTCGTAGATATGAAGCTGGACATCCGTAAAATTCACAACGTGCAGCTTAATGGCTCCCGCATACTCCGCCACCTTCTTCGCCAGGTCAATGACCTTCTGTTTTGCCCGCTCGCTGGTGTAAGGCGGTGCGTGAAAATAGGTGGCCTCGATGGTCACTCCCCTCTTGGCGATCATATAGCCCGCTACCGGACTGTCAATTCCGCCGGAAAGTAAAAGCATGGCTTTCCCGGCAGTTCCAAGAGGCATCCCTCCCGGTCCGGGAATTTCGGTGGAATAGATATTGATCATCGGACGAATCTCGATATGAATCATCACCTGTGGATGATGAACATCCACTTTTGTCTCCGGAAAAGCCTCCAGAATCTTCTCTCCCACAGCAGCATTGATTTCCATAGAAGTCATAGGGTAATTTTTTCTGGCACGCCTTGCATCCACCTTAAAGGTAAAGTGCTTGTCCGGATATACCGTATCCACATAGGATACCACCTCCCGGGCCAGACTTTCAAAGCCTTCATCTTCTACCAGAACCACCGGACAGATTCCCACAATGCCGAATACCTTCTGAAGAGCAGCGACCGTTTCATCGTAATCATATTCCCCCTCGGTCTCCACATAGATTCTTCCATTTTCCTTGCGGACGTGGAAGGTGCCCTCCACCTTCTCTAAGTGTTCGGAAATATTGCGCACCAGCGCATCCTCAAACAGATACCGGTTCTTTCCCTTGATTGCAATTTCTGCATATTTGATCAAAAAAGCTTTATACATTGTATTCTCCCCTATCTGAACAATCAGTGTCTTGTATATTTCTGCAGCATTGGAATGATCGTTCTCATCTGTTCCAATGCATAATCAATTTCATCCATGGTGTTTTCCGCGCAGAAGCTGAACCGGACTGTGGAATCCAAAAGTGACCGGGCCAGACCGATGGCCTTTAATGTCCTGCTGACTGCAGGCTTATTAGAGGAACATGCGCTGCCCGCAGACACATAGACCTGCTTTTCCTCCAGGGCGTGTAACAGCACCTCTGCCCGCACCCCCTCCACACTTACGCTTACGATGTGGGGCGCATTGGTCCTGTCCTTATGGCCGTTGACCGATACTCCCGGAATTTTTTCTGCCTCTGTGATAAAATGCTCCCGCAGTTCATACATATGAGTGATTTTTCCGTCAAAGCCGGTATAGATCTCCTCTGCCGCCACGCCAAGTCCTGCGATAGCCGGTACGTTTTCTGTCCCGGAGCGCATGCCTTTCTGCTGACCGCCTCCGTTTATGATCGGAAGAAGCTTGGTTTTTTCCCGGATATACAGAAAGCCACTGCCCTTCGGCCCGTGAATCTTGTGTCCGCTGACCGACAACAGATCAACATTCATTTTTTTCGGATTGATCTGCATTTTTCCATAGGCCTGAATGGCATCCACGTGAAAAAGAGTTTTGGGATTCATCTGTTTCACCAGGGCCCCGGCCTCAGAAACAGGCTCCACGGCACCGATCTCGTTGTTTATCTGCATCAGGGACACGAGAATGGTATCGGGGCGGATCGCCTGCTTCAAATCCTCCAGAGAAATCACACCATATGCATCCACCGGAAGACAGGTCACTTCAAATCCATTCTCCTCCAGATAGGCCATGACCGCCGAGACCGATGGATGCTCGATTGACGAAGTAATGATGTGTTTTCCGGCCCTTTGATTTGCCCTGGCCGCACCCACGATGGCCAGGTTATTGGATTCCGTACCACCTGAGGTAAAGCAGATCTCCTTCTCCTGTACCTTCAGGGTCTTTGCAATTTTCTTCGCCGCATCCGTTATATAGTCTTCCGCAACAACTCCCTTGTGATGCATGGAGGAAGGATTGCCGTAGTCCTCCGTCAAAAGCTTCATCATAAGTGCTGCCGCCTTGCTGCTGCAGCGGGTCGTAGCTGAATTGTCCAGATATGCTTCCATCATAACTCCTTTTCATAGCCAGATTCTAAACATCAAGCTGATAAATCAACATCGCAAGAGTTGCCAGCCCCGCGGTCTCTGTACGAAGAATCCTCCTGCCCAGAGAGATGCGGTGCATATTTTTATAACCATCCACACCAGCAATCTCCTCCTCGGAAAATCCTCCCTCCGGGCCGATCATTACGCCGATGGAGGCCCCGGAGGGAATGGAAGAAATATGTTCCCGGGTAGCGGCAAGGCCCCTCTCATTCTCGTAAGGAACCAGGGTAATATCAAGTTCAGACGCCAGACGCAAAGCTTCCTTCCACGAAACCGGAGCCTGCACCGACGGAATTCTGGTTCGCTTGGACTGCTTTGCCGCACTCTCAGAAATGGCCTGCCAGCGTTTCAGCTTCGAAGCGGACTTTTTTTCATCCAGCTTCACTACACAGTTTTTCATGGCCACCGGGATGATTTCAGAAATACCAAGTTCCACGGCTTTCTGGATAATGAGTTCCATCTTGTCATTCTTGGGAAGACCCTGAAACAGATATACTTTATGGGCAAATTCTGTTCCCAGCTCATCCTTTTCGTCAATGACAAGCTGCACCTCATCGGAAGTAATCTCTGTAATATGACAGAAATAGGAATGTTCATCTTCGTCACTGATCCTGACCCGTTCCCCTGGCTTCATGCGGAGCACTCTGCCCATATGGCCCGCGTCCTCACCCTTTACCACAATGGTATTTCCCTGCACCTGCCCGTTTTTCACAAAAAACTGATACATTCCAATCCCCTTTTACTGTTTCCTTGCTGTGATATTTACCCACTCACCCTGATGGTTGATTTCCACAACGGTAAGACCAGCCGCCTCAATCGCTTCCTTTACCTCCTGCTCTTTGAAATCAATGATTCCGGAGGTGATAAAATAACCGCCCTTCTTCAGACGGTCCGGAATCACCGGCGCCATGGGAATGATCACGTCTGCTAAAATATTGGCCACAACGATGTCATACGCATTGCTGCCAACCCTTTTCTGAAGCTGCGTATCATCGATCAGATTTCCTACAAAAAAGGTGCCTAACGACGGATCAAGATGATTCACTTCCATATTATCTCTCGTAGAGGTCATGCAGTCCTCATCCAGATCTGTACCAACCACTTCTCCTGCACCAAGTTTTAAAGCAACAATTGAAAGAATGCCGCTGCCGCACCCCACATCCAGCACCTTCGGATGTTTCTCAAGCGGTGTATAATCCGCGTTTCCCCGAATATATTTCAGGAGTTGGCGAATACATAACTGCGTGGTCTCATGCTTGCCGGTGCCAAAGGAAATTCCCGGGTCGATCTCGATCAGAAACTTATCCTTATCCTCTTCCTTTTGTTTCTCCCAGGTAGGCTTGATCAAAATATCCTCAATGGTAAAAGAGGAAAAGTATTTTTTCCAGTTGTTGATCCAATCCAGATCCTCTGTCTCGGAAGAGGTAATAACGCCACTTCCTACCTCAACCATACTGCGAAGCTGCTCAAGTTTGGTCTTGACCTTCTTTAACAGTTCCGTCTGGTCGCTTCCGTCCTCCTCCACATAAAAACTGACATAGCTTTTGCCCTCATCCGGCGGAAGCTCCGGAAGGAAATCAATAAACATACTTGCCTGATCCTCTTTGGTCAGCGGTACGTTGTCCTCGATTTCAATTCCCTCTATTCCAAGTTCCATCAACATGGAACTCATATAATCCTCTGCTGCGGTAGTTGTCTCAATCGTATATTTTTTCCACTTCATAACGGTTCCTTTCATGCACACACAAATAATTGACATCTGTCGGTGTACGCATACCATGTGTTATCATACCTTATTTCCCATAAAAACGCAAGATTTCCATAATCACCAAAAAGGAAGGGCCAACGCCCTTCCCTGTCACTTCGCTAAATCTTATACATCGCGCAAAGCTTATTATATTCACTGTTAATTTCCTGAACGGTGTCCTTATCGCCATCCAGATTGTCCGGATGGTAGATTTTGATCAAATCCTTGTAGCGTTTCTTGATGGACTGCTTGCTGGCAACTCCGGAGAAGAACATATCTCCCTTCACCACGTTGCTCTCAGAGGATGCTTTCTGTGCATTCGCCTCTCTGAAATTGTATTCACTGACCTTCTGGTAAAAGGCTTTCTGCTTCTTGACCTGCTCCTTTTCTGTGGCAAGCTTTAACAGCTCCTCCTCCAGTATCTTGAACTTCATGTCAAACAGCTTCTGCTGCTGCTCCAGACGCCGGTCTTCAATTTCTACTCTTCGGTTAAAATCACGCCGTTCCTGCTCCAGCATACGACGCTCTTCTTCCAATGCTCTGCGTTCACTCTCAAGCGCCATAGCACCCATTCCTCCGCATCCGTATCACGCTGACACTGCTCCATATCCGGCATCACTGGTTTCATTCCGTTTCCGAAAGGTTCCGAATCGTAACCTTTATACTAAATATAGAGCTAAAATCTATACATCCAGCATCATCATACAATATTTTGATACAGAAATCCATAGGCGTTTTGCACTAAAATCAATGCTCATCGAAGGCTTCTTTGATCTTATCCATGACACCTTTCTTTTTGGTGGTCTGGGCACCACCCTCTTTGGTTAAAGAACTGCCGGTCAGCTCATCAAAACGACGCAAAGCATCCTTTGCCTCCTTACTCAGTCCTGTCGGTGTAGATACAACCAAAGTTACATAGTGATCTCCCCGCACAGCCTTGTTACGGATGGATGGAACACCCTTGCCCTTCAGCCGGATTCTCGTGCCTGTCTGGGTTCCCGGTGCGACTGTGTAAATGATGTCTCCATCCACGGTCTTAATACGGACATCCCCTCCCAGCGCTGCAACCGCAAAGGAAATCGATGCATTGGAGAAAATATTCATATCCTGACGCTCGAATTCTGTACTTCTGGACACGATCACCTCAACCAGAAGGTCACCTCTCGGTCCTCCGTTTTCACCAGGCTCTCCGTAATCCCGGACTCTGACGCACTGTCCATTGTCAATTCCCGCCGGAATATCTACCGTCTTACGCACCTTCTTTGCCGTATAACCGGTACCACGACACTGCGCACATTTCTCACGCACTACCTTACCGGAACCACCGCACTCCGGACAGGTCTGGACATTCTGCATCATGCCAAAGAAGGACTGCTGGGAATAAACCACCTTGCCCTTGCCTCCACATTTACTGCAGGTTTCCGGAGAAGTTCCCGGCTTCGCACCGGTACCGTGGCAGCTGCTGCACTCCTCCCGGTAAGAAAATTCCAATTCCCTGGAACAGCCGTGAATTGCCTCGTCAAAGGTGATCCGTACGCTGAGACGAACGTTTGCTCCCTTGGATGGTCCGTTGTTTGCGCCTCTTCTCGAGGATCCACCACCGAAAAAGTCACCAAAAATATCACCGAAGATATCACTCATATCCATACCGGAAAAATCAAATCCGCCGCCTCCGGCACTGCCGTCAAAGGCCGCATGACCGAACTGATCATACTGACGTCTCTTCTCCGGGTCACTGAGCACCGCATAGGCCTCCTGCGCCTCCTTGAACTTTTCCTCACATTCCTTATCTCCCGGGTGCATATCCGGATGATACTTCTTGGCAGTCGTACGGAACGCTTTTTTGATTTCTTCCTCAGTTGCGGTCTTGGAAATTCCCAGGACCTCATAATAATCTCTTTTTTCTGCCATAATCTATACCCTTATACTATATCCTATACCGCATATAGGGTTTCCGGAATCTCCGGAAACCCCATTTGCTTTACATTCGTGTCTTTCCTATCCTTATACTTCCTTGAAGTCTGCATCGATGACATCATCATCAGCACCACCTGCTGCATTTCCCGCATTCATGTCAGGACCTGCACCGGCTGCACCGCCCATATTCGGACCAGCGCCCTGGGCTGCCTGCTGCGCTGCCGCCTGTGCCTCGTACATCTTTGCAAATACCTTCTGCGCACTCTGTGTCAGTTTCTCCTGGGCTGCCTTCAGTTCTGCGACATCAGCATCACTCATATGCTCAGCCTCCGGATGTGCATCCAGAATTGCCTTCACCGCATTGATGTCAGCCTCAACTGCTGCCTTGTCGCCTGCATCGATCTGTTCGCCTACCTGGTTCAATGCCTCCTGTGTCTGGAATACGAAGGAATCAGCCTCATTTCTGGTATCAATGGCTTCCTTTCTCTTCTTATCCTGAGCCTCAAACTCAGCGGCCTCCTTAACTGCCCTGTCGATCTCCTCGTCAGACATGTTGGATCCTGCAGTAATGGTGATATGCTGCTCCTTTCCGGTTCCAAGATCCTTAGCGGATACGTTTACGATACCGTTGGCATCAATATCAAAGGTAACCTCGATCTGCGGAACACCACGGCGTGCCGGCGGGATACCATCCAGACGGAACTGTCCTAAGGACTTGTTGTCTCTTGCAAACTGACGCTCGCCCTGTACGACATTGATATCTACAGCGGTCTGGTTATCTGCAGCCGTTGAGAAGATCTGGCTCTTCTTGGTCGGGATCGTAGTATTTCTCTCGATGAGACGGGTTGCTACACCACCCATGGTCTCAATAGAAAGGGACAACGGAGTAACATCCAACAGTAAGATCTCACCTGCGCCTGCATCTCCGGCTAACTTACCACCCTGAATGGAAGCACCGATGGCTACACACTCATCCGGATTCAGGGACTTGCTCGGCTCCTTGCCGGTCATCTGTCTTACTTTATCCTGAACAGCCGGGATACGGGTAGAACCACCGACTAACAGTACCTGGCCTAAATCTGCATTGGTAAGTCCTGCATCTCTCATGGCATTCTGAACCGGGATAGCAGTCTTCTCAACAAGATCATGGGTCAGCTCATCAAATTTTGCTCTGGTTAAATTCATATCAAAGTGCTTCGGTCCCTCAGCTGTTGCTGTGATGAACGGCAGGTTGATATTGGTTGTGGTTGCAGAAGAAAGCTCCTTCTTTGCCTTCTCAGCCGCCTCTTTTAATCTCTGAAGAGCCATCTTATCCGTAGAAAGGTCTACACCCTCAGCCTTCTTGAACTCATCGATCATCCACTGGGTGATACGGTTATCGAAATCATCTCCGCCAAGGTGGGTATCACCATTGGTAGACAGAACTTCGATTACGCCGTCTCCGATCTCAATGATAGATACATCGAAAGTACCACCACCAAGATCATATACCATAATCTTCTGCTCTTTCTCATTGTCAAGACCGTATGCAAGTGCTGCAGCAGTCGGCTCGTTAATGATACGCTTTACGTCAAGACCTGCGATCTTACCGGCATCCTTGGTTGCCTGACGCTGTGCATCGTTGAAATATGCAGGAACCGTAATAACAGCCTCTGTAACCTTCTCACCCAGATATCCTTCTGCGTCAGCCTTCAACTTCTGCAGGATCATAGCAGAAATCTGCTGTGGACTGTACTGCTTATCATCAATCGCTACCTTGTAATCGGTTCCCATATGTCTCTTGATGGAAGAGATCGTCTTCTCTGCGTTGGTAACTGCCTGACGCTTAGCCGGCTCACCGATCAGACGCTCACCAGTTTTTGTAAATGCAACCACGGACGGTGTTGTTCTTGCTCCCTCCTGATTTGCGATAACGGTTGGTTTACCACCCTCCATAACAGCGACACAGCTGTTTGTTGTTCCTAAATCGATACCAATAATCTTTCCCATTGTCTTTTCCTCCTATAAAAATAATATCATTAAAATCTTGAAATGCTATCTATATTTAACCATTCCTTTCGGAGCGGATAAATGCCAGCTATTCCTTAGCGACGGCTACCATACTGTGTCTTACGACCGTATCCTTATACATGTAGCCTTTTTGAAGCTCCTGGGCCACAACCCCCGGTTCATACTCTTCGCTCTCCACCTGCATCACTGCATTGTGAAGCTCCGGATTGAATTCCTCCCCCACAGCCTCAATGGCTTTCACGCCGATGGAATCAAATTCCTGCATCAGCTGCTTGTAGACCTTATCCATACCGGTAACAAAAGCATCCTCCTTCTGTTCCTCCGGAACAGCTGCCAGTCCTCTCTCAAAATTATCCACGATAGGAAGGACCTTCTCGATAATCGTTCTGGCTCCCATATCAAACATCTGAGATTTTTCCTTCTCGGTACGCTTTCTGAAGTTGTCAAACTCGGCCATCTGGCGTCGGAGCTTATCGTTTAACTCTTCGATCTGCTCATCCTTTTTGTCCTTTTTCTTTTTCTTTCCGAAAAAGCCATCCTTCTTTTCTTTGGACTCCTCTTTCGCCTCCGCCTGATCTGTTTCGGTATCCTTCCCGGCCTCTGTTTCTGCGTCTTTCTCTGTTTCTGCGTCTTCCTCTGTCTCTGAGGAAGTCTCGGCCGCTTCCTTTGCTTCCCCGGTATCTTTTTCTTCCGTCACTTCATTTTCGCTCGTTGTTTCTTCGGAAGCCGTCTCTTCCGCCTCCGGAGTCTTTATTTCCTTTTCTTCTTCACTGGTATATGTCATATGCTCCACCTTTCTCAAGAATCTCCTTTCTCTTTCTCAAATATTCCATCCAGCTGGGACTTCAGATTCTTTAGATTATCTACAACATTTTCGTAATCCATACGCTTCGGTCCCACAATTCCGATGGTTCCCTTCACGCCGTCCCCCAGATCATAGGTTGCCGTCACGATACTGCAATCCTTCATGGTCTGAACCGGAGCCTCATTACCGATATAAACCTGAATGCCGTTTCCCTTGCTTTCCTGATCCTCGGAAAGGGATTCTGTCACCAGATTCACCAGCTCATCCTTCTCTTCAAAGGTAGACAGAAGATTTGCTGCACTTTCAGAATCGGAAAGCTCCGGATACTTGAGAATGTTTGTGGCACCACTGGTGTAGATCTGAAGATCCTCATTCTCCGAAAGTGTCTGTGCAAGGGTATCCAGCACATCACTGACGATGGTACTGTGAATACCCGCCTGCTCCTTGAGCTTTGCAATGGTCCCAAGATTGATTTCCTGTAAGGACAGACCGTTTAATGCAGTATTCAAAAGAATATTGAGCTTTAAAATCGTCTCGTTGTCAAGAGTCTCCTCAACATCAATCATCTGGTTTTTCACAATATTGCTGTTCATCACGATAACTGCAAGAACATGCTTATCATCTACATTGGACAGCTGAATGAATTTAATCTTGTTGGTGTTATATGCAGGCGCCGATACAAGGGTTGCATAATTGGTATTGTTGGCCAGCATCTTCGCCACCTGCTTTAGGACCTGATCCATCTTCTGGGTCTTCTCAATGACGAATTCCTTCATCTCCCTGACCTCGCGGTCCTTCTCCTGCATCAGATGATCCACATAAAACCGGTAGCCTTTGTCCGAAGGAATCCGTCCCGCAGAGGTATGCGGCTGAACGATATATCCAAGTTCCTCCAAATCGGACATCTCATTGCGGATGGTGGCGGAACTTAAGTTCAAATCCGTATACTTGGAAATGGTACGGGATCCTACCGGCTCACCGGTGGCTAAGTAATTGCGGATGATTGCATCCAATATCTTAACTTTTCTCTCGTCTAACTCTTCCTTCTCGTTCTCCATTCGTAATTCTCCTACCATGTACAAGGTCTGCAGTCAACTGCATCCATGCACTCCCTTAAGGTTGTTAGCACTCATTTATTTAGAGTGCTAATATCGTTCTGCTAATAAAATAGCACCAAGACGTTTTCTTGTCAACACCTTGATGCTGTTTTTATATTTTTTTTATAAAACTTCTACACGGATTTTTCAGATATCGGTTTTCGGCGCCTGGTTTATACACATTCGACAGCCGGACACTTCCACAGTGGCGTTCGGCTACGGCATACACTCTCATGATTCCTGCACCTAGTGCGAGTAAATGCCTCCATCCACAGAGTTTATCAGGCACGGGAAATACAAACGCGCTACGCTTGAACGTGTATTTCCCGTGCCCACTTTAAATGTGACAGGTTTTCATGGAAAACCTGTCATGTAGCGTCGGCCCATTTGCCGAAGGCAAATTTTGCATGGGCCGATGTTCAATTTGTGGATGAAGGCATTAACTCGCACACGGTTCGGAATAAATCGAGCGTCTGCCGTGGCCGAACGCCACTGTGGAAGTGTCCGGCTGTCGAATGAACTCCAATCTGCAAATAGCTCCGAAATTCAAAACAGGAACTTTGCCATCACATAATTTCCCAGATCCATTCCACGATCGGTTAGTGCAATCCTGCCCTCCCGCATTACGATCATTTCCTGACGCTTCAGCTTTTCCAGCACCTCCAGGTAAACCGCCTCGATGGGTACTCCGAAATTATTTTCAAAATCGTCTCTTTTTACGCCCTCGTTCATGCGAAGACCCAGGAACATGAATTCCTCCATCTGCTCTTTCCGCCCGATGATATCGGCAGACACATGCAGATTGCTGCCAAAGAAATCACCCTCCGGCTGTGCGCTGTCCTGTTCCCCTGCAAAGGCCTCCGGCAAAAGAAGCTGCAGCTTCCCGCAGAGTTCCATATACTCATAGAGTTCTCTGGTGTTGGAATAACGGACGTTCTCAATCAGAGAAGCCGCCCCCAGCCCCAGCCCTAAATAATTTTCTCTGGTCCAATAGCCGATATTATGCCGGCATGCATATCCCGGCTTTGCGAAATTGGAGATCTCATACTGCTCATATCCGGCATTTCGCAGAATATCCTGGGTGGCTTTGGTGATCCGGTACATTTCGTCCTCATTGGGCAGAATCTCCGTGCGAATGCCCGCCTGCTGGGCCACAGCGTCAAACTTATATTTTTCATAAAAAGGGGTACCCTTTTCCACGATCAGAGTATAGCAGGAAACATGCTCCGGCTTCAGTCTGACCACCTGTTGCAGCGTATCCATGAATATTTCCAGCGTCTGACGGGGAAGCCCGCTGATCAGATCCACATTGAGATTAGAAAACCCCGCATCCCTTGCCAGACTGTATGTCTTCAAAAACTGCTCATAGGTATGAATCCTCCCAAGGATCTTCAGTTCCTCATTGTGCACCGACTGCAGGCCGATGGAAAGACGGTTGATCCCTGCCTTCCGATAAGCGGCCAGCTTGTCCGCCTTCACCGTTCCCGGATTGCATTCCAGAGTAACCTCCGCATCCGGCAGCACATGGAAGCTGGAAAACACCTGCTCCATGACAGCAGTGATCATCTCCGAATCCAGCCAGCTTGGTGTTCCTCCTCCGATGTAAATGGTGGGAACCACATACTCCCCCATCTTTTCTCCATAAAAACGGATTTCCTGCAGCAGCGCATGGATATACTGTATCTGCGTTCTGCTGTCTCCCGGAAAGGAGAGGAAATCACAGTAATCACATTTTTTGACACAGAAAGGTGTATGGATATATAGTTCCAGATTTTTGTTTTTCTTTACCGTCACTTCGTTAGTCCTCATCCAGTTTCAGTACACTCATAAACGCCTCCTGCGGAACCTCTACGGTTCCCACCTGACGCATTCTCTTCTTTCCTTCCTTCTGCTTCTCCAACAGCTTCTTCTTTCGGGAAATATCTCCGCCATAGCACTTGGCCAGCACATCCTTGCGCAGTGCCTTTACCGTCTCTCTTGCAATCACCTTTCCGTTCACCGCTGCCTGAATCGGGATCTCAAAAAGCTGTCTTGGAATTTCCTTTTTCAGCTTCTCGCACATCTTACGGCCTCTGTCATAAGCGCCATCTTTAAATACGATAAAGGACAGGGCATCCACCATCTCCTTGTTGATGAGAATATCCAGTTTCACAAGCTCCGAGCGGACATACCCCTTCATCTCGTAATCGAAGGAGGCGTATCCTCTGGAACGGGACTTTAAAGCATCAAAAAAGTCATAGATGATCTCATTGAGCGGAAGGTCATACTTGATCACTGCACGGGTGGCTTCAATATAATCCATGCTGATATAGATGCCCCGGCGCTCCTGACACAGCTTCATGATGGCTCCTACATACTCGCTTGTCACCATAATCTCCGCGGAGACAAAGGGTTCTTCCATATATTCGATCTCAGACGGATCCGGCAGGTTTGAGGGATTGGTCAGATCCATAACCTCCCCATTGGTCTTATGCACCTTATAAATTACGCCCGGTGCTGTGGTCACCAGATCCAGATTGAATTCACGCTCCAGCCGCTCCTGAATAATCTCCAGGTGTAAAAGTCCAAGGAATCCGCAGCGGAAACCAAAGCCCAGAGCCAGAGAGGTCTCCGGCTCATACTGGAGAGAGGCGTCGTTGATCTGCAGCTTCTCCAATGCATCCCTTAAATCCGGATATTTGGCACTGTCTGCCGGATACATGCCGCAGTAAACCATAGGGTTGACCTTCTTATAGCCCGGCAGCGGCTCCGCACAGGGACGGTCCACAGCAGTCACCGTATCACCCACACGGGTATCCCTTACATTTTTAATGCTGGCCGCAATGTATCCGACCATACCGGCAGAAAGTTCATCACAGGGAATAAACTGGCCTGCGCCGAAATATCCCACCTCTGTCACCAGGTCCTCAGCCCCTGTAGCCATCATACGAATCCTGGTGCCGACTTTCACCGAGCCCTCTTTGATCCGGCAAAAGACAATCACACCCTTGTAGGAATCGTACAGGGCATCAAAAATCAGCGCTTTTAAGGGAGCTTTCGGATCTCCCGCTGGCGCCGGAATTCTGGTTACGATCTGTTCCAGCACCTCATCAATATTCAGTCCTGTCTTGGCAGAGATTCTGGGTGCATCCATGGCCTCAATGCCGATCACATCCTCGATCTCCTGCGCCACCTCCTCCGGTCTTGCGCTGGGAAGATCGATCTTATTGATCACCGGAAGTACATCCAGATCATGATCCATGGCAAGATATACATTGGCCAGAGTCTGGGCCTCCACGCCCTGTGCCGCATCCACAACAAGAATAGCTCCGTCACAGGCTGCAAGGCTTCTGGAAACCTCATAGTTAAAGTCCACATGTCCCGGCGTATCGATCAGGTTAAAGATATACTCCTGTCCGTCCTTCGCGTTATAAATGATACGGACAGCCTGGGACTTGATGGTGATCCCCCTCTCCCTTTCCAGATCCATATTGTCTAACACCTGGGCCTGCATCTCACGGCTGGTGAGGGTGCCGGTCTTCTCAATGATCCGGTCCGCCAGGGTAGACTTGCCGTGATCAATATGGGCAATGATACAAAAGTTACGAATTTTGCTCTGGTCAATTGACATAATGTTCCTCTTTCTCTCATAAATTTGCAGTGTATCTATTATACAAAATTATCTTTTGTTTTTCAAATCCTTTATACTGCAAACATGGATACCCACTTGTTCCAAAGCTGCTGTTTCACTTCGTCTCCTGCGAAAACAGACGCCAGTGATGCCATGTAAATCTTTTCACACATGGCTTCCTTAAGCATTCCCGCATCGGAAAGACGCATCAGCTCATCCGTGCAGGTGGTACCACTCACGGTCCGGTTATCCGTATTTACAGAAAGAGGAACTCCCGCCTCATAGAACTCCAGGAAGGGGTATTCCGCCATATTTCTGACGGCTTTCGTCTGAAGATTGCTGGTAGGACAAAGCTCTACGCAAATCTTTTCGTCAGCCAGCAGCTTTTTCAGTTCCTCGTTCCCACTCATGGCAATTCCATGGCCGATCCGCTTTGCCCCAAGAGCCACGGCCTCCCTGATATTTTCTGCGCTGCCACATTCACCCGCGTGAATGGTAAAGGGAAGCTCATATCTTTTCGCAGCAGCAAAGACATCCCTGAAATTGGAAAGGGGATATGCCTTTTCGTCACCGGCAAGATCGCACCCCACCACACCGGCATCTAAAAATTCCCTGGCCTCTTTCAGCATCCGGGCATTCGTCTCGGCATCCAGCCCCCGCATGGTACAGACAATGATCCCGGTCAGAATTCCGGTTTTCTCTCTTGCCTTCTTCAAGCCGGACTCCACACTCTCGATAACCTCCCGAATCGAGAGTCCCTGTTTCGTGGAAAAGGAAGGGGCAAAGCGAACCTCTATGTAAGCCACATGCTCCTTTGCAGCCGCCAGAGCCAGATCCTCTGCCGCCGCAGAAAGTCCTCTCTTCGTCTGCAGACACCGAAGGGGCAGAGCAAAACGCTCCAGATATTCTGCCAGACTCCCACAATTCATGGGGGCCGTCAGCGCACTTTCCAGCTCTTCTTTGGAATACTTCTCTCCCATCTCTTTCAGCAGACGTTTCGTAAGCTCCACACTCATGGAGCCGTCCAGATGACAGTGAAGCTCAATTTTGGGAATATTATGTGCAATAAAACGATTCATAGGCATCTCCTTTCGTCAGCTCCTGTAATATGGAACGGCCGATTATTCCCTCCGGCATATCTATGCCAAAGTTGTCGACAATCGTAGCGCCGATCACTGCAAAGGTATCTGCATCAAAAAGCCGCCCTCCGGCCTCCATAGATGGCGAATAGGCTAAAAAGGGTACCTGCTCTCTGGTATGATCCGTTCCGGTATAGGTGGGATCATTGCCGTGGTCTGCAGTGATGATCAAAAGATCCTTCTGCCCCAGAAGAGGGAGCAGTTCTCCAAGCTTCCTGTCAAAGCGCTCGATTTCCTCCCCGTAGCCAACAGGATTCCTGCGGTGTCCCCAAAGAGCATCGAAATCCACCAGATTCGTAAAACAAAGCCCCGTGAATTCCCGTCCGGCAATCTCTATGGTCTGCTCCATGCCGTGAACGCTGCTGTGGGAATGATTACAGGCCGTAATTCCCTCACCATCAAAAATATCACTGATCTTACCTACGGAGATCACGTCATAACCCGCATCCTTTAAAGCATTCAGTGCCGTGGGCCCGGTGGGCTTTAAAGCGTAATCCCTGCGGTTGCTTGTCCGTACAAACTCTCCCTTTTTCCGACCAACATAAGGTCTTGCAATTACCCGGCCCACACGCCACTCATCCTTTAATGTCAGTTCTCTCGCAATCTCGCAGTAATGGTACAATGTCTCAAGTCCCATCGTCTCCTCATTACCGCAGATCTGCAGAACCGAATCTGCAGAGGTATATACGATCAGTTTTCCCTCATTGATTTCCTGTTCTCCCAGCTCATCCAGAATCGCTGTCCCGCTGGCAGCCTTATTTCCGATGATCTCACGGCCGCAGCGCTGTTCCAGCTCCCGAATCAGTTCCTCCGGAAAACCATGTTCCGTAAAGGTGATAAAAGGCTTCTTCGTCTCGATTCCCATCATCTCCCAGTGACCGGTCATCGTGTCTTTGCCGTTGCTGGCCTCACCCATAGCCATAAAACGTCCCAGAGGCTTTTCCACCGCCGCCGCATGAGTCAGGGGTTTCAAATTGGCAAGTCCCAGCTTTGTGAGATTGGGTATCGTCAGATGCTCCACAGCCCGGTCTATATGGCCCAGCGTGTCTGCTCCCGCATCCCCAAAACGGTCTGCATCCGGCATCGCACCAATGCCGAGGGAATCCAGTACGATCACGAAAATTCTGTTGAAATGTCTATCCATAGTTATCCTCACATTTTCTTTCATTGGAACTATTCAATAGTTTGATGATTCGGCTGGTTCCCAGGCGGCTGGCCCCCAGCTTCACAAATTTTTGCGCATCTTCGATGGTGGAGATTCCTCCGGCCGCTTTGATCTTCACGTCCGGTCCCACATACTTTGCAAAGAGCTCCACGTCGGAAAAAGTGGCACCGGCTGTGGAAAAACCGGTGGAGGTCTTGATAAAATCCGCCCCAGCCTCTGTCACCAGTTCACACATTTTGATTTTTTCCTCATCGGTCAGAAGGCAGGTCTCAATGATTACCTTCAGGATACGTCCCTGACAGGCTTTTTTGATCTGTCTTATCTCCTCCAGCACATAGGCATCATTTCCCGCCTTCAGCATCCCGATATTGATGACCATATCAATTTCGTCGGCACCATTTCTGACGGCATCCTCTGTCTCAAAGACCTTCACCGCCGTGGTGGTATTGCCGTTCGGAAAACCAATGACGGTGCAGACTTTCATCCGCTCCTCCACGTACTCCTTTGCCCGCTTCACGTAGCAGGGCGGAATACACACGGACGCCGTGCCATAACGAATGGCTTCATCACACAAGGCTCTGATTTCGTCCCAGGAAGCAGTCTGCAAAAGCAGCGTGTGGTCCACCATTCCCAGCAGTTCCTTCATCTTTTGATCTAAATGCATATTTTTCTCCCTCTTCCCTGATTATTCCGTATACCTCAGTTATTCTTTTAAATTGTCCGGTCCAAACCCCATGGGAAACAACTCGTCCAATGTGTAGGTCCGGTATTCCTCCGCCGAACGTGCCAGAAGGATCCGAAAGCTTTCCGGCCGGCAGAATTCCATCATCACCTGCCGGCATACCCCGCAGGGCGCACAGTAGGATAAGACTTCCTGTCCCTTCATCCCTCCCACAATGGCGATTGCCGAAAAATCCCGTACTCCTTCACTGACCGCCTTAAAAAAGGCCGTGCGCTCCGCACAGTTCGCAGGGGTGTAGGCCGCATTTTCAATATTACAGCCCTGATATACCCGGCCATCCTCCGCAAGCAGTGCCGCCCCCACCTGAAATCCGGAATAAGGTGCGTAGGATTTTTCCCTGGCGTCAAAGGCCAGCGCCACAAGTTCTTCGTCTGTAATGCTACTCATGCTTATCCTCCCGAATCAAAATTCGAAGTGCATCGATGGCTGTCTCTATGGCCACGGATGTGTCATGCACCTGCAGATTGGAAAGCCCCTTTTTCGCCCGCTCCTGATTGGCGATCACAAGAAAACAGGAGCCGACCCGTACCCGAAGAAAGCCCCCGGCTGTAAAAAGCGCCGCCGATTCCATCTCCGAGGCAAGACATCCCATCCTGAGCCACGCCTGCCATTTCTGCTCCAGTTCATAGGAAACCGGCATGATCTCCGGTTCATGCTGCCCGAAGAAGGAATCCTTGCACTGTACCACGCCTACATGAAAAGGCTTATTTCCCTCCTTTGCCGCCCGTACCAGCGCAGAAGTCACCGCAAAATCCGGAACTGCCGGATACTCCACCGGTGCATATTCCCTGCTGGTGCCCTCCATGCGGACGGCCCCATTGGCAATCACCAGATCTCCACCCAGCACATTCTCCTGCATCCCACCGCAGGTTCCCACCCGGATAAAGGTATGGGCTTTGCACTTCGACAGTTCCTCCAGTGCAATCGCCGCAGAGGGTCCGCCAATTCCCGTGGAAGTCACGCTGACCTTCTCCCCCTCCAATGTTCCCGTATAGGTGGTAAATTCCCGACTGTCTGCCACAAGCTTAGGATCATCGAAATATGCTGCAATCTTTTGACAGCGTTTCGGATCTCCCGGCAAAATCACATATTTTCCGATATCCTCCGGTCCTACCCCTGTGTGATACTGTTTTCCCGATCCTTCTGTATAGTCCACCATAATGATCCCCCTCCTTCAATAAATACAGTATAACACAGAAATTACATTTCTGCGACCGGATTCCATCTCAGGATTCAGGCATTAATACCTTCTCCAGAAGGTCAGATAAAGGCTCCATGGAATTTTTCGCCTCCTCAAAGGTATTGGTCTGAGCCCCCACCTCCACCAGCATGGATTTGGGACAGAGGTGCATGTTAAAACGGTAGCCCTTCAGGTAGATTTTTCTTGTGAGCCCCGGATAATATTCCGCAGCAGCCAGCTGCATTTGAAAGGAAAAAGCGAGATTATCCTCTATGTAAGGATTTTTCAGATAAGGGATATCGCCGGTTGCGGTGGTTCTGGAAAGTCCGTTAAAAAACATGATCTTTGCCATCTTTTTGCCATTTTGCTCTGTGACAAGGCGGGTATTCTCGTTGACTCCATCCCGGTGCAGATCAATCACCACCTGAATCGAAGGATTCTTTTTTAAAATCTTCTCTATGGCCGGAGCCGCATTGGAATAAGCATGGTCCCGGTCTCCAACATCATACTCTCCCTTGTGGTGGAGCACCGTAAATCCCTTTTTCTCCAGAAGCTTTGTCAGATAATCTCCAACCCCCACCACAGAGGTCCTGGGATCACCATCGGCAGAATCTTTGTACCCCTCCTGGGAATGGGTGTGGTAGATCAGAATCTGGGGACCGTCCACATCCGGATCAATCGTCATATCGGGATCCAGCAGCTTTTTTACATTCAGCTGGTCCCCTCCGATGGTTGTTGTATTGTCGACCTGATAAAAGGTCTGCCGCAGATAATCAAAATCCTCCAGCTTCTTCCGGTTAACGGTGACGCTTTTTTCATCTTTGCTTTTTAATGTCTCTTTGTTTTTTGTTTCCTTTTCGGTCTCTTTGATGCCTTCCTCTTTTGTCTGTGATTCCGCTGTCCGGTCAGACAGCTGATCTGCCGCCTTCTGATTCTCCGCCAGAATCTGTTTTGCCTCCCGGTTTTCCTCTGCTGCAAGGCTCTCACAGTCATTTTGTCCCTCTCCCCTGGACTCATACCAGAGCTTCTCCTCATTGCAGGCAATGGCCGGATACATGGCCGCCGTCAGATCATGATATGCCTTCGGAGTTCCCTCTCCCTGATCGGATAAAAGACCCGGAACAAAGATATGAATCACTCCATTATAGAATTTCAGGGAGAGATTATGAAACATCTGATTCATCCACCCTGCGTCCCCCTGATCCGTTTCCCCGTAAACCTCTTCCTGTTTTGCTGAATTCTTTGAATCCCCCTCTGTATCCCTGCTGTTCGTTCGAAAACAGATACAAATGACAAGGGACAATCCCACCCCTATCAATATTCCGAAAAAAAGCGCACGTCTCCTCAAGCTATCACCACCTCGAAGCATTATATGACGCCGCGTTCCTCCTTATTCCCCAAAAGCGCCACATTCAATCCCTCCGAGATCAGATATCCCAGCTGCCTGATGAAATCATCAATATTTTTCGGTGTGACAAACAGACCGTTGAGCTGTGGGGAAAGAAGCTGCCTTGCCAGATCTCTCCTCTGCTTTTCATCCAGTTTCTGAAGATCGGTAAGAGACATGGCCGTAATCAGCTCCGTCATGGCATCTGCTACGATGGTCGCCGCATCCACCACTGTGGGTACCCCAAGGGAAATCACCGGAACTCCGATACTCTCCCTGTTGATCGCATTGCGGTGGTTTCCGATCCCGCTTCCCGGCGTGATCCCGGTATCTGTCAGCTGGATGGTCCTGCCCAGCCGCTTGACATTGCGGGCGGCAAGAGCATCCACGGTAATCACCAGCTGAGGCTGTGTTTCCTTTACCACACCCCTCAGGATCTCCACACACTCCATTCCGGTCTGGGCCATCACCCCCGGAACGATTCCGCTGATTCTGCTGACCTCCTCATCCTCAAAGGCATACTTTCCATACTCATTCATGATATGTCTGGTGATAAAAAGCTGATCCACTACCCGCGGTCCTAACGCATCCGGTGTAACCTCCCGATTTCCAAGCCCCACCACCAGAACCGAGATCTGAAGCCCCTTTTTCAGATCCATCTCAACCTGATCAAAGGGCAGCATTTTTCTTAAGATCCTCGCAAGCTCCAAAGAAATTTCCCTGTGATAGCCGGCATCCTCCTCGATCATCTCCGGCGCCTCGATGGTCACATAATTTCCCCTGGGCCGTCCCATGGCATGGGCCGCATTTTCCGTCTCAATTTTTACGGTGCTGACCACGATTCCGTTCTCCTTTGGCTCCTCCAGAAAAATGACGCCGCTTACCGTTCCTCTGTCCTTTTTCAGACGCTCCTGTGACTCCAGTGCCAGATCCGTGCGGATCGGGTAGCTTTCCTCCTGCATGACTTTTCCTCCTCCAAATTCGTACCATTCATGCAGTTATTGTTCCACACATTTTTGTTATTATTCAAATTCGCAAAACCCTCGTTTCACTCGCTCTCCGCTGCGAAGCAGCTATTTTTGCAAAAAAAAACCGCCGGCATGACGGAACCGGCGGTACATGTATCCTGTATCAGATATAAAAACTAAGCAACTCCGTTAACTAATTTTGCTAAACGGGAAACCTTGCGAGCTGCATTGTTCTTGTGATAAACGCCTTTCGAGCAGGCACCCTCGATTACGGATGTCGCAGCCTTAAGTGCATTCTCTGCAGCAGCCTTATCCTTTGCAGCAACAGCAGCCTCTACCTTTTTGATAGAAGTCTTAACCTCAGAACGGATTGCTTTATTTCTGGCAGTCTTTGTCGCTGTAACTAAAATTCTCTTCTTAGCAGATTTAATGTTAGCCAATCTGTACACCTCCATATCCTGTTAAACTTTATTCCCTGCAATGAAACAGACACGGACGCTTCATCGCAAACACACTAGATTATAATATGACAAGCCTTTCCTTATGTCAATACAAAAATTAAAAAAATACGAGAATTTTATCCCAATTCCTTTTCACACATGGTGAGTGCTGCAGCAATGACCTGATCCATATCGTAATACTTATACTCGCCCAGCCGGCCGCCGAAAATGACTTTCTGCTCCTTTTCTGCAAGTTTTTTATATTCCTGATAAAGCGCACTGTTCTTTTCATCATTTACCGGATAATAAGGCTCATCTGAGGGCTTCCACTCCGAGCTGTATTCACGGCTGATTACTGTCTTGGGAAGCTCATCACCGTTTTCATCCTTTCCAAACTCAAACCACTTGTGTTCAATGATTCTGGTCCAGGGAGTCTCACGATCCGTATAGTTGACAGCTGCGTTTCCCTGGAAATTCGGCTGATCCAAAACCTCTGTCTCAAAACGCACAGAGCGATACTCCAGATAGCCCAGCCGGTAGTCAAAGTATGCGTCGATAGGTCCCGTATAGATGACCTTCTCTGCCAGGGCATCCAGCTCCTCTTTACAGGAAAGATAATCTGTATTCAGCCGGACCTCAATTCCCTCCAGCAGATTTTCCACCATCTTCGTGTAACCGCCGATGGGAATTCCCTGATAAAGAGCATTGAAATAATTGTTGTCAAAGGTCAGGCGCACCGGAAGCCTCTTGATGATAAAAGCCGGCAGATCCTTACAGTCTCTTCCCCACTGTTTTTCCGTATAACCCTTCACCAGCTTCTCAAAAATATCCCGTCCCACCAGACTGATGGCCTGCTCCTCCAGATTCCTCGGTTCTCCGTGAATCTCGGCCCGCTGCTCATCAATTTTTGCTTTGGCCTCCTCCGGTGTCACCACATTCCACATTTTGTTGAAGGTATACATATTAAAGGGAAGAGAATAAAGTTCTCCCTTATAATTGGCTACCGGTGAATTGGTAAAACGGTTAAAGTCCGCAAATCCAGTGATATAATCCCATACCTTTTTGTCATTGGTGTGGAAAATATGTGCACCGTACTTATGGACGTTAATTCCCTCCATCTTCTCCGTATACACATTTCCCGCGATGTTCGGCCGCTTATCGATCACCAGAACCGATTTCCCTCTTGCTTTCGCTTCATGGGCAAAAACCGCTCCGTACAGACCAGAGCCTACCACCAGATAATCGTACATAAATTTCTATTCCTTTCCACTCTTCAAATATTCATCTCTCGTTACTATTATTCTACAGGCTCAGCCGGGATAAAAACTCTCTGACTGCTGACCGGTCCCTCCTTTGGCACCGCTGCCACTGCCTCCCGGCAGAATACCTCCTGGGAATTCATCGGAAGCTTGCCACGGCGGTCCGCTTTCTCATAATGACCATCCGGCTGCATGATACGTGCCTTGACATTGTCAGCCAGCTCTGTCTGAAGGATATGGAAAGCCTTTTCCTTAAGCTCCTCATCCAGCACCGGAAATACAATCTCGACCCGGCGGTCCAGATTTCTCGGCATCCAGTCTGCACTTCCCATGTAAACCTCCGTGCTGCCGTCATTCCAGAAATAGAAGATTCTGCTGTGCTCAAGAAAATTCCCCACAATGGAGCGCACGGTAATATTTTCGCTGACTCCCGGAATTCCTACACGAAGACAGCAGATTCCGCGGACAATCAGGTCAATCTGTACGCCTGCTGCCGAAGCCTCATAGAGAGCCGCAATAATTCCCGGATCGCACAGAGAATTCATCTTTGCCACAATGCGGGCCTCCCGCCCGGCTCTGGCATGCTTCTTCTCCCGCTCGATCAGGTGTAAAAATTTATCCCGCAGCCAATAGGGAGCCAGCACCAGCTCATTCCATGCAAGCGGCTCCGAATATCCGGAGAGCATGTTAAATACAGCTGTTGCATCCTCTCCGATAGACTCCTTACAAGTGAAAATTCCGCAGTCCGTATACAGCTTTGCGGTAGAATCATTGTAATTGCCGGTTCCCAAATGTACATAGCGGCGGATACCGTCCTCCTCCCGCCGTACCACCAGTGCGATCTTACTGTGGGTCTTAAGCCCCACCAGACCGTAAATGACATGACAGCCGGCCTGCTCTAATTTTTTTGCCCAGACAATATTGTGCTCCTCGTCAAAGCGGGCCTTCAGTTCCACCAGAACCGACACCTGCTTGCCGTTCTCCGCTGCCTGAGCCAGGCTGGAAATGATCGGTGAATTGCCACTGACACGGTACAAGGTCTGCTTGATAGCCAGCACATCCGGATCCTTAGCTGCCTGTCGGATAAAATCCACCACCGGATCAAAGGTTTCGTATGGATGGTGCAAAAAGATATCCCCTTCACGGATTGCCGCAAAAATATCGCTGCCCGGCTCTATCCGGGGCACTCTCTGGGGCGTGTAGGATGGATGACGAAGCCTGTCATAGCCATCAATGCCGTACAGCTTCATCAAAAAGGTCAGATCAATGGGTCCGGCGATATGGAACACATCCTCATCCGCCACCTTAAATTCAGACTTTAAAAATTTAAGAAGCTTTTTGTCGGCCTTATCCTCGATTTCCAGCCGGATGACTTCACCCCACTGGCGCATTTTCAGCTTGTTCTCGATTTCCTTCAAAAGATCGGAGGCCTCATCCTCATCGATCGTCAGGTCAGCGTTTCGCATAATGCGATAGGGATGGGCACACAACACCTTGTAATTGGAAAAAAGCATACTGATGTTGCGCTCGATAATCTGCTCTAAGAGAATGAATACGGTCGTATTCTCCTTCCCCGGAATCTGAACCAGACGCGGAAGCACCCCGGGAACCTGCACCGTCGCAAACACAGTCTCGTTGCTGTTTACCTTGCTCTTAAGCAGCGCCGCAATATTCAATGTCTTGTTGCGGATCAGCGGGAAAGGTCTTGAGGCATCCACAGCCATGGGTGTCAGGACCGGATAGACATTTTCCATAAAGTAGCGGTCCACAAAGGCCCCCTGCTCCTCCGTCAGATCCTCATGAGCATCAATAACATAGATTCCCTCCTTGTTGAGCATCGGCACAAGGGATCGCATATAAGTACTGTACTGTGTATTCACCAGCTCTCTGGCCGCCTTGTTGATGGCAGCAAGCTGCTCCTCCGCGGTCATGCCGGCGATATCTCTCTTTTTGTAACCCGCATGCACCATATCCCACAGGGACGCAACCCTGACCATGTAAAACTCGTCCAGATTGGAGGAGGTAATGCTCACAAATTTCAAACGCTCCAGAAGCGGAATGCTCTTATCCCGCGCCTCCGAGAGCACACGGCTGTCAAATTTGATCCAGCTTAATTCACGGTTATCGTAATAGGCAGGATTTGTAAAATCAATTTTTGGCTCCATAGCTTCCCTCCATGATTCAATAATGATAGATCCGTTTCTCCCTAAGAACCGGTTTCATACTGTACACATTTTCAAAATAGGCGGTCTTCGCCTCGAAAAGCGCCTGTTCCAGCGAAATATCCTCAAAAACCTCCACAGTAAACACCAGCTGGCGGTCCCGCACTGCAATCCGGATATTTTTAAATTTCTGTCGGTGGCTCTGATCCAGCGCATTGGCTACCCTGAGAATGGCAGACAACTTTGCCACACACAGATAATCCTCATGATCCAGCCGGTCAGACAGCTCCTCATAGTCGTCCAACGGCAGCGTGTTATACAATACCACCAGAGCTACGATCTCCCTCTCCTGATGGGTCAGGCCTATGATCTCCGATGACATAATAATATGATAGGCATTTTCGGGGGATTCCGATAAGCTCACAAACTTTCCACAGTCATGAAGAATGGTGGCGGTCTCCAGGAGAAGCCTCTGGCGCCTGCCCAGTCCATGTACCTTCTTCATAGCATCAAAGATCTTGATGGAAAGCTTGGAAAGAGCCTCTATATGCGGTGTAAAGCTGTTGTAATGCCGGGAAAGATACCTGGCTGCCGACAACACATCGGCGTCAAAATCGTGACTTATGGTAAGGAGCTTTTTACGCTGCGCGTAATCGCAGGCAATCCCGTTCAGGATATTGGCCCCCGGAACCCAGACCTCCTTGGGGCTGACATTCAGCACCAGCGTCTTAAAGATGCAAAGCGCCGGGATAATCAAAGGCTCCCTGTCATCCGACAGATTCAGTTCCCGGGTAATCTCCTCCAGGGTTTTCTTCTGAAGCTTGTTGATAAACTTGATAAATTTCTCTGACTTGACCTGACAGCCCGCTTCCTTCTCGTCCATCCGGCGGATCAGCTCGGTGGCGTAATCACTGATCAGAATCACATAGTCCACCGGATCTGCCATATACATGGCCCGAAAGCCTTCCAGCTTTTTGTTCATGTATTCCTCGATCTGGGTCTCGTACATTTTTAGAGACTGGCCCCTGTCCGCGAGGAGATTGCGGATGCGCATAATCCCGGCTTCAATATGCTGGGTGGTTTCTAAGCTCCCATCCCGGAATACGGTGATCTGCACGCTGGCACCACCCACGTCGATCACGGCCGCGCTGGTCTTTATCATTTCCTCAAAGGTCTCCTGCCCCACCACCGATTTGTAGCTGATGAAACGGTGCTCGGAGTTGCTGACCACCTTCACCCGAAAGCCGGTGCGAAGATAGATCTGGTCCAGTACAAACAGCTCATTGTCCGCATCGCGGAGTGCCGCAGCAGCATAGACTTCGTAATCATCCACCTTATACCCCAGCATGATCTGCTTAAACTGGGCAAGGGTCTCACAGAGTTCCTCCACCTGCTCATAGCCGATGCATCCGGTTCCAAAGGCATCCCGTCCCAGATCCTGACGGGAACGGATGTGGTCCACCTCATGAAGCTTTTTACGGCTGGTAAACTCAAAGATCTTAAGGCTCACATCGTAGGTTCCGATGTAGATTGCAGCAAATGTGTGCACTGCCATGCTTTCACCTCCTGATATTCCTAGTTCTAGTAGGTTCCCAGTATTTTAAGGGAGATGGTCTCTTCCTTCAGTCCCCGCAGGGCATTCTGTACTGCCTCGTCGCTGAATCGACCCTCAAAGTCCACAAAAAACCGGTATTCCCAATTTCTGTTCTGAAGCGGTCGGGACTGGATATTGGTCATGTTAATGCCATTGTAGATAAAATGAGAAAGAGCATGATACAAGGCACCGCTCTCATGTCTGACCTCAAAGCAGATGCTGATCCGCCCCGCATCCTTTGTATAGATTTTGTCACCGGTCACAATGATGAATCTGGTGGAATTGTTCTTGTTATTCTGAATGGATTCCCGCAGCACACAAAGACCATAGATCTCGGCATTTCTCGCACTGGCGATAGCTGCCTGGTCCATACGTCCATCCTGTTTGACCTTCCTTGCCGCCACAGCATTATTGCTCAGGCTGAACTTCTCCCACTCCCCGTGGTCCTCCAGAAAATCACTGCACTGCATCAGGGACTGCTTATGGGAATAAACACTCCTGATATCCCCCACCTTAGCTCCCGGCATTCCAAGAAGTGCATGATCGATCTTTATGATCTGCTCCCCCACAATATAATTGTCATACTCCACCAGAAGATCATAGTTCTCCGATACGATTCCGGCAGAGGAATTCTCAATGGGAAGCACAGCATAATCCGCCTTGCCGTCCTGAATTGCCTCCATGGCATCCTTCCAGGAATCCACATGGAAATTATCGCAGTTTTCCCCGAAAAATTCCTCCATGGCCTGCTGGCTGTATGCCCCCTCCAGTCCCTGAAACACAATTCTCGCATTTCTGCAGTCCAGTCTGTCCACCTTCTGAAATTCGGGCTCCTCCACAATACCGTGCTCCGTCAGAAGCTGATACTGCTTCTTACGGCTCATGGCCATGATCTGTTCAAAAAGCTCCCGGATACCGTTTCTGGTATAATCCGAGGAAGCCTTCTGCTCCAGCGCAGAAAGCTTTGACTCCTCCCGCTCCTTATCAAAAATCTTCTTTCCTGTCTCTATCTTATACTCCGCCACCTCGGAAGTAAGCTTCATGCGGCTCTCATACAACTCCACGATCTGAGAATCAATGCCATCTATCTCCTTACGGATTTCCTGTAAATCTCTCATACAAACTCTCCTTGGTAATATATAAATAATTTTATTACAGTTCCTTCTAAAAGGCAAGCGGTCATCTGCCTGTAAAACCATTTCCATGAATATTTTCAAACCGATATTTTACCGCCCGTATTTCTTGAAACACGCCCCTCCAAACGGTATAATATGAGGTGAAAAAGCTATCCGTCTTATTGACAAAAATCACAAGGAGATAAAACCATATGAAGAAAAAATACATCGCACTGGCAGTCCTCCTGCTGATCGCGGTCATCGGCAGCAGTGTTTTTTACCACTTCCAGACAAGGATCAAATACAATGACAGCTTCGTGAACGGTAATACCGCAGGAAACCTTTACAATGCCGGTCTCTTCTGTGAAAACAGCGGAACTGTGTTTTTTGCCAATCCTGATGACAAGTACCGCCTGTACTCCATGGATCTTGACGGCCGGAATCTGAAAAAGCTCTGCGACGACACCGTCATGTACATCAACGCCGATTCCCACTACGTCTACTATGTGAGGAACAATGACAGGAACAGTGCCAGCTACGGCTTTTTTTCCTTCGACAACAACAGCCTGTGCCGGATATCCAGAAAAGGGGGAAATATCGCCATACTGGATCCGGATCCCTGCATTTACGCAACCCTCATCGGCAACTACGTCTACTATCTCCACTACGACAGGCAGCAGGCCACCACTCTCTATAAAGTGGGCATTGACGGAACCGACAGACAGCAGGTATACAATCCCTACATCTTTACCTGCAGTGCCCTGGGACAATACTTTTACTCCAACGGCACCGAGGGGGATGGGGCGCTCTACCAGTACGACACCACAACGGATCAGAAAACCCGGAT
>CAMFDG010000012.1 GCA_945949045.1 uncultured Lachnospiraceae bacterium
GTGAGTCCGAGAGCACCAGTGTAAGTGAGTCAGAGAGCACGAGTGTAAGTGAATCCGAGAGCACCAGTGTAAGTGAGTCAGAGAGCACGAGTGTAAGTGAGTCCGAAAGCACAAGTGTGAGTGAGTCCGAAAGCACAAGTGTGAGTGAGTCCGAAAGCACAAGCGTGAGTGAGTCCGAGAGCACCAGCGTAAGTGAGTCCGAGAGCACTAGTGTAAGCGAATCCGAGAGTACTAGCGTAAGTGAATCAGAAAGCACGAGCGTAAGTGAATCAGAAAGCACGAGCGTAAGTGAATCCGAGAGCACGAGTGTAAGTGAATCCGAAAGCACAAGTGTGAGTGAATCCGAGAGCACCAGCGTAAGCGAGTCCGAGAGCACCAGTGTAAGTGAGTCCGAGAGCACCAGTGTAAGTGAGTCAGAGAGCACGAGTGTAAGTGAGTCGGAGAGCACCAGTGTAAGTGAATCAGAGAGCACAAGTGTAAGTGAGTCGGAGAGCACCAGTGTAAGCGAATCCGAGAGTACTAGCGTAAGTGAATCAGAAAGCACGAGCGTAAGTGAATCAGAAAGCACGAGCGTAAGTGAATCCGAGAGCACGAGTGTAAGTGAATCCGAAAGCACAAGTGTGAGTGAATCCGAGAGCACCAGCGTAAGCGAGTCCGAGAGCACGAGTGTAAGTGAATCCGAGAGCACCAGCGAAAGTGAGTCCGAAAGCACCAGTGCAAGTGAGTCAGAAAGCACGAGCGTAAGCGAATCTGAAAGTGAGAGCACGAGTGAGAGCGGATCCGAGAGCACGAGCGAAACAGAGTCTGAGAGCACCAGTGAGACAGAGTCAGAAAGCACGAGCGTAAGCGAATCTGAAAGTGAGAGCACGAGTGAGAGCGGATCCGAAAGCACCAGTGAAACAGAGTCCGAAAGCACAAGCGAATCTGAGAGTGAGAGTACCAGCGAGAGCGGATCCGAAAGCACCAGTGAAACAGAGTCTGAAAGCACAAGCGAAACAGAGTCTGAGAGCACCAGTGAGACAGAGTCAGAAAGCACGAGTGTAAGCGAATCTGAGAGTGAGAGTACCAGCGAGAGCGGATCCGAGAGTACCAGTGAAACAGAGTCTGAGAGTATCAGTGAAACAGAGTCTGAAAGCACCAGCGAGACAGAGTCCGAGAGTACCAGTGTAAGCGAATCACAGAGCGAGAGTACCAGCGAGACAGAGTCTGAGAGTACGAGTGTAAGCGAATCACAGACAGAGAGCGAGAGCACAAGTAATAGCACGAGTGAGTCCACAGTAACCAGCACGAGCGAGTCCACAGTGACTAGTACGAGTGAGCCCACAGTGACCAGTACCAGCGAGGTTACCAGTGAAAGCACCAGTGAGTCTACCAGTGAGACGCCACAGACCAGTGAGATTCCGGATGAGGATGTGCCGACAACGGATATTCCGGATGAGGATGTACCGACTACAGATATTCCGGATGAGGATACACCGACAACGGATATTCCGGATGAGGATGTGCCTCTTGCAGTGAAGGAAGATATCCCGGATGAGGATGTGCCGTTGGCAGATAATCCAAAGACAGGAGATACGGCTTCTGTGGGCTGGCTTGGTTCGATATTTGCGGCGATTGCAGGTCTGTTTGGCTTTGGCAAGGGCAGAGGGAAAAAGAAGGACACTGATAAATAAAGGAGAATAAGGAATAAGGAGAATGGCTGCTTCGAAAGAAGTGGTCATTCCTTTATGTTTATAATCAATCATTTGTGAATACAACGAATATAGAACATCAGGTTAAAAAAGAGTCTAATATTATTAAATATAAATTGCTGTACACAGTTTGCATTTTGCTGATTTATTTGTTGGGCAGGGAGATTCCGCTATATAAAATAGACCTTGTTGCCTACACGGGAAAAATAATCAGTGCAGAGGAACTGCTGATGCAGTCTGTTGGGGGTGATACCTACCGGTATTCCCTGTTTGCCCTTGGAATATCCCCGTATATGATCGCCTCAATTTTGATGCAGGTTTATGTTGCTGTCAAACGGGCTGGTACAAAAGAAAGAATCTCTCCGCGGAAAATGAATATGATGACGATGTTTCTGACTCTGGTTTTGGCGATGATGCAGGCTTATTTACATTCGCAGGAGCTGATGTATCGGATTCTTGGAGACAATCTGACTTTTGTCAGAGCCGTGGCAATGATTGAAATGGTTACAGGCGTCATGGTAATTGCATGGCTTTCGGACCGTAATAAACGATATGGACTGGGCGGGCAGACGGTATTGATCTATGTGAATATTATTGACGGAATCATCGGCACTTTAAGAGGACATAGCTTTAGGGAACTGATGCTTCCGATATTTATTTCTGCAGGACTGATTCTGGTAGTCCTTTTTATGGAAAACACGGAATTTCGTATTCCTCTGCAGAGAATTTCGATCCACAATATCTATGCGGATAAGAACTATCTTGCTATTAAAATGAATCCGATTGGAATGATGCCGGTGATGTTTTCTACAGCTTTCTTTTCGGTACCCCGGCTGCTGACGTATGGAGTTTCCATCCTTTTTCCGGATAATGCGAAAGTGGTCTGGCTGAAGGAAAACATGACCCTGACAAAGCCTGTGGGAATTGGAGTATATCTTCTCATTATCTATATTCTCACCATCGGATTCTCCATGATCTTTATTAATCCGAGAGATCTGACAGAGCAGTTTTTGAAGAGCGGAGATTGTCTTGTGGGAATTCATGCCGGAAAAGAAACCAGGCGTTATCTGTCACGCAAATTAAGAGGCATCAGCTTTATCAGTGCAACGGTCATGTGTGTTTGCCTCGGCCTGCCGTTGATGCTCCAGTATAAGGGGGATTTGACAGGGAATCTTGTTATGATTCCTTCTACAGTGATGCTTCTTACAGGTATGTGGAGTACGATTAATCAGGAATATCAGGCTGTCAAAAGCTTTGATTCCTATCATGAATTTATATAATATAGGGAGGGCATATGCTATATTTTATACCCGCCTGGTATCAGACGCATAAATGGTGTGAAAATGAACAGGCCTGGCAGAGCAGAAGGATGAACTCTGAGTTTGATGATACGGTAAAACAAATTCAGCTGTTTCACAGGAGCAACGAATATCCATATCGAATTCTTCTTTTGAGCTATGCGCCAAATTTACGACATTTTCTGCACCGGCAGAGTGTATATCATGCACCCTGCTGGTCTTGTTTTGATTCTATTCAGGAGATACGGCGGAAAATGGCGGTGCCGGTTTCCATGCATGATCTTGCATGGCCGGAGGGTATCGAATTTCTGAATACACCATTTGTCGTTGTTGCCATGCTTCACGGAGAACGGTATGCTGTGGTAGAATTTGGGGAAGATGGCAACATGATCTGGATAGAGATGTATAAGGAAAACCAGGTATGCCGCCGAAATATATATGATGACCGCGGATTTGTCTCATCTACCATCATTTACCGGGATGGAAAACCGGTCTATCAGGATTATCTGATGGAGAATGGCAAATGGAAAATACGGGTTTTTGAGAAAGATGGCCACGTGGAGGTCAATCCGGAGTATCCGACGTACTTTCTGGATGTGGCAAACAGAAAACTGACAAGCCGCTTTTTGAAACTGAGATACGACAGTATCGAGGAGGTTCTAAAGGAGGTATTCTGCGCTTATATTCAGCATACGGGTGCATCCGATATATTCTGCATTGCCATGCACGAACAGCATGCCGCCTTTTTAGAACAAATACTCATGAAACGCAGAACCATTCTCTCCTTCTATATGGACCGGTATGATCCGGCAAAGCATCCGCAGGCCATGAGAATGATGCTGAAGGCGGACTATATCATTACGGATTCCAAGGAGGAGACAAACCGTTTCCTGGAACTGGACGACAGGCTTCTCATGAAGATTACAGATATTTCGCCCTACGATACAAGAGTGGACTTTGGAATCAGCCAGCAGCTCAGTGTACAGAATATCCTTGTTCCGGTGGACAATCTTTCGGATCAGGAATTCAATCGTATTATGGTTATTCTGGGTTTCTATCTTCAGAAAAATTCGAGGGCAAGAGTCTGCCTCCTGACAAGAAATGCCATGTATGACAGACCAAGGCGTCTGGTGGAACAGGCCAGAATGTGCATAAGGAGTGCGGGACTGGAGGAGAACTGGGTTTCGGAACGCGTTGATACCGGGCGGACGGAGAATATAGTGGACAGGGAGGTTCCGGTCCGGATCTATGTGGAGCAGTGTGTGGATGAACTTACGGTCAGCCGGTGTATGAAGGAACAGAGGCTAATTGTGGATCTGCGGGAGGTTCCGGAGCTGTATATACAAATTACGGCGATTAGTATGGGAATTCCCCAGATCGTGCGCACAGAGACACAGTATGTGGTAAATGGGGAGAACGGAATTGTTCTTAAGGAACTGGGCCAGTTGTCTGAGGCACTGGAGCATTATTTGAGGGGATTGGAGAATTGGAATCGGGCAATGGTTGCCTGTTATGAATTGGGACGTAATTTTACGACAGATGTTCTGATTGATAAATGGAAAGAGGTTTTAGGGTTCGTTGGATAAGATTCGTGTGTTGCAGCTGGGAGCAGAAGATTGGAATAAAGTATATACGGTGCCGAATCATGTGGAGTTAATAAATGTTCCGGTGTTTCATCAACCGCCGAAAGAAACCTTTGATATTGTGTTTCTGGATCGACAGCCGCTGGAGGAGGAATACGAGGTACTGCATAAGGAGACAAAGGCTCATACGCTGTTCCTGACAGAGAATGCTGTTATGAATCAGCAGCTGCAGTATTTGTATGACTGTAAATGTGGGAAAAAAATGAATCGGGGGCAGGTGCAGGAATTTCTTCTGAAGGAAGCCAGATTTTATTTTTCCAAGCCCTATGGGGAAAAATATTCTTTAAACAATCTATGTGTTGCAGAGAATTTTCACGGAGAGATTACATGGAACGGAAACAGGGAGATGGTATTAAGGGGCAGCTTTGGAAAACAGATGAAGCAGGCTGCCTACTGGAAAAATAATATTCCGCTTTTTCGGAATCAGGTGATTGATCTGTGGCTGGAATATCAAAAGGATCCGGGGGTGAGGATTGAATTGCAGCTGGTACAGTTTGCCTCCGGAAGTCTTTCAACCGTGATCAACAGATGGCGCTTTGATGAGACGCAGCTTGAAAATGTGGTACAAATTGAGGGGAATAAGGGAGATGGCCCTATTTTTGCATCAATCTGTGCCAGTGGAGAGGGGCAGCTTCGTATCATTGCTCTGCATGACCGGTATTCCAGGGGAAAACATGGTTATTTTCTGCCGGGGGGAATTCGCATGGTTTCTTCTCAGAGAGAGGAATTATTTGCTTATTTTGATCCGGGTGACCGCAAGCCCCCGTTAAATGTATACTTTTCCGGATATAAAACGAGAGAGGGTTTTGAAGGGTATTATATGATGAAAAACATGGGATGCCCTTTTCTTCTGATTGCGGAAACACGGCTTGAGGGCGGATGCTTTTATATGGGCTCAGAGGAATACGAGGCAATGTATGCACAGGTAATCCGGAAATATATGGAGGAGCTGGGCTTTACCGGCGATCAGGTGATTCTTTTCGGTCTGTCCATGGGGACTACAGGAGCAGCGTATTACAGTTGCAATATTCATCCACATGCGGTGATGTTGGGAAAACCGCTGATGAATCTGGGGGATATTGCTGCCAATGAAAAGCTGCTCAGGCCCGGGGGCTTTTCCACATCCTTAGATGTGCTGGAATATCTGGCACCACCGGAGGAAAAGGCAAAGGTGCAGTACCTCAATCAAAAATTCTGGAAAAAGTTTGATGCTGCTGATTGGAGCAGAACAAAGTTCATTGTTTCTTATATGATCGAGGATGACTATGATTCCAATGGGTATCGGGATCTGCTGGATCACCTGCAGTCAGAGGGGGTACAGGTTTATGGAAAGGGAATTCACGGAAGGCATAGTGACAACAGTGGTGCGATCGTTCAGTGGCTGACACGTCAGTTTCAGAGATTGCTTGAGGAAGATTTTGGCAGAAGGGATTTTGGCTAGATGGCAGAAAGAAAATGGAAAATACATTGGGATGGGTACTGTTCAGAGACTTATCTTTATGGGTCAGAGGTGATTTTTCACAATCGGGATGATGTGGAATTTAAAAATAAACTGATGCCTCCGGGAACTGTCATAAACCAGTGGTATTCAAAGACGAATTTCCAGCGGCAGCATATAGAACCGGCCCTTCCTATTATAGACGGAGAGAGCAGATATCATATCAGTATTCAGATGGATGTACCTGAGGGGCAGTGCTGTCTGGTGAGACTGATCTTTTATGATCGTTATGGAAATGAGGCAGGAGATCTGTGCATCCGGGAGAAGGAAAAGGATTTCCGCTGTCCTCTGAAAACGTATCATTATACCATGCAGCTGATCAATGGCGGGGTGACGGAATTTCATTTTCATTCCATTATCATTGAGGAGATATAAAGTTGGCAAAGCAGACCTATAAAATCTATCAATTAAAGAAAATCCTCTCCAGAATCAAGGGACAGAGGGAACAAATGCGCGCTATGACGGATGAACAGCTGTCCGGTCTGACCATTCAGTTCAAACAGAGATTAAAGGAGGGGGAAACTTTAGATTCACTGCTTCCGGAGGCCTATGCGGCAATTTGTGAGGCTGACGATCGGGTGCTTGGCAAATTCCCCTATGATGTGCAGATTCTTGGAGCGATTGCGCTCCATCAGGGCTATCTTGCAGAAATGAATACCGGAGAGGGAAAGACACTGGTTGCCACCATGCCTCTGTATCTGAACGCTCTGTCAGGAGAAAGCACGATTCTTTTGACAACAAACGAATATCTGGTGTTGAGAGATGCACAGGAGATGGGGCAGGTTTACCGGTTTATGGGTTTAAGCATTGCCGCCGGTGTCAGGGAGAGCGGAGCAGAGCCCTTTACCAATCAGGAAAAGAAGAAAATTTACGATTCCGATATTGTCTACACTACACACAGTGCTTTGGGGTTTGATTATCTTCTGGACAATCTTGTGAAATCTAAGGAAGACCGTTTTATGAGGAAGCTTCACTACGTGATTATCGATGAGGCGGACTCCGTTCTTTTGGATGCGGCGCAGACACCTCTTGTCATATCCGGAGCGCCGCGTGTGCAGTCCAATCTATATGAGGTGGCGGATTTCTTTGTAAAGACGCTGGAGGCGGACGTGGATTACAAGGTGGAGGAGAAGAAGGTCTGGCTGACAGAACGGGGCATCCGTCTGGCAGAAGAATTCTTTCAAATCGACAACTTTTATGAAAAAAAATATTTTGAAATCAACAGGCATGTGATTCTGGCTCTCAGAGCTCATACGCTGTTTGAGAAGGAGAAGGATTACGTGGTTTCCAAGGAAGGAAACCTTGTGCTTCTGGATGGCGGCTCCGGCCGTATGATTCCGGGTGTGAAAATGAGAGGCGGGCAGCATCAGGCTCTGGAGGAAAAGGAAAAATTAAAGATTTCTATGGAAAACCGCTCGATGGCCTGCATAACCTATCAGAATCTCTTCCTGCTTTTCGATAAAATATCCGGTATGAGCGGGACCATTTCAGATGCGTCGGAGGAACTGAGAGATGTATACGGGGAGAAGGTGATCGTGATCCCGCCCCATTGTCCGGTAGCCAGAAAGGATTTTCCGGATGTGTACTACAGTGACAGAACCCGGCTGTTTCATGATGCAGCGGAGGAAATCCTCAGTATTCACAGGAGCGGACAGCCGGTTTTGATCGTCGTGTCAACGATTGCGGAGACAGAGATCATGTCCCGGATGCTGATGGAAGAGCATATACCCCACAATGTTTTGAATGCCAATCACGTTTCCTGGGAAGCGGAGATGATTGCGGAAGCCGGAAAGAAAGGCAGTGTGACAGTTGCAACCGCCATGGCAGGAAGAGGAACCGACATCAAGCTCGGGGAGGGCGTGAAAGAGCTGGGCGGACTCGCAGTCATCGGAATAGGAAGAATGGAAAATGTAAGACAGGAGCGCCAGGCAAGAGGCAGGGCCGGCAGACAGGGAGATCCCGGCTTCAGCAGGTTCTACGTTTCTATTTTTGATGATGTGGTGCAGATCAACGGGCCTTCTAACCTGAACAAATATATGGAGGGAAAGAAACATTTAAGCCGGCGAAAATGCAGAAAAATCATTAACCATGCGCAGAAAATCAGCGAAGAATTTTCGGTTATGGCAAGGAAGAGTGCGGTGGAATATGATCAGGTGCTGCAAAGGCAGAGAGATATCATGTACGAGATGAGAGATCATCTGCTGGAAGGTCAGAAGGTGGAAAAAGAAAAGCTTCTGGAAATGGGAAAGAGAAATATCAGAGACTTTTTGAAGGGAAAAATAAGAGTTTCCCAGGCCGAATTAAACAGATATATTCTTGATAATATTTCTTATCGACTTGACAATGATTGCAAGAGCGTAAACAAAAATGATCTGGGAGAGGTGGAGACATACCTGCTTCGGAAAATGGACAGCGCGCTGGAGGAGCAGTGTGCAAGGCTTGCAGATGAAAAGCAGGTGAACGATTTTCTTCGAAAGTCGGTGCTTACCGCAATTGATGATGCGTGGGTAGAGCAGGTGGATTACCTTCAGCAGCTTCAGTCGGCAGTGTCGGGGCGAAGTACGGCACAGAGAAACCCGGTGTATGAGTACCAGAAGGAGGCCTTTACCTCCTATACGGATATGGAGAATCTGATTATGAAAAATGCAGTCAGGAATGCGCTTCTTTGCAGTGTTTGGATCAATCCAAAGGGAGAACTGCAGATGATGCTTCCATAGGAGGGGTTAGCATGGTTTATAATTTTAATTTAGGGATTGGCTGGGCATCCAGCGGAGTGGAATATGCACAGGCCTACCGCGCAAATGTGTTCCGGAGGATTGGGCAGGAGGCAAAATTTGTATTTACGGATATGTTTCCGCAGGAAAATATAGAGCATATGACAGCAAATCTGGGCTTTCTGGATTCAGAGATCCTGTGGCTGTATACCTTCTTTACGGACTGCCGGATTGCTCCGGTTTCCTTTACGTTAAAGCAGCTGGATGAGCAGTTTTCGGGGAAAAAGTATCGCTTTTCCAGAAGAGGAAAGCGGGCCAAATATGTTTTTGAAGGGGAAAACAATTTTTGCATGGCATATTTGACCAATGAAAACTCGGATTTGGTACACCGGGTGGAAATCGTTTCCGGAGGGAAGCTGATCCGGAAAGATTATTATACGTATTGCAGAATCTACACCGAGTATTATGCTCCGGCCAGGGGAAAAGCCCACTTGTATCTGCGCCGTTTTTTTAATGAGGATGGCACCACCGCATATGAGGAAATCATTGATGAGGGTGCAGTCATGTACCGGTTTGAGGACCGACTGCTCTGCTCGAAGGAGGAGCTTGTTGGATATATGGTGGAGAGACTTCAGCTGACGAAGGAGGATGTGGTGATCATTGACAGGACCACAGGAATCGGGCAGGCAATTCTTCAGCAGGCAAAAGAGGCCAGAATCGGGATCGTGATCCATGCGGAGCATTTCAGTGAGGGAAATTCTGACGGGAACAATATTCTCTGGAATAATTACTATGAGTATGCTTTTTCCCAGAATTCCCATGTGTCCTTTTATGTGACCGCGACGGAAGCACAGAGGAAGCTTCTTTTAAAGCAGTTTCAAAAATATCAGGGCGTTACTCCGAGAATTGAGGCAATTCCGGTGGGGAGTCTGGATGAGCTGAAACGTCCGCAGAAGGGGAGAAAGCCTTTTTCCTGTATTACGGCGTCCAGGCTTGCACCGGAAAAGCATATTGACTGGCTGATTTCCGCGGTGGTGCTGGCAAGAAAACAGATCCCGGAGCTTACGCTGGATATCTACGGGGAGGGAGGCCAGCAGGACGCACTCCAAAAGCAGATTGAGAAGCTTCATTGTTCCGGTTATGTCCGTCTGTGCGGTCAGCAGAATCTGGAAAATGTATATATGAAATATGAAGCATATCTGTCAGCTTCTACCAGCGAGGGCTTTGGATTGTCTCTTCTTGAGGCGATTGGCTCGGGACTTCCGATGATCGGGTTTGATGTCCGGTATGGAAATCAGGCGTTTATTGAAGAGGGAAAGAATGGATATCGGATTCCCTTCGACCGGGAGATGGACGATCGCGTGAAAATTCAAAAACTTGCGGAAAAAATCATATGCCTGTTTTCAGAGGCGGACAGAGAAAAATTTCAGGAAAGATCCTATCAGATTGCGAAAAAATTCCTGACAAAGGAGGTGGAAAAGAAATGGAAAAAACTGCTGTAAGACCTGATGTTGTCCTCCTTTTAGAGAATTTTTCGGATGAGGGGAAAAGGCTTTTTTACTCCTTTCAGCAGGCGGATAAAAGCATCCCTGCTGTTGTGCTGGAGGAAAATGGTTTCCTGCCGGAAGGAGCCGTATCCGTTTATGGATACTTTCTGGGGGATTTTGCACAGTCTTCCCTGGCATCGGGAACTCCCCTCTATTTTAACCAGATTTCAGTTCCGGAGTACTGGAGAATCAGCGGAACCAACAGACAGGGAGAAATTTATGACCTTGGCAGGAAAAGAGGAAGAATTCTTTACGCAAAGCCGGTTCACAGGCGGCTGGTAGCAACTGTAGAATGGCTGGACGAAAGAGGCGCTGTCCGCACGGCGGATCACTATAATTCCCAGGGTGCATTGTATGCGAAAACCACCTTTGATGCTTCCGGGAAAAAAGTGATGAAGACTTATTTTACCGCGGAGGGGCAGGAAAAGATCGTCGAGAATTTTGTGACAAAGGACATTATCCTGAATGAGGATAAAAAAGTCCTTGTTTTTCGGGGAAAGGTGGATTTTTCCGTTTATATGCTTCAAAAGGCGGGCTTTGCCCACTGCCATTTCTTCTATAATACACTGTCTACCCCGTTCTTTGTCTCAGAGAGATTTAAGAATCCGGTGAAGAAGCATGTGCTGTTCTGGCAGGAGCCGAAGAGGAACGATATTCCCGGCAATATGAGCTATATATTAAGACAGCAGGAAAGCCAGACAAAGGCCATTTTTGTTCAGAGAAGGGCTGCTTATGAGAAGCTTTTGGAACTGGGGGCCGACAGGGGGATGCTCCACAGCATCGGATATATTTATCCTTTTAAGAGAGACAATTCCCATGGACGGCAGGCCCTGATCTGTACGAATTCCGACCAGATTGAGCAGTTGAAAAAAGTGGTGGAGGCCCTTCCGGAGCTTCATTTCCATATCGCTGCAATTACGGAGATGTCACCAAAGCTGATGGCTTACGGTGAATACGAAAATGTGTCTTTGTACCCCAATGTGAAGACGACGCAGCTGGACAGTTTATTTTCGCGTTGTGACTGGTATTTTGATATCAATCACGCGGATGAGATTGTGTCGGCGGTGGAGAGGGCCTTCTTAAATAACCAGCTTGTCTTTGCTTTTCAGGAGACGGCCCATAACCGTGAATATGTGGCTGAGGAATACATTTATCCTGCGAAGGAGTCCGACCGGTTGATGGCTGATGTGAAAAAAACCATTGCAGACGAGAAGCTTTTTAACGAACATCTGAAGCTTCAGAGGGCCTGTGCCATGGCAGAAAAAAGGGAGGCATATCAGAATCTTCTTCCATATATGAGCAAGGGTTCTGAATAGTTACTCTTGTCAATAAAAAATTCACATGTTATAATTTAGATAGCAGGGATTCAAATGTTGATGTAAAACCGGAGGGGGATGATATCGTGAAAAAAGTGAAAAGAATAACGGCTTTTCTTCTGGTTTTCTGCCTGATTTTTTTAAGCGGCGGAATCCATATGGATGCCAAGGTTGTTCGCGCAACGGCATCCGGCAAGAAGGTAGCTGAGAACAAGACGGCAGTCATCGATTATTCCAATATCAGCAAGGGATATGTCATGGTAAAATACAAAGTTGCCACCAAGGTGAAACTGAAGGCCCAGGTGAAATGTCCCACAGGAATTACCTACACCTACAATCTGGAACCAAAGAAGTGGGCAACCTTCCCGCTTTCGGAGGGGAATGGAAAGTATCAGGTGACGGTCTTTACCAATATCTCAGGCAACAGCTATGCGACTACAGTCTCAGCGAACTTTCAGGCAAAGATGAACAATGCCCGGGCACCGTTTCTGATGGCCAACCAGTTTGTGGATTATACCTCCAGCACCAAATGTGTGAAGAAGGCAGCATCTCTTTGTAAAGGAACAAAGACGGAGATGCAGAAGGTTAAGAAAATCTATAATTGGACCATCAAGTATTTTTCCTATGACAAGAAAAAGGCACAGTCCGTGCAGAGCGGATATCTTCCGAATCTGAACAGTGTCTACAAGTCCAAGAAGGGCATCTGTTTTGATTACGCAGCGACGATGACGGCTATGCTCAGAAGTCAGGGAGTTCCCACGAAGCTGGTGATCGGTTATGCAGGATCCGCCTATCACGCGTGGATCAGTGTCTATTCGGAGAAAGATGGATGGATCGACAACGTGATCTATTTTGATGGAGAGCAGTGGAATCTGATGGATCCGACCTTTGCCTCTTCCTCAAATTCCAGTTCCTCAGTGATGAAATACATCGGGAATGGAAGCAACTATAAGGCGAAATACGCATATTAATGAATAAGAGCAGATTTGAAAGACAGGCTTGTGATTTTCACAGGCCTGTTTGTACTAAAAGGTGAAACATATATGAAAAAAATGAAATTATCAAATGATTATCTTTCCGCATTTAGTCTGCAGCTGTCTCTTCTGCTGCATTCCGGCATTCCAATCGGGGACGGACTTCATATGCTTTCGGAGGACGAGGATGATCCGGATATGAAGAAGCTCCTCAGTTCCATGAGCAGGCAGATGGACGAGGGCCTCCAGCTCTCGGATGTCATGGAGGAGAGCGGCTGCTTCCCCGGGTACATGGTATATATGATAAAAACCGGAGAAGATACGGGGCGCTCAGAGTCCGCACTGATGGCATTGTCTGATTACTATGAGAATCAGAGGCAGCTGTCGGAGAGCGTCCGCAGCGCTCTGTTTTATCCGGTGATACTGATGCTGTTGATGCTGTTGATCATCGGAATACTTCTGGTCCGGGTGCTTCCGATTTTTAATACGGTGTACAGGCAGCTGGGAGGAAGCATGACAGGAATTGCCAGGGGATTTCTCCAGCTGGGAAATGTGCTGCGGCAGGCTCTTCCTTTTATTGGAGCAGTGCTTCTTGTGATCACTGTTTTGGGGCTGATTCTCTATTTTTCAGACAGCCTGCGGGGAAAACTGACAGGATGCCTGAAGCGGCGGTTTGGCGATCGGGGAATTCTAAAGAAGATCAGCATGGCAAGATTTGCATCGGCCCTTTCCATGGGGATGATGAGCGGGCTTTCCATCGAAGATGCCATGCGGACCGCCATGGGCTTTCAGGAAGAGTCGGACCGTATCCGGGTAAAATATGAGCAGTGCCTGAAGGAATTGGAGGAAGGAGAGGCGCTTGCGGACGCTTTGAAACGTGCGGGGATTTTCCCGGTGTTGTACTGCAGAATGTTGTCTCTCGGGGTGAAAAGCGGAACGGGAGATGATATCATGGCACAGATTGCCGGGAGACTAAAGGAGGATGCCAGCAGGTCCATCGAGAAGCTGGTGTCCAGAATTGAGCCTGTGATAGTGATTATTACCTCGATTCTGGTGGGTGTGATCCTGCTTTCTGTGATGATTCCGCTTATGAACATTATGGCATCCATTGGATAGGAAGTGGCTGAATGAGTAGAAAAAATGGAATCAGAAAGCTAAAGAATCTGGCGCGTCTGTTTCTCATGCCGGCGTTGATGCTTCTGGCGGCATATATTCTGCTGGTAGGAGCCGGAAATGTGAGCGACCGGCAGCAGGCGGAGAATCTCAAGCAGATGCAGGATACCATCAGCCGGGCAGTACTGAACTGCTATGCGATTGAAGGAAGCTATCCTGCTTCCATCGATTATGTGGAAAGGCATTACGGACTTCAGATCGACCATGATCGATACGATGTATTTTATGAGATATTTGCACAGAATCTCATGCCGGAAATTACGGTTGTGGAAAAGCAGGATTTGGATTTAGAGCAGGAATGATACTATGAGAAGAGAAACCACAGAGCATCATATGGACGGAGTCTACGTACTTTTATTGTTTGCCGTCTTTGCAGGCTGTATTTTGTTTGTCCTTCTGTTTGGCGCCTCCTCCTACGAGAAGCTGGTAGAAAGGGATCGGGCCGCATATAACGAAAGAACCGGAATCCAGTATCTTGCGGCGAGACTGAGGCATGCCGACAGCACAGAGGGGATTTGCGTAGGGAGCTTTTCTGATATGGAAGATATAGCTGCCGATGAGATCAATGTGCTGTATCTGCCTTTTGTCGGGGAGGACGGACCGGTACCGGGCTTTTATACGGAAATATATTATTATGATGGATACATCAGGGAGGTCTTATGCGCGGAGGACAGTGGACTTTCCCCTGAGGATGGCAATGAGATTATGCCCGCAAAGGGCCTTATGATCTCCAAGGAAAACAGGCTGATCACCTTTTCGTTGACGAGCGAGGACGGCAGTCAGCAGGAAATCAAGCTATTTGTCAGAAGCGGAGGAGATAAAAATGAGGGAGAGTAAAAGCAAGGCTCCGCTTGTACTGATGGAACAGGTTATTATGGTACTGGTGTTTTCGCTGGCAGCAGCCCTTTGCGTGCAGGCCTTTGCCCTTTCCGGCACCATTTCCAAAAAACTGGTCAAGCGGGATCATGCCATGGCTGTCAGCCAGACGATGGCGGAGACCATCAAGGCCTGCGGGGGCAATATGGCCCGTGCACAAAAAGAGCTTGGGGGCAGAATTGACGGCGAGACGCTGACACTATCCTATGACGCAGACTGGAATCAGGTTTCAGACGAGAAGCTGGCGGTATATTTTGCCGTATTTAAACAAACGAAGATGGAACAGCTATGCGGGCATGGACAGGTTTCCGTTACCGAGCGTGAGAGCCAGAAGGAACTGTTTTCCCTGGAAATTGTATGGCAGGAGGAATTGACAGATGAGTAGAAGAACGAAAATTCCGGCTCCGGTGGGGGCGAGCTCTCTTCTGGTTATTTTCTCGGTGCTCTGCTTTACAGCCTTTGCCATGCTGACATTGTCTACCGTGAAGGCGGATGAGAGGCTGGCGGATGCGAGCTGTGAATCTGTGAAGGCGTATTATAAGGCAGACTGCGAGGCGGAGGAAATTCTGGCGAAATTGAGGCTTGGCATGACGGTGGACCATGTCATTCAGAAAGGGAATTATTATGCCTATAGCTGTAAGGTCAGCGACACCCAGGTGCTCAGCGTCGTGGTGGAGATCAGGGGACAGGAATATCAGGTGCATCAGTGGAAGCTGGAGGAGACCGTCCAGTGGAAGCCCCAGGAATATATTGAGTTGTTTGATGTAGACGAGTTACTGGAGGAGTAAGGAATGGAAACAGATACAAAGGATTACGGACAGCTTCTTGAATCGATATTGAAGCGGACGGTGGATGAGGGGGCGTCAGATCTATTTCTCATCGCAGGAGGACCGATCAGCTGCAAGGTGGACGGTGTGATCCACCACCTTTCTGAGGACAAGCTGTTCCCGGAGAATACCAAAGGCCTGGTGGAGGCTGTCTATACACTGGCGGAGCGTGATACCCGCAAATACGAGGCCGATGGAGATGATGATTTCTCCTTTGCCATAGCGGGACTGGCAAGATTTCGTGTGAATGCTTTCCGTCAGAGAGGCTCTCTGGCGGCAGTGGTTCGTGTGGTACAGTTTGAGATCCCGGATTACCATGATCTTCGGATTCCGGAGGAAATCATGGCAATTGCCAAAAAACAGCATGGAATGGTGATCGTCTGTGGGACCGCGGGAAGTGGAAAATCCACCACACAGGCCTGTATTATTGACAAAATCAATCGGGAACGGTCTGCACATATCGTAACCCTGGAGGATCCCATCGAATATCTGCACAGTAACAACCGGTCTCTGATCAGCCAGAGAGAGATTGCCATTGATACCCAGGATTATCTCTCGGCTTTGCGGGCGTGCTTAAGGCAGGCGCCGGATGTGATTCTGCTTGGGGAAATGAGGGACTACGAGACAATCCGCACAGCGATGACGGCGGCGGAGACCGGCCATCTGCTGCTGGCCACACTGCACACGAGAGGGGCGGTTAACACCATCGATCGTATCATCGACTCCTTCCCGCCCCAGCAGCAGGAACAGATCCGCACACAGCTGGCTGCGGTTCTCATTACTGTGGTTTCCCAGCAGCTGGTCCCGGGGGTTGACGGCACAATGATCCCGGTTTTTGAGATCATGCATGTCAATCCGGCGATCCGCAATATGATAAGGGATAATAAAAGCTATCAGATTGAAAACGCAATCCAGACCTCCGGATCGGAGGGGATGATCTCCATGGACCAGTATCTGGTTTCCCTTTTCCGCAAGGGGCAGATTACCGCAGAGACGGCGATGGAATACGCCATGAATCCGGAACAGCTGGAGCGAAAAATACAGATGTAAAACAAAATGTGAAACAGGGGTTTATAAGCCGGTGGTTGTGGCCGATATAATATCTAAATAACGTAACTATCATTACACATTCTGCGTCGGAGACGCAGAACTATGCATGAAGGATCAGGGAGGACAAATTATGAGTGCAATTGGACAGGTGGATTCCGGAGTAAACGCAAATTACAGCACGGAAGGGACAAAGAAGACAGGAAGGACTGCTGCACAGGATTATGGAAATACCATCGGACAGCCACAGCTTTCCGAGAAGGCTTCCAAGTATTATGAGCAGTTGAAGAAAAAGTATTCCGACATGGACTTTGTTCTGGTCAGCAATGATGAGGTGGATGGTGCGGAGCAGAAGGCAGCGAAATATGCGAATCCCAACCGCACGATGGTGCTGATCGATGCAGACAAGATCGAGAAGATGGCAGAGGATGAGGACTATCGGAAGAAGTATGAGGACGTCATTGGCAACGCCAATGATCAGCTGAGCCAGATGAAAGAGACGCTTGGCAGCATGGTCGGGAATGTGAAAACCTATGGAATCAAGGTGGATGACGACGGAAACACCTCTTTCTTTGCGGTGGTGGACAAATCTCTTTCCGCACAGAAGGAGAGAATTGAAAAGCAGTCAAAGCAGAAGGCTGAGGAACGCCGGGAAAATCAGGCGGAGGCACAAAAGCAGCGGCTTGAGAAAAACCGTCAGGAGCGAAATGAGGGTGTCACAGAAACCATCAGTGCGGCCTCGGTGGAGGAACTTTCCAAGAAGCTGGAGGACCGCTATTATGAGGGGCTGAGCGATCGTGTCAGAACCGAGAGAGAGCAGCAGGTGGGTACACAGATCGATTTCAAATTATAATCCGGGAACAATGTCAGGGGCAGCGAAGGCTGCCCCTGTTTATTAGGAGGAAGCAGATGGCAAATATTATGGATTATCTGGATTGGAGAGGAGATCTTGACTTTACGGTGTCCCCCTTTAACGAGGTGGACAACCTGATTCTGTCGGAGCTGGTCTATGTGGATTTTCAGGGAATTATTCCGCCTCCGGGGGAGGGAGAAATATCGATATCGGAGGCAAACCGGATCTTCTTTTCCAGACATACGGAGGAAGAAATCAACGCAAGGGTATCCAGTACGAGGATGGCGGCCTTCCTTATGCAGAAAATGGCGGATACAAAACGGTTCGGGGAAATTCGACTGGCAGACTATATTAACGATATCAGTCTGGATGAGCAGTCCCAGTTCTGCGCCATGACGGTTGATCTGTCAGACGGATACCGAAATGTGGTCTTCAGTGGAACCGATTCCACCATTGTGGGCTGGAAAGAGGATTTTAACATGAGCTTTCTGGAGGAAACCCCCGGACAGCAGAAGGCGGTGGAATATTTGAACGGGGTTGCAGGCCTGTACGTGGAACCTCTTCGGGTGATGGGACATTCCAAAGGGGGAAATCACTCGATCTATTCCGCCATACACAGCAGTCCCCGGGTGATGGACCGGATCCGGGCAATTTATAATAATGACGGGCCCGGCTTTACAGAGAATATGCTTGCGCTGCCCGGGTATCAAAGGCTTCTGCCCTGTATCCATTCTATTGTGCCGGAGTATTCCATCGTGGGCATGATGTTTGAACACCGGGAGTCGTACAAGGTTGTGGCCAGCAGTGAGAACAGAGCAGGTCAGCATGATGTTATGAGCTGGGAAGTAAAGGGAACAGAGCTTGTCCACTTAAGTGATGTGGATGGAAGAGCACTTCTTTTGGATAAGACCATGAAATCCTGGCTGGAGGGCATGGATGGACCGAGGCGTGAGGCCTTTGTGGATACGATCTTTGGAATTCTTGAGGAGGCGGACATAAGGACTGTGGATGATCTGGCCAATATGAATGCTGCGAAGTTTGTGGAGATCCTGAAGCTGCATTCTTCCCTGAATAAGGAGGATCAGGAGCTGCTTTTGGAAAGTCTGTGGAGCTTTTTTGAGCAGAGTGGCAGAGAATTGAAAAGAGCCCTGTTTTCAAAGACCAAATGTTAAAGTTTTATGAAATCCTTTTTTTGTGGCAAGGTTTACGATATAATCTCTTTATGATAAGAGAATGAAAGAATGGAGTGTTGCGAATGGCAGAAAGACAATTTTTATCGGACTATGCGGCAGAGAAGAGGAATCTGTGCCTGGAAAATGATACGATTCCGGACAGCCTCTTCCAGGAGTACGGAGTCAACCGGGGACTTCGGGATGTCAACGGTAAGGGCGTACTGACGGGACTTACAAAGATTTCCAAGATCGTCTCTTTTCGTGAGGACGAGACCGGCAGATCTGTTCCCTGTGATGGAGAACTCTGGTACCGCGGTTATAATGTGAAGACATTGATCGGCTCAATCCGGGAGGATGAGTTCGGCTTTGAGAAGGCTGCCTATCTTCTTTTGTTTGGGGAATTACCGAATCAGGAAGAGCAGCGGGAGTTTGCAAGGGTACTGGGAGAAAGCCGGACGCTGCCGACGAATTTTACCAGGGATGTTATTATGAAGGCCCCATCCAGGGATATTATGAATTCCATGACGAGGAGCATTCTGACACTGTCCGCTTATGATGATCACACCACAGACGGCTCTCTGGAAAACAACATCCGTCAGTGTATCCAGCTGATTGCCATCTTCCCGATGCTGGCAGTATACGGCTATCACGCATACAATCATTATGAGAACGACTCCAGTATGTATATTCACCGGCCGGATCCGTCGCTGTCTACGGCGGAGAATTTTCTTCGGATGCTGCGGCCGGATAACAAGTATACAAAGTTAGAGGCACAAGTGCTGGATGTAGCCCTGATGCTTCACATGGAGCACGGTGGAGGCAATAACAGCACCTTTACCACAAGAGTGGTGACCTCTGCCGGAACAGATACCTATTCCGCCATCGCGGCAGCCATGTCATCTCTGAAGGGACCGAAGCATGGCGGAGCCAATATCAAGGTTATGGAGATGATGAATGATATTCGGACCCATGTGAAGGACTGGGAAGATCGGGATGAGGTTCGGGCTTACCTGTCCAAAATGCTGGCAGGGGAGGTGTTTGACCATAAGGGACTGATTTACGGAATGGGACATGCCGTATATTCCCTGTCGGATCCCCGTGAGCGGATTTTTAAGTCATACGTGGAGCACCTGGCGGTGGCAAAGGATCGTAAGAAAGATATGAACCTGTATAGTATGATCGAGGAACTGGCACCGGAACTGATTGGGGAGAAAAGGCATATTTTCAAGGGTGTCAGCCCGAATGTGGATTTTTACAGCGGTTTTGTCTATGACATGCTTGGTATTCCGATGGAACTGTATACGCCGCTCTTTGCCATTGCCAGAATTGTGGGCTGGTCTGCGCATCGTCTGGAGGAGCTTGTGGGTATGAATAAGATTATTCGTCCGGCCTACAAGAGCGTTATGGAAGAGAAAGAATAATTGCATTTTTAGTACCTATGTGCTAGTATGAATATGGTGATATGCGCTGGCGCAGAAGCCGGACATTTTAATTATTCATACAGTATAAGGGGGACATATGCATGCAGACAAATGATAAGTATTATCGGTATGCGGATAAGAAGGAGCAGATCATTCGGGCCAACCGCTTTTTGGTTACGGCGTATATTATTTTTTACGGCATTGTGATGCTTCTGGTGTGGTTATCCATGCTTCGGGGAATACAGAAGCTGGGCTTTTCGGCGCTGGTCACGGTACTGGCATTGGTTGCTGAGGTGCCCCTGATCATCTGGCGAAGGATGTGGCCGGATTCTCAACGGCTCAGGTATATTGCATCTCTTGGCTTATATGTGATTGCCGGAATTATGAGTTATGCTTATGGACAGGATTTTATCCGGTTTCTCGGAGCTCTTCCGCTGATTGTCTGTGTATTGTTTTATGACCGTAAATATGAATGGACTGCCAGCCTGGGATATATTGTTGTGATTACCGTGACCGTGATTCTGCAGGTGGCGTCCGGAAAGGCTGCAGGCTACGAGGCGGTGGATACGGTAGTGGCGCTTTTGATTATGGTCATCATGCTGCTGTTTACCTGTATGATGACCCGTGTGGCCTATCAGTTTAACCACGATACCCTTCACAGCCAGCAGCAGGAGCAGAGAAAGCAAAAGGCTATGCTGGATGATGTGATCGCCGTTGCCGGAGAGATCCGTCAGGGCACGGAAAATGCTATGGGCATTGTCAGTGACCTGAACAGTTCCACGGAAATCGTAAATGGAGCTATGCGGGATATTTCCTCCAGCACCCAAAATACGGCGGAAAATATTCAGGCGCAGACAACCATGACGCAGAGTATTCAGGATTCCATCGAGCAGACGATTTCTTTCTCCCAGAACATGGTCAATGTGGCCAAGCAGTCCGGGGAACTGAATCGTCAGAGTCTGGAAATTATGAACAGTCTCAAGAACCAGTCCAGGGTCATTGCCGATACGAATGCGGGTGTTGAGGCATCCATGAAGGCATTACAGGAGAGAACCACTGCTGTGAAGAGCATTGCGGATACGATCTTTTCTATTTCCAGCCAGACGAACCTGCTGGCATTAAACGCCTCCATTGAAAGTGCGAGAGCCGGCGAGGCGGGCAGAGGCTTTGCGGTCGTTGCAGATGAGATCAGGGATCTGGCAGAGAAAACACGAAGCGAAACGGAAAATATTGCATCCATTCTGGAGGAACTTTCTGAGAATGCAAATGATGCAGCCGATGCAGTTCACTCCTCCATTGATGCGGTGAATGCACAGGATACCATGATTGAGCAGGCTTCCGATAGTTTTGCAACGATGAATGACAATGTGAATAGTCTGATTTCTGAGATTGAGAATATCGACAGTATGCTGGGAAGTCTTTCGGATTCCAATAACCAGATCGTTGACCATATCAGCAATCTGTCTGCAACCACAGAGGAGGTTACCGCATCCAGTGCACAGGCAGCGGACCTTTCCGTTGAGAATCTGGACAATGCGGAGAATGCAAAGAAGCAGCTGGACAGCGTTCTTACTGTTTCGCATAAGCTGGATAAATACATCAGGTCATAATGGAATGAGAGGTGACGCCCCAATTGCTGGGGCGTTATCTATTTCAGTTTAACTAGAGAGAGGAGATAATGAAAATGGAATTTCAAATGAAAGAAGGCGGCGTGTGTGCCGCAAAAGGTTTTTCGGCAAACGGTGTAAACTGTGGTCTGAATGCGGATAAGAACAAGAATGATCTGGCGCTGATCTTTTCAGAGACCATGTGCAGGACAGCGGCAGTCTATACCACAAACAAGGTGAAAGGGGCACCGATTCTGGTGACAAAAGCTCATCTGAAAGCAACAGGCGGGCTTTCCCGGGCAGTGATCGCAAATAGTAAGAATGCGAATACCTGCAATGCGGATGGGGAAGAAAAAGCCCGGCGCATGTGCGAACTGGCAGCTGGCGCACTTGGAATTAAGCCCGAAGAGGTCATTGTCGCATCTACGGGTGTGATCGGACAGAAGCTTCCGATTGAGCCAATCGAGAGTCATATCGGGGAGCTGGCGGCAGATCTTTCACCGGAAAACCACGGGAAAGCTGCCAATGCAATCATGACAACGGATACCTATGCGAAGGAAACTGCCGTTTCCTTTACGCTGGGGGATAAGGTATGTACCATAGGAGGTATGGCAAAGGGCAGCGGTATGATCCATCCGAATATGGCAACGACTTTAAACTTTGTGACAACAGACACATCCATCTCCGGGGAGCTGATTCAGAAGGCATTGTCTGAAATTGTAAAAGTGACCTATAACTGCCTGAGCATTGACGGGGATACTTCTACCAACGACATGGTCAGCATTATGGCAAACGGAATGGCAGAAAATCCGGAGATCACAACAGAAAATGAGGATTATGAAATTTTCAAAGAAGCACTGTACAAGGTGCTGATGACACTCACAAAGATGCTTGCAAAGGATGGCGAGGGAGCCTCCAAGATGCTGGAGTGTACCTGCAGCGGGGCACCGGATCAGGATACAGCCATTATTGTTGCAAAAAGCGTGATTCGTTCCCCACTCTTTAAATGTGCAATGTTCGGAGAGGATGCAAACTGGGGAAGAATTCTCTGTGCCATCGGTTATGCACAGGCGGATTTTGATATCCGTCAGGTAGACGTAGATCTGGCATCTGCAAAGGGCTGTGTGGCGGTCTGCCGAAAAGGGGCAGGTGTGGATTTCTCTGAGGAAGAGGCTAAGAAGATTCTGGGAGAGGACGAGATTTACATCAATATTGACCTTCATCAGGGAGAGGCTTCGGCAAAGGCCTGGGGCTGCGACCTGACATATGATTATGTGAAAATAAACGGGGATTATCGGAGCTAAGGCTCTTTGCTTCAGGAGGAATCGGGATGAATAAAAGAATTGGTTTTATTGGCTGTGGAAATATGGGAACTGCCATGATCGCCGGGATATTGGATTCCGGCAAGTGTGAACCTCAGGAGATGATGGTCTCCTGCCGGACAAAGGCAGCGCTGGAGAAAAAGAAAGAGGAATACGGCGTGCAGGTGACCACAGATAACCGCCGGGTGGCAGCTTTTGCGGATATTTTGTTTGTGGCGGTGAAGCCGCAGCTTTATGAGGAAGTGCTCCGGGAGATTAAGGAGGATTTGACCGAGGAGAAAATTCTTGTGTCGCTCGCTCCCGGCAAGACTCTTTCCTGGTTTTGTGAACTGTTAGGGGAAAATCAGAAGGTGATCCGTACCATGCCGAATACACCGTCCATGGTGAAGGAAGGCATGATGGGAATGTGTGCCGGAGGTCAGGTGACAGAGGAGGAAATGGACATGATCCGGGACCTCTGCAGCGGATTTTCTGAGACGGAAATCATTCCGGAGCGTCTGATGGATGTGGTAACCGCTGTAAGCGGAAGTTCCCCGGCTTATGTGTTTATGTTTATTGAGGCAATGGCAGATGCAGCAGTTGCGGGAGGAATGCCGAGAACACAGGCATATAAGTTTGCTGCACAGGCGGTTCTTGGCAGCGCAAAGATGGTGCTGGAGACGGGAAAGCATCCGGGAGAGCTGAAGGATATGGTATGCTCGCCTGCGGGAACGACGATTCAGGCAGTGCGTGTCCTGGAGGAAAAGGGGATGCGAAGCAGCGTATTCGAGGCTATGATGAAATGTCTGGATATGTCAAGAAATATGTAACAAAAAGCAGTCTGGAGTTGTAAATATGAATCTTGCGAAATTGAAAGAAGGACAGAAGGCTGTCCTTACGGAAATCGGAGGGGAAGGTGCCTTAAGGCAGCATTTCCTGGATATGGGGTTAATTCCGGGAACTGAAATTACATATGTCAAAGCGGCGCCGATGGGAGATCCGGTGGAGTATCTGGTATGGGGATATGAGCTTACTCTTCGTTTATCTGAGGCAGAGCAGATCGAAATTGATCAGGTTGGAGATACCTCGCAGACAGAAGAGAAGCAGGAAAACAAAAAGAACTCATCCAAGGGCTCCACACATCCCGGCTTAGGAGAAATGGGAATCTACCATGTAAAAAAGCGTGGAGAGACCATGGAGAAGGGAGAACTTCTGACTTTTGGCCTGGCCGGTAATCAGAACTGTGGCAAGACTACCCTGTTTAACCAGCTGACAGGTTCCAATCAGCATGTGGGCAATTTTCCGGGGGTTACGGTGGACCGAAAGGACGGGCCGATCCGCGGACAGGAGCATACCCTTGTGACGGATCTGCCGGGTATTTATTCCATGTCGCCCTATACCAGCGAGGAGATCGTGACCCGGGAATTTTTCTTAAATGACCGCCCGAGAGGAATCATCAACATTGTGGATGCCACAAATATTGAACGGAATCTCTATCTGACGCTGCAGCTGATCGAACTGGATATCCCGATGGTTCTGGCATTGAATATGATGGATGAGGTGCGGGAAAACGGCGGAACCATTGATATTAATCTGCTGGAGGATACTCTGGGAATACCGGTAGTGCCCATTTCTGCTGCGAAGAACGAGGGAATTGATGAGCTGGTCAAGCATGCCCTGCATGTGGCGAGGTATCGGGAGCGGCCGGGAAGAATGGACTTCTGTGATGCCGAAGGGCCGGACGGAGGAGCCATGCATCGCTGCATCCATTCCATCATGCACCTGATTGAGGATCATACCCATAAATATAAAATACCTACCCGGTTTGCGGCCAGCAAGCTGGTGGAAGGGGATGCTCTTCTGGAGGAGAAGCTGCACCTGGACCAGAATGAGAAGGAGATGATAGAGCATATCATTTCCCAGATGGAGACGGAGAGCGGGATGGACCGTCAGGCGGCATTGGCAAATATGCGGTTTACTTTTATTCACAAGGTTTGCTCCGCAACGGTGGTACGCCCTCATGAGAGCAGGGAGCATATCAGAAGCAGAAAAATTGACCGGATCCTGACAGGAAAATATACAGCACTTCCGGTATTTGCCGGAATCATGGTCCTGATTTTTTATCTTACCTTCGGGTTGATCGGGAAGTGGCTGTCTGACCTGCTGTCTGCGGGAATTGATACCTTTACGACCTGGACGGATCGGGTGCTTTCAGCGGCGCATGTCAATTCGGTGGTGCATTCTCTGGTAATTGATGGTATTTTTGCCGGTGTGGGAAGTGTGTTAAGCTTTCTGCCGGTGATCGTCACGCTGTTTTTCTTCCTGTCACTTCTGGAGGACAGCGGTTATATGGCGCGGGTGGCCTTTGTGATGGATAAGCTTTTAAGAAAGCTGGGATTGTCCGGGCGGAGTTTTGTGCCGATGATCATTGGCTTTGGCTGTTCGGTACCGGCGATTATGGCTACCAGGACCCTTCCTTCGGAGCGCGACCGGAAAATGACGATTCTATTGACGCCTTTTATGAGCTGTTCCGCGAAAATGCCGATCTATGCGTTTATGTCGGCAGCATTTTTCCCGAGGCACGGAGCTCTTGTGATGACGATTTTGTACTTTACCGGCATTCTGACAGGAATTTTGTTTGCCTGTATTCTGGATCACACGGCCTTTAAGGGGGAGCCGGTACCCTTTGTTATGGAGCTTCCCAATTACCGGCTTCCCAGCGCTAAGAGCGTCGGAAGGCTGATCTGGGATAAAGCAAAGGATTTTCTGACCAGAGCTTTTACGGTGATCTTTATTGCTGCCCTGGTGATTTGGTTTTTGCAGAGTTTTGACCTGCATCTGAATATTGTGGCAGATTCCAGGGACAGTATTCTGGCTGCTGTGGGAGGCTTGATTGCTCCTCTGTTTCAACCACTGGGCTTTGGGGACTGGAGAATTTCTACCGCGTTGATTACCGGCTTGATGGCAAAGGAGAGCGTGGTCAGCACCATGACGGTTTTGTCGGCATGCGAGATTCTGACGCCTTTTACAGCTGCCGTCTTTCTGGTATTTACACTCCTCTATACGCCCTGTGTGGCGGCAATTGCCGCTGTCAAGCGGGAGCTTGGGGGAAAATGGGCGGTTCTTGTAGTGGTCATGCAGTGTGTGATCGCATGGCTGATGGCATTTCTGGTGCACTGCGTCGGACTTATGTGCGGACTTGGTTAACCGGGGCTTGCTTTTTTGACAAAAAATGTGTAAAATAGATTCTGTTCATAAAAGGATGAAAGAACAGGCAGGAGAAAAATATGAGTCAGGCAAAGGTAGATCAATATAAGAAAGAAAAGGCAAACCGTAAGAAGATTATGGCGAGGGAGAAGGCAAAGGGAATCCTTGCGAGAATCTGTCTTTCGGTGATTCTTGTGGGACTGGTCGGATGGGCAGGATATACCGGTTATCAGACCTATGAGGATAAGAAGCCGAGCAAGACGATTTATACGGATGTGAGTGCAGTAGCCGACTATATGAGTGGGCTGAGCACGGAAGAATAGGGCATCGCTTATGGCGATGCCTTTTCTAATGCGTCGGTCACTGCGGAAAGCAGCAGCATAGAGGTGTATTGGTTGTTCTTGGAATATGTAATATCGTCGACGGACTGCTTTGTGATGATCTGCTGGGACAATTCCTCCAGGGTAGGCCGGATCAGCGGATACATGGTTTCCATCGTATCATCAAGGTTGATGAGTGAAATGGAGTTGATATGATTTTCGTCCACAGCCACCTGCACATCCAGTGCATGTTCATCGATCATGACAGAGGAGGTATATACTCCCGGTATGTACATCGTCTGAACGGATTCCTCTGCCGGTTTTTCCTGTCTGTGCAGCGTGAAAAAGAGCAGAAGAAATAATAGAATCCCAAGTATGACAGCAGCTCCGGCAAAGAGCAGCTTTTTCATGTGAAGAACGACGATTTTTGTTTTTACACTCATAATTATCCTCCATTTCCTGTTCCCTATAATTTATGCGTGGGGACTGTGGTTTATGTCTGCAGGTTAAAACGAGAATTTTTGCAATCGTATAAAAAATTTAAAAAAATTAAAAAAAGAGGTTGACATTGGGGGATGGCTTTGGTATTATACTAAATGTGTTCGAGAGAACACAGACAATTGGATATGCGATAGTGGCGTAGTTGGTAACGCGCGACCTTGCCAAGGTCGAGACCGCGGGTTCGAGCCCCGTCTATCGCTCTTACAGCATAAAGGATATCCGTCAGGATATCCTTTTTCGTTGCAGCGCGAAGAGAAGCCATTCACCCGCAGTGTGGTAAAATAAACATACAAACTTTGTATTCTGTATCTTGTAAAATATGCAGATAGATTTTATAATAAAGGTATGGAGAAGGGGTTCTTTATTTTATACACAGGGGGTGCATAGGATGAAACTAGGAAAGACATTTGAAGAATTCGAGGCATTAAACGGAATCAGCGTGAGGGATATTCTGTCGGTGTTTGAAGCCGTGTCCCAGGCATTTCCAATGATTGTATCTGTGAATCTGACCAAGAACACCTATACGATGATCAAGGATGATGGTTTTCTTGCGGATGAGCTTCCGATGACAGGGAAATATGATGATCTGATCGATTACGGAGTGGAGAATATCCATCCAAATTATCAGAGCCTGTTTCTGCAGAATTTTTCGAGGGAGAAGCTTTTGCAGAGTTTTGGCCAGGGAAAGAGAGAGGTTACCGTTAAGCTGTACCAGAAGGGACGGGGCAAACAATACCAGTGGGTATCCACTCAGGTGATCCGGGTGCAGGACAGGGATGGTGATGTCTGTGAGATCTGTATCAATAAGATTCTGAGCGAGGGAAGCACAGGAGAGCCGATGAGGATCAGCCGTGCGCCGTATTGATGCTGTTCTATTCGTGATCAGATGACTTCATGCGCTGGTTGTGATAGCGGTAGACGATAAGGCCGATGATGTACAGGATGATCAGTACGATCAGAACAATGACAGCTGTCGAGTATTCGCTTTTCCCCAGGGCGCTGCCGCTCAGGACGGACAGAAAGATCGCAGGGAGACGCCCTACGGCAGAGATAAAGATCCAGTGGGAGAGCTTGATATCCGTCAGACCGATCAAATAGGAAAAGAGATCTTTTGGGGTTCCAGGTATGAGGAAGAGCAGTAATATAATGCTCTCCGAACGCCTGGAACTTTTTAATATGTGAACGGATTCTATTTTTTCTTTACTGACAAACAGTTCCACAAAGCGCATGCCGAAGCGTCTGACAAAGAGAAAGATCAGAACTCCTGCAAGGGTCATTGCAAAGTCACAGAACACTGTACCCCAAAACACGCCAAAGGCGTATCCGGCACCCACTTCAAAGGGACCGCCGGGAATGACGGCAAGGAATACCTGTAAAATATTCATGCCCATAAAGGCCAGAATGCCAAGGAGCCCTTTGCTTTTGACCCACAGACGGAACTGCTCCGGCTCAGAGACAAAACGAACAAGGGGACGTCCGATAAAATAGCACAGGAGGCTTACAAATACCAGTGCTGCAATTAATAAAATGAGGCGGAACCATTTCTTCTGTTTGACGTTTGTGTGTTTCATAGCAGTTCTCCTTTGTGAATAGACCCTATGTTCAATATAGGCGTCATGGGAATGGATGTCAAGAAACAAAGAATATTGTATGGAGGATGATTATGCGCTTTTACTTTGCACCTCTGGAGGGAATCAGCGGATTTGTGGTCAGGAATGCTTTTGCACACCATTTTCCGTATATGGATCGCTATTTTACGCCCTTTATTCCCGCTGCAAAGCGAATGAATAAAAAAATACTGCGGGATCTGGATCTGCAAAACAATCAGGGAATCACATTGGTGCCCCAGCTCATCGGTAATCAGGCTGGGGAATTCCTGGATATGGCAGGGAAACTTGCGGATATGGGATTTTCCTGTGTGAATTTAAATCTGGGCTGCCCCTCCGGTACTGTGGTCTCCAAGAAACGGGGAGCCGGTCTTTTGGCTTATCCCGGGGAGCTGGACCAATTTCTGGGGGAGATCATGGAAAAATGTCCTATTGCCGTATCGGTAAAGACGCGCATCGGTATGGAGACCGAGGAGGAGTGGGACATTCTTTGCGGCATTTTTGCAAAATATCCCTTTGAAGAGGTAATCATTCATCCCCGGGTCAGGGCGGATTTTTATCAGAATAAGCCGAGGCTTGCGGCTTTTGCGAAAGCGGTGGAGAAGATTTCTGTCCCATTGTGTTATAATGGGGATATTGAGACGGTGGAGGATTACAGGAAAATCACGGAATTGTTTCCTACGGTGGATCGGATCATGATTGGAAGAGGGCTTCTTGCAAATCCGGGTCTGGTGGGGGAAATCCTTGGAAAACCGAAAGCCTCAAAAACGCAGATCGGGGCATGGCATGATGAGATTCTGGAGGGATGCCTTGTCCTGTTTCCGGGGGAACGGGATGTGGTGTTTCACATGAAGGAGATCTGGTTCTACCTGATCCGTTTTTTCCCGGAAAAGGAGAGGCTTCTTAAGCAGATGAAAAAGTGCCAGTCCTTAACCGAATACCGGCTGATAGTACAACAAATTATATCATAGACTTTTGGTTGAAAATTCGTTAAAATGAATTGTTAGCGGACCTGTTGACCCGCAGATATTTATTGCAAGAGGAAAGAGAGAAAAGGATGAGTCAGGCAGATAAGATTTTTGTTGCTATGTGCAAAGATATATTAGAAAACGGGACAAGCACGGAGGGAGAGCTGGTCCGTCCCCACTGGGAGGATGGCAGCAGTGCTTATACCATTAAGAAATTCGGGGTGGTCAACCGCTATGACCTGTCAAAGGAATTTCCGGCAATCACCTTGAGGAAGACCGCCATTAAGACTGCCACGGAGGAGATTCTCTGGATCTGGCAGAGAAAATCCAACAATATCCATGACCTGAAGAGTACGGTCTGGGATGAGTGGGCAGATCCGGATGGCTCCATTGGTAAGGCCTATGGGTATCAGATGGCAAAGAAGCACCAGTATAAGGAGGGCATGATGGATCAGGTGGACCGGGTGATCTACGACCTGAAGCACAATCCCTTCAGCAGACGGATCTTAACCAATATGTATGTCCATGAGGATCTCCATGAGATGAATCTGTATCCCTGTGCCTACAGCATGACTTTTAATGTAACCCAGAAGCCGGGGGAGGATAAGCTGACATTGAACGCGGTCTTAAACCAGCGGTCCCAGGACGTTCTTGCGGCCAACAACTGGAATGTCTGTCAGTATGCGGTGCTGATGCACATGCTGGCCCAGGTCTGCGATATGCAGGTGGGAGAACTGGTGCACGTGATCGCAGATGCCCACATCTACGACCGCCACGTACCATTGGTGCAGGAACTGATCACCAGAGAGCAGCATCCGGCTCCGAAATTCTGGCTGAACCCGGAAATCAGGGATTTTTATCAGTTTACCACTGACGATATCAAAATTACGGATTATGTGACGGGGCCTCAGATCAAGGATATTCCTATCGCCGTCTAAAACCTAAATTGTCGGTCCGTTTGCTGAAAGCAAATTGTGCAGGGACTGATCTTCAAAGGAAGGAGAAACAAACATATGAATCTGATCGCAGCAGTAGACAATAACTGGGCCATCGGTAAAAACAATCATCTTCTGGTGCGCATCCCCATGGACCAGAAATTTTTCCGGGAAACCACCACGGGAAAGGTTGTGGTGATGGGACGTAAAACCCTGGAAAGTTTTCCCGACGGGAGACCTCTTAAAATGCGCACCAATATTGTGCTGACCCATAATCCCGATTATAAGGTGGATAATGCCATTGTGGTGCATTCTCTGGATGAACTCCACCAGGAGTTAAAGAAATACAACAGTGAAGATATTTACGTCATCGGAGGAGAGAAGATATACGAAGAGCTTCTGGATGAATGCGATGTTGCCCACATCACCAAGATCAATTATTCCTATGATGCGGATGCCTATTTCCCGAATCTGGATGAGCGGCCGGAGTGGAAAATAACGGCAGACAGCGAGGAACAAACCTATTTTGATCTGGAATTTTATTTTTATAAATACGAGAGAGTAAAATGAGTGATTTTTTATTCAGTGTCAACGTGACACTGCCGATTTTTATGGTAATGGTCATCGGATGGATCCTCAGAAAAATCGGGATGCTGGATGAGCATTTCGTCACGGTGGCCAACAAATTTAATTTTAAGGTAACTCTTCCCTTTATGCTGTTTCGGGATATCGCCTCAGTGGATATAAGAAACGTATTCGATCTGAAATTTGTGCTGTTCTGTGCCATCGCAAGCTCTATCTGCTTCTGGGGAATCTGGGGTGGAGCAAAGCTGTTTGTGAAGGATGACAGCATACGGGGAGCCTTTGTGCAGGCCTCCTTTCGAAGCAGTGCGGCGGTGATGGGACTGGCCTTTATCAGCAATATTTACGGAACCTCAGCGATGGGGCCTTTGATGATCATCGGTGCGGTCCCTCTTTACAACATCTATTCCGTCATTGTCCTGACTTTTGAGGCCCAGGAGAGTGATGGAAAAAGGGATACGGGAAAAATCAGGCAGGCTTGTCTTAATATTCTAAAAAACCCGATTATTATTTCCATTTTCCTTGGTATGCTGGCGGCGCTCATTGGAATTCGGTTTCCGACCATCATAAGCAAGACAATTAACTCGGTTGCCCAGATGGCAACGCCTTTGGCACTGATCGTGATCGGTGCGGGTTTTGAAGGAAAAAAGGCGCTGGCAAAGATGAAACCCACGGCATGGGCTTCTGCCCTTAAGCTTTTGATCCAGCCGATGATTTTTCTCCCGATTGCTGCTTTTATGGGCTTTACAGGGGAAAAAATGGTTGCCATATTAATTATGCTGGCGGCACCGGCAACCCCAAGTTGTTATATTATGGCGAAGAGTATGAAGAATGACGGGGTACTGACGGCAAGCGTGGTAGTGGTTACGACGCTTTTGGCAGCTGTTATGCTGACCCTGTGGATTTTTCTGCTTCGCACATTTGGACTGATATAGGAGGACACAAAGATGGATATCACAGGAAGAAAATTATTTGTTAAAGCGCTGATGGAAGAAGGTGTGGATACGATCTTTGGTTATCCGGGCGGAACCGTCACGGATCTTTTTGATGAACTGTACAAGACGGATGCCATCAATCTGGTGCTTCCCCGCCATGAACAGGGGCTCATCCATGAGGCAGAGGGGTATGCCAGATCCACCGGAAAGACCGGCGTATGTCTGGTGACCAGTGGTCCGGGTGCTACCAATATCATTACGGGACTCGCAGATGCTCACTATGACAGTATTCCCCTGGTCTGCTTTACCGGACAGGTGCCTTTAGGGCTGATTGGAAATGACGCCTTCCAGGAGGTCGATATCGTAGGCATGACCAGAAGCATTACCAAGTATGGTGTTACAGTCAGAAAACGTGAGGATCTTGGGAAAATCATTAAGATGGCATTTCATATTGCCAGTACAGGAAAGCCGGGCCCGGTGGTGGTGGATATTCCAAAGGATATTCAGACGGCATCCGGACCTTCGGATTACCCGGAGCATGTAGATATTCGTGGCTATAAGCCAATCAATGGCGTACATGTAGGTCAGCTGAAGAGGGCCTTTAAGCTTTTGAAATCAGCGAAAAAGCCCCTGATCCTTGCCGGCGGCGGTATCAACATTGCCAGAGCAAATGAAAAACTGCAGAAGTTTGCGGAGCAGGAAAGAGTACCGGTAGTAACCACCATTATGGGAAAAGGCGCGATTCCTACCACGCACCCTCTCTATATCGGAAACTGTGGCATGCACGGAAAATATGCAGCCAATATGGCGGTCAGCCAATGTGATGTGCTCTTTTCTATCGGCACCCGTTTCAACGATCGAATTACCGGCGACCTGAATGAGTTTGCCCCGAAGGCAAAAATTGTACATATCGATGTGGATACCGCATCCATTTCCAGAAATGTCGTGGTGGACGTGCCGGTGGTGGCCGATGCCGGTGTGGCTCTGGATAAGCTCCTGGAGTGGACAGCGCCAATGAAAACAGATAAATGGATTGCCCAGATCCATGCCTGGGATGAGGAAAATCCGCTTGCGATGCGTCGTGACCGGGGATTAAGCCCGCAGATGATTATGGAGCGTATCAATCGGGAATTTCCGCACAGCATCTATGTGACGGATGTGGGACAGCACCAGATGTGGGCTACCCAGTATCTGGAATTGGATGAGGAGAGTCAGCTGATCACCTCCGGAGGGCTTGGCACCATGGGATTTGGATTTCCGGCGGCCATTGGTGCAAAGCTTGCAAATCCGGACCGGCAGGTAGTCTGTATCACCGGTGACGGCGGTTTCCAGATGAATATCCAGGAGATGGCGACGGCAGTGACACAGGGGGCGGCAGTGACCATCTGTCTGCTCAACAACTATTATCTGGGCATGGTGCGGCAGATGCAGGAACTTTTCTATGGCAAGCGCTACAGTGCAACCTGTCTGAGGAGACGACCCTCATGTCCTGCAGATTGTAAGGGACCGAATGAGGCCTGCCCGCCATATACACCGAATTTCGTCAAGCTGGCTGAAAGTTACGGTGCCTATGGAATTCGCGTGACTTCCGAGGATGAGATTGATGCAGCCTTTGCGGAGGCAAAGAAGCATACCGACGCGCCAACTGTGATTGAATTTATGATTGCAACGGATGAACTGGTGCTTCCTATGGTAAAGAGCGGCAACCCCATGAGTGAAATGATATTGAAGTAGGAGGTGGAAAAGATGTCTGAAATGAAAAAAAGATGGATCGCATTGTACGTGGAAAACGAGGTCGGTGTTCTTGCCAAGGTTTCCGGACTTTTTTCCGCAAAATCCTATAACTTACATTCCCTCACCGTTGGTGAGACCGAGGATGAAACTGTTTCCCGGATGACGATCGGTGTGGAGTCTGATGATATTACCTTTGAGCAGATAAAAAAACAGTTAAACTGCATGGTAGAGGTCATTAAGGTGATTGACCTTACCGATGTGCCCCTTCGCATGAAGGAGCTGATGTTCGTCACCATTTCCGATCTGACGGAGGCCCAGATGACGGAAGCATTTCAGATTGCTCAGGCCATGCGGGTGGACGTGGTAGATATCGGTATGCACAGCGTTATGCTGGAGTGTAAGCGGACCGAGCATAAGCATAATGACCTGATCGCGCTCCTGAAGAAGAAATTCAAGCATATCTCTGTTGTTCGTGGTGGTGCTGTGGCAATTGAATCCATCAGCACGGAGTGCCGGTAGGAGTTTTCGTTATTTCGGCTGTGGAAAAACCGATCATGCTGCCCATTTTCATATATCGCCACAGTATTTTCGTATGTCATCACGGAGAGTAATATTCACAGTTTGTAACTATTCAGACCCCCTCCCCATACATTCGCAAAACCGCACGACAATTCTGATTATCTAATTCTAAGGGGTTCTGAATAGTTACCACAGTTTTATATAGCCAATCGGTGCATGTCATGTGGCGTATTTCCGCGACTACAGGGACTGTGCGTGTGAAAATAGAAAAGTGAAGAAATCACCCGTACAGAATGCAGGAGATGTACGTGTGAAAACAGAGAAGTGAAGAAATCACCCGTACGGGATGCAGGAGATGTGCGTGTGAAAATAGAAAAGTGAAGAAATCACCCGTACGGAATGCAGAAAATGTACGGGCGAAAAATGAAAAATATTGATTTAGTCCGTACGTAAAAAAAAGGACAAGAGTTATCAATGGAGGTTACAGATGTACGGCGTAAAAGAGACATGTCATGACGTCAAGCCGGAGGTTTGTCAGGGCCGCAGGCCATACATCTGTCCGAATTGCAGAGTTTATACTTTGAAGCAAAAACCCAAAAACGAGAAAATCAGCGTGCCACAGCCTCGATGATCTCTCCCACATACATGGTGTGCATATCGTGGTCACCGTACCACTTCGATGCGATGACCGGATCTGTGAAAGTATCCTCTGTGATCGGAACTGCCGCCATCTTTCGACAGAGCAGAACCAGATTCGCTTCATCCGGATAAGGAATGTTGTGGCGGAAGGCCGGCGTAAGCCCGGCTGCAGCAAACTTATCCTCATTTCTTCCGCTGTGGCTGCCACAGTAATTTAAGGCATCCCGGTAATCTTTGTTTAAGAAAGAGAGTGAGAACAGATCTCCATGGTCAAGGAACTCCTTGGTGTAGCGGGAATCCCGGATAAAGATGTAAACGACGTTTTTGCCCCAGAGGACGCCAACGCCTCCCCAGCTTACGGTCATGGTGTTGCATTTGTCCTTGTCTCCGGCAGAAACCAGAGCCCATTCCTTTCCGATTTTGGTGAAGGGGTTCATTTCTAAAAGCTCCATTGGATATGGCTGAAATGTGTGCATGATAAATCCTCCTATATTATAAATATTCATATGCGCTCCCACACAACAATAGTATAACAATGGGAACTTTTTTTCGCAAGAGGCATACAATAACATCAAAAAATAAAAAGGATCTTGTATGGATCTGCAGCAGAATGTAAATGACAATACAAACAACATAGATAAGGGGACGCTCCGAATCAGTCTGACCAATGCGTCCACCGGAAATCCGGTGCAGGGAGCGACGATTGATATTTCTTACACCGGAAACCCGTCGGTCACATTGGAGGAGGTGAGCACGGATGATTCGGGAAACAGTGAGACGATTACGCTTAATGCTCCGCCACTTGAATATTCCATGGAGCCGGGGGAGCAGCAGCCCTATGCGGAATATACCATCCAGGTCAAAGCACCGGGGTACCGGGAAATTACGGTTTCGGCAATTGACATCCTTCCGGGGGAAGCGGCGATTCAAAATGTGAGAATGGAGGCGGAGGATGCGCCGGGGAATCAAATCGATACCATTGTAATTCCGGCTCATACCCTATACGGAGATTATCCGCCAAAGATTCCGGAGGATGAGATTAAGCCCATGGAGGAAACCGGGGAAATCGTTTTAAGCCGTGTGGTAATTCCTGAGTATGTGGTGGTCCATGACGGGGCTCCTTCGGATTCTACTGCCGCCAATTATTATATCCGCTACCGGGATTATATCAAGAATGTGGCATCCTCGGAGATTTATGCCACCTGGCCGGACGCAACCCTGCGGGCAAATATTCTGGCAATCATGTCCTTTACCTTAAACCGGGTATATACGGAGTGGTACCGGGGAAAGGGCTATCAGTTTACCATTACCTCCTCCACGGCCTATGACCATAAATTTATGTATGGAAGAAATTATTTTCAAAGCATTTCCCGGGTGGTAGATGAGATGTTTGAAAACTATTTGTCCAGACCGGGCGTACGTCAGCCAATCCTCACCCAGTACTGTGACGGTCAGAGGGTGACCTGCCCCAACTGGATGTCCCAATGGGGCAGCAAGTACCTGGGAGATCAGGGATATTCTGCCATAGAGATTATCAGAAACTATTACGGAAATGATATGTATATCAATTCGGCTCAGGGAATCTCCGGCATTCCGGCTTCGTGGCCGGGCTATGACCTGGGAGTTGGAGCCAGTGGAGACAAGGTCCGGCAGCTTCAGGAGCAGCTGGCAAGGATCTCCAGATCCTATCCGGCCATTCCAACGTTGACGGCGGATGGAATCTACGGAAACAGGACCAGGGAGGCCGTGGAAAAATTCCAGTCGGTATTTGGATTGCCGGTCACAGGTGTGGTAGACTATCCCACATGGTATAAAATTTCCGACATTTACGTAGCGGTATCGCGAATCGCGGAGCTTCGCTGAGATAAGAAAAGGTGTATTTGTGAAGATACTGAACAGACGAAAAGGTGACCTATGAAAGAACAATGGATGGTAGCAAATAAAAAAGCCGACTTCAAAGAAATCGGAAAACGCTTTGGAATTGATCAGGTGACGGCACGGGTGATAAGAAACCGCGATGCAGTCACAGAGGAGGAAATCCGCCTGTTTCTGCAGGGCAGTCTTGTGGACCTGCCGGATCCGCACCTGTTAAAGGATGCGGACCGGCTGGTGAAAATCCTTGCAGAGAAAATAGGAGAGAAGAAAAGAATTCGTGTGATTGGGGATTATGATATCGATGGTGTCATGTCCTCCTATGTGCTTCTTCGTGCTTTGAAGAGGGTGGGGGCTGATGTGGATGTGGCAATCCCAAACCGCATTACCGATGGCTACGGACTAAACCGGAATCTGATCGATGATGCTGCAGGCTGCGGTGTGGATACAATCCTTACCTGCGACAACGGCATTGCAGCAGCGGAAGAAATCACCTATGCAAAGGGGCTTGGAATGACGGTGCTCGTGACGGATCATCATGCAGTTCCATTTACCGACATGGATGGAGAAATTCACGAAACGCTTCCGGCGGCCGATGCCATTGTCAATCCCCACAGGAGCACATGCAGATATCCCTTTAAAGAGCTCTGCGGGGCAGCTGTGGCGTGGCTTCTGGTCTGTATTCTCTATGAAAGAATGGGCCTTGACAGAAAAGAAGCAGAGGAACTGCTGGAATTTGTTGCCTTTGCGACAGTGGGGGATGTGGTGTCTTTAACCGGAGTCAACCGAATTCTGGTGAAGGAGGGCATTCAAAGAATCCATCACACCCAAAATATCGGAATGAGGGCTCTGATCGGGCAGTGCCAGCTGACACCTCAGCAGGTGGAATGTTATCATTTTGGTTTTGTGCTGGGACCCTGCATCAATGCTGCGGGACGTCTCGAGACGGCACAGCTTGCCCTTTCTCTTTTTCTCTCTGAAAATGAGCGGCAGGCCACAGTGACGGCGAACCGTCTGGTGGCTTTGAATGAAGAACGAAAGCAGATGACCCAGGATGGCGTGGAGGAAGCCATGCGACTGTACGAGAGTGGGGATTATGAAAAGGATCCGGTGCTGGTTCTGTATCTGCCTGAGGTAGATGAGAGTATCGCGGGAATTATAGCGGGGCGGATTCGGGAATGCTATTATCGCCCGACCTTCATCCTCACGAAGGGGAAGGAGGGGGTCAAGGGAAGCGGCAGATCCATCGAGGAATATTCCATGTATGAGCAGATGTGTCAGTGCGCGGAGCTGTTTACCCGCTTCGGAGGACATCCCATGGCTGCAGGACTTTCTCTTCCCGAGGAGAATGTGGAGCGCTTTCGGAGTCAGATCAATGCGTGCTGTCCTCTTGGCGTGGAGGAACTGACGCCAAAGATTCATATTGATGTTCCGATGCCTGTGGATTATGTGACCACTGAGCTGGTGCGTCAGCTCGCTCTGCTGGCCCCCTTTGGCAAGGATAATCCAAAGCCTCTTTTTGCAGACAGGAATCTTCACGTGAAACGACTGTGGGTGGTAGGAAAGAATCAGAATGTACTCCGGCTGAGCCTTGTGTCCGGCGGAAACCGGCATATATCTGCGGTGCTTTTTGGGGGTGTGGAAGATTTTTTGACCTATGTGAGGGAGCGGTTTGGAGAGGATGCTCTCACTCATGCCATGCATGGCAGAGAAAATCCCATCGTGCTTTCCATTGTTTATTCTCCAAAGCTGGATACATACCGGGATATGGAAAGCCTGGAGTTTGTGATTTCATATTATCGTTGAAAAATGGCCGGAGACATTGTAAAATAGAGACAGTGGAGGGTATAACATGTTCGGCAGAAATAAAGCGAATCAGGAAGAATTGGAAAAGTTAAAGCAGACGCTTCAGATGGATGATGCGTTTTTTGAGAAAGTCGAAGAAAAGAAGGATATGTTCGATGCCACAGCATCGGAGCTGGAGGGCTCCAGAAGGCAGGCGGACGCAGATATGGAGCAGATCCGACAGAATATTTCCAATGTATCGGAGCTTGCTCTGGGCAATGTTGAGATGGAGAATGCCCTTTCGGCATCCTTTCAGGAGCTGTCCGCCAAGGCCGAGGGTATGGAAAGAAAGCAGGAAGAGGTCAGAGACCATTTCCGGGAGGTGTTGGAGAAAACCACAGAGCTGGTGGATGCCAACAAGCATTTTACGTCTCCATCCAAATATCTGAATGAGGTTCCCGCCAGACTTCGGGCCCGGAATAAGGATAGTGGCCGCCAGCTGGATCAGATGGAGGAATACGGCAAGCAGATGGGAGTTCTGGCACTGGATGCGGCCATTGAAGCCGGGCGTCTGGGAGAATCAGGTAAGCAGTTTGTCACATCTGCGGAGGCCATTCGAAGCTATGCCTCCAATTATGACCAGGTGATTGCCAGTGCAAGGAAGCAGCTTACAGATTCCGAGGCTGAGGTTCAGAGGCTGGAGGAGGAGGTCCACCGTCTCGTGGCTCTTCTGAAGGAAAATAATATTGCAGCGGCAAGATTGATGAAGACCTGCGGGGATGTGGTCCGGGAGGCGGATCAGGCAGGAGAGGCCACCATTGTCGGAGAGCTTCAGGCAATGATGGATCAGGTCACGGTGCTTAAGAATGCCGATGATGAGATCGTAAAGTCGGAGGAACGTAACCGAATGCAGATGGAGGATCTGACGGAGGAGTTTGATTCCCAGACAAAGAATCAGAAGGAAATGGCACAGATGGTGGATCCGTTTTTCCGGCATCTGGTGGAGAGAAAGGCTGACCGTGAGGAGTAAGATGCTTCCTTTGATTTACGAATGGTTCTGTTTATAATGAAAATGTCCTGAGTGCGTGACACCCAGGACATTTTTTAACGCTGCTCCATGGAGAGCTTGCTGCGTGATTTATGAGGCTGCGAGGAAAAGGAAAGGCCTCTGCGGTAAACAACACGATACATGACATAGGCCAGCAGGAAGGCCGTACATACATCAAATACGGAGTGCTGCTTTAAAAACATGGTGGCCAATATGATGCTGACCATCAGCACTAAGGATAAAAGCTGTATGGTTTTATTGCTGCGAAGCTTCTCATTGTGCGAGATGGCAAGATGGATTCCGATGGAATTATATACGTGGATACTGGGAAACAGGTTCGTTGCAGTATCGGACGAATATAAAAATTCACAGAGCATCGTGCACAGATTGTGATGCGTAAAATAGGACGGGCGAAGAAAATGCCCGTTCGGATAGATCGTAGATACGATCAGAAACACGGTCATCCCGGTATACAGGAAAGCGCACAGCCTGTAATAATCCGATTTGTTGTGAAATGCCATGTAGATGATGCCGAAGGCAACATAGGCAAACCACAGAAGATACGGTATAATAAAATACTCGCAGAACGGGATGTAGTCATCCAGCGCAACGTGAATGACATGAAACCGTGTGGTTACGGTTTTTTCCACATAAGCAAACCAGATCAGATAGACTGGAAAATACAAAAGCAGCAACAGGTGTTTGTATTTTTCATATAAATTCCGAAATCGCAGTTTGAAGCGTTCCATTGCACAATCCCCTTTTCCTTTCATGGTGTTCCTTTATGCTAAAGAGTATAGCACCTCTTTAAAAAAGCGACAATAGACTTCAAACAATGTTCATAAAATGTTAAGCATTTTCCTTTCTGTTGACATGGCCAAAGCGAGCCAATATAATGAAAATGGATAAAAAGATAAGAGGGATAATGATGAATACAAAAGAGAAAAAAAGGATCATCGGTCTGGTGCTTCTTGGCCTGCTGCTTGTGATCTATTTCGGTGTCTGCTTTTATTTCAGGAATCACTTTTTCCCACGGACCACCCTGGATGGACGGGGCGTGGGAGGATATACGGCAGAGACACTGAAGAAGGAAATGACGGAGGAAATCCATTCCTATACGCTCACGCTGGAGGAGCGGGAGGGAAAACGAGAAGAAATCCGGGGCGCAGATATTGCGCTGGAGCCTCAGTGGGACGGGACGATCGAGCAGCTGCTGGAGAAACAGCCGGCATTTGCATGGCCCATCCAGCTGTTTTTCAGGCATGATCTTACAGGAAAAACATTGGTGGAATACGATGAACAGCTGCTTAAGGAGAAACTGATGGCTTTAGATTGTATGGATGAGGAGCAGCAGGTGAAACCGATAAGCGCCACCTTTTCCAAGTACGATCCGGACAGCGGCTTTACCGTAAAGCCCTGTGTTCCCGGAACTACGATTGACAGCGACAAGCTGCTTTCCGAGGTGTCCTCTGCGGTCAGCGGGATGGCAGCCACTCTTTCGGTGGAGGAGGCAGGAGCCTATGTGGAGCCGAAGGTGAAGGATGATGATGAGCAGCTGGCGAAGGCCATAGAGAAGTTGAACAAGTACGCGGGGTGCAGTATTACCTTCCAGATCGGAGATCACACAAAGCTATTGGATGCTTCCGAGTTTGGAGACTGGTTTAAACTGAATAAGAAGCAAAAGCCGGTATTCCGGCAGGATAAGGTGGCGGAATACGTTTCTTCCCTGGCCAAAACCTATAATACCTGCTATTCCTCAAAGACGCTGCGTACCTCCTACGGAACGGAGGTTACCATACCAGACAGCCATTATGGATGGAAGGTGGATGAAGAGGCGGAAGTCAGGCAGATTATCGCAGATATCAAGGCGGGAAAGGCTGTGACCCGGGATCTGAATTATTCCATGACGGCCAATTCCCACGGGAAACACGATTATGGGGATTCCTACGTGGAAATCAATCTGACGGCCCAGCATCTGTTTTTATATAAGGACGGAAAGCTGGTTTTGGATACCGATTTTGTATCCGGGAATGTGGCGAAGAATAACGGAACTCCTACAGGAGCCTATGGAATCTACTATACCCAGAAGGATGCTGTCCTTCGCGGGGATGATTATGAGACTCCGGTATCCTATTGGATGCCTTTTGCGGGAAATGTCGGGATGCACGATGCCACCTGGCGGGGGCGTTTCGGGGGAACCATCTATAAATACGGCGGTTCCCACGGATGTGTAAACCTTCCGCTTTCTGCAGCGAAGACGATTTTTGAAACGGTGGATAAGAATTATCCGGTTCTGGTCTATGAGCTGCCGGGGACGGAGAGTACCACCGGGAATGACCCGGCAAAGGCGAAAGCGGTGTCTGATCTGATCGACGCCGTCGGGGAGGTGACAGAGGACTCCGAAAACGCCATCACAAAGGCAGAACGGGCCTACGAGAAACTCAGCGCGACGGAGAAGCTCAGCGTGAATAATTATGACAAGCTGGTAAAGGCAAGAAAAGCCCTGAACCGGATTCAGAAAGAAAAACAAGGAGTAGAGTGATGACAGAAAAAGAATTGGTGGAAAAATTTGGAGAAATCTATGGTCCGGAGGGAGAAATACGGGTCTATTTTGCACCGGGACGCGTGAATCTGATCGGGGAGCATACCGACTACAACGGGGGACATGTTTTTCCCTGTGCGTTGACCATCGGTACCTATCTGGCAGCCCGAAAGCGAAAGGACCGAAATCTTAAGTTTTATTCGGTCAATCTGGCAGGGATGGGAGCAATCCAGATCTCCCTGGACAACCTTAAGCCGAAGGAGAATGGAGAATGGACCAATTATCCGGCCGGAGTGATCTGGGCCTTTGAGGGTCGGGGCATGAAGCTGGACTGCGGACTGGATATCGCAATTTACGGCAATATTCCCAATGGTTCCGGCCTTTCCTCCTCCGCTTCTCTCGAGGTGGTGACCGGATACATGCTGAAGGATATGTTTGGTTTTGACGTGAGCAATCAGGACATTGCGCTGATTGGTCAGTACTCTGAAAATAACTTTAATGGCTGCAACTGCGGTATTATGGATCAGTTCGCGTCGGCCATGGGCAAAAAGGATCATGCAATCTTTCTTGATACCTCCGATCTTTCCTATGCCTATGCGCCAATCGTATTGGATGGGGCCAAAATCGTTGTGACCAACAGCAAGGTGAAGCACAGCCTTGTGACATCTGCATACAACGACCGCAGGAATGAGAGTGCGAAAGCCCTTGCCGACCTTCAGGAGGTTTGCGGTATTGAAAGTCTGGGAGAACTTACCTGTGAGGAATTTGAGCGCTTCAAGTCCTCGATTAAGGATGAGACCAACAGGCGACGTGCAAAACATGCGGTTTATGAGAACCAGCGGACAATTCAGGCGGTAGAGGCATTGAAGAATAAGGATCTCGTAACCTTTGGAAAGCTGATGAATGCTTCCCATGTGTCCCTTCGGGACGATTATGAAACCTCCTGTGAGGAATGTGATATTCTCGCGGAAGAAGCCTGGAAAACTCCGGGGGTCATTGGATCACGTATCACCGGAGGCGGTTTCGGCGGCTGTACCGTCAGCATTGTAGAGGATGAAGCCATTGACAGCTTCAAGGAGAATTTGACGAAGGTTTACGAGGAAAAGGTCGGGAAAACTCCGGAGTTTTATGTGGTAGAAATTGGAGACGGTCCGGCACGGCTGGTTTAGATTGGGGGATGTCCAAGAGGGAGGCAACAGGATGATACAGGAGCGTATTTTGGATCTGGTGGATTATGGGCTTGCAACAGGTTTGCTTGATCCTGCAGATAAAATCTATACCATCAATCGGCTGTTGGAGCTGTTTGCATTGGATGAAATCAAAGAGGAGACGATTCTTTCCCACGAAAAAAAGCCTGCCATGACACAGGAGAGCGGGGAGGCTGCATTGGAGGGTATCCTTTCGGATATGATGGATGATGCATATGCCAGGGGAATCATGAAGGAGAACAGTATTGTTTACCGGGATCTCTTTGATACCAGAATCATGGGATGTCTGGTAGACCGTCCCGGCACAATCCGGGCAAAATTCCGGGAGCTTTATGAGAAGGTTTCGCCACAGGCGGCTACGGATTATTTTTACAAATTGAGCTGTGACAGCAATTACATAAGAAGAGCCCGCATCAAAAAGGATCAGAAGTGGACGGTGGATACGGAGTACGGCGCATTGGATATTACAATTAATCTGTCCAAGCCGGAGAAGGATCCGAAGGCCATTGCGGCAGCGAGGAATGCAAAGCAGAGTGCATACCCGAAGTGTCAGCTCTGCAAGGAAAATGAGGGATATGCGGGAAGAATCAATCATCCCGCCAGACAGAATCATCGGATCATTCCGGTGACCATAGATGACAGTGAGTGGTTTTTTCAGTATTCGCCTTATGTGTATTATAATGAGCACTGTATTGTATTTAACGCCTGCCACACACCAATGAAAATTGAAAAAGCAACCTTTGGAAAGCTTTTGGATTTTGTGACGCAGTTCCCTCACTATTTTGTAGGCTCCAATGCGGATCTGCCAATTGTGGGGGGATCGATCTTAAGCCATGATCATTTCCAGGGAGGACATTATACCTTTGCCATGGCGAAGGCTCCTGTGGAGCGGGAACTTTATTTTCGGGATTTTTCTGATGTGAAGGCGGGAATCGTAAAGTGGCCCATGTCGGTGATCCGGCTGAATGGACCGGACAGAGAGCGTCTGATTGATCTGGCGGATCGGATTTTAAATGCCTGGAGAGGGTATACGGATGAAGCGGCTTTCGTCTTTGCACAGACGGATGGAACGCCTCATAATACGATTACGCCCATCGCAAGAATGCGCGGGGAAAACTATGAGCTGGATCTGGTGCTCCGGAATAATATCACCACAGAGGAACATCCTCTGGGGGTTTATCATCCCCATGCAAATCTGCATCACATTAAAAAGGAGAATATCGGGCTGATTGAGGTTATGGGACTTGCCGTGCTTCCGGCACGACTGAAGGATGAGATGGCAGAGCTTGCAGAGGCAATCATTTCCGGCAAAGATCTGCGTGGGACAGACACGCTGGCGTCACACGCAGACTGGGCGGAAGACTTCCTTGGGAAGTATTCCGCTGTCAATGAAGAGAATGTGATGGATATTCTGCAGCACGAAATCGGACTTGTGTTTGAGCAGGTGCTGCATGATGCCGGAGTATTTAAATGCACGGATGAGGGAAGAAATGCGTTTATGAGGTTTGTGAATTTTGTGAACCAATAGCCTTCAGCTTATTACGGCAGTGGAAGAAGGCAGGGATGAGAAAGCAGTCCGCAAAAATCCAGGCCAGAGGGCTGGCAAAGCAGGCTGCGGTAAATCCGAAGACCGGTACAAACACCATACCCACCAGGGCTCTCGCAATCATTTCGAAAACTCCGGCAAAGACAGCAAAGCCGGAAAAGCCCATGCCCTGGATCAGAAAACGGACAATGTTGACCAGAGCAAGGAAAATATAAAAGATCGCGTTGATGATTAAAAATTGGTCTGCCTGTGCAATGACGGCTGTCTCGGTGGATTTGACAAACAGACAGACCAGATTTCTACCAAATACAAGCAGGACCAGAAGAATCAGAACAGAGTAGGCTGCACCAAGGATGATGGCAGAGCGCAGCCCCTCACCCAGACGTTTTAATTTACCGGCTCCTACATTTTGACCGCCGTAGGTGGCCATGGTGGAGCCAAGGGCATCAAAGGGGCAGACTACGAACATGGAAATACGGCTTCCGGCGGTCATGGCGGCAACAGCCCCGGACCCCAGGGAATTGACCGCGGTCTGCAGAATGACGCTGCCGATGGCGGTGATGGAGTACTGCAGACCCATAGGAAGTCCCATGAGGCACAGATATTTCACATAGAAGGCATCCAGCCTCCAATCATCCTTTTTCGGATGAAGAATCTCGAATTTCTTCATAATCAAAAACAGGCACAGTACACCGGAAAATGCCTGGGATACAACGGTCGCAAAGGCTGCCCCAAATACTCCCCAGTGAAATACAACAATAAATAGAAGGTCCAGGCCGATATTTAAGACCGCGGCGATGATCAGGAAGACCACCGGAGTGAAGGAGTCTCCCAGGGACCTAAGGTAAGAGGACAGAAGATTGTAGAGGATAATGGCAGGAATGCCTGCAAAAATCACCACAATATAATGATAGGATAGATCGATAATATTGGAAGGCGTCCGCATGAGCTGGAGAATACCCCGGCAGAATACAACCGTCAGTACCGTAATGACTGCGCCGAAGATCACAGACAGCACTGCAGAGTTGCCCACATATTTGCGTAAGCCCTCGTAGTCCCTGGCTCCGAAGCGCTGGGCCACGGGAAGGGCAAAGCCAGTGCAGATTCCCTGACAGAAGCCCACGATGAGAAAGTTGATGCTTCCGGTGGCGCCCACGGCCGCAAGGGCATCTACGCCCAGAAACTGGCCAACGATCATCGTGTCTACCAATCCGTAAAACTGCTGGAACAGCATACCAAGCAGAAGCGGTACCGCAAAGCCTAAGATCAGCTTCATGGAAGAGCCGCTTGTCATATCTTTTGTTGTACTTTTCCCCATGTTCGAATCCCCCCGTATGATCATTTGCCAGTGGCAGTTGGCGTTTCATTTTGAGCCGGTATCTATATTATCACCTTTGTAAAATTTCGCAAGAGAAAAATACAGGATTCTTTACTTTTTTTCAGAATGCGGTACAATGTAAATAATCTAACCCTTTTATACAGGAGGAAACATGAAAAACTGGGAAAAAAATATCAGAAAGGTTGTTCCCTACGTTCCGGGAGAACAGCCCAGGAATACAAACGTAATCAAGTTAAATACCAATGAGAATCCCTACCCGCCGGCTCCGGGAGTGAAAAGGGCGTTAGAAGCCTTTGACACCGACAGGCTCAGACTGTATCCGGATCCGGTGGTTGGCGATCTGGTGCAGGCGATTGCAGATGTCTACCATGTGGAAAACAATCAGGTGTTTGTGGGAGTCGGCTCGGATGATGTCCTGGCGATGCTGTTTATGACTTTCTTTAACGCAGAAAATCCGATCCTTTTTCCGGATATTACGTATTCTTTCTATGACGTATGGGCGGATATGCTTCGTATTCCTTATAAGCAGATTCCATTGGATGACAGCTTTCATATCAATCCCGCCGACTATGCAGGAGAAAATGGGGGTATTGTTTTTCCGAATCCCAATGCGCCCACAGGGGAATTATTAGCTCTTTCTGAGATCGAAAAGATCATAGCTGCCAATCCGGATGTCATTGTCATCGTGGATGAGGCATATATTGATTTTGGCGGGGTCAGCGCCCTGCCGCTGATTGAGAAATATGACAATGTGATCGTGGTGCAGACCTTTTCCAAATCCCGCTCTCTGGCGGGATCAAGGATTGGCTTTGCCATCAGTAACCCGACACTGATCAAGTATCTGAATGATGTGAAGTATTCCTTTAATTCCTACACCATGGATGCACTGACCATCGCGCTGGGAACTGCAGCCGTGAAGGACACGGCATATTTTGAGGAGACAAGGGCTAAAATCATTAAGACGAGAGAGTGGACCAAAGAGCAGCTTCGTAAGCTGGGTTTTGTCTTTGGGGATTCCAGGAGCAATTTTATTTTTGCAAGGCATCCGGAAATTTCCGGGGAGCAGCTCTTTGCAGATCTGAAGAAGCAGAATATCTATGTGCGGCATTTCCGTAAACCGGAGCGCATTAATGAATATCTGCGCATTACCATCGGTACAGATGAGCAGATGCAGACCTTCGTAGATTTCCTGAAGGATTATATAAATAATAAAAAATGAGGTAATAAATGTTTAAGGATTATTTATGGGTTTTTTTGATTTCTATGGTGCCACTGATAGAACTGCGCGGGGCAATTCCGGTCTCTCAGATACGGGGGCTTCCCATCGTGCCATCTTACGTGATCTCCATCATCGGGAATATGCTTCCGGTTCCCTTTATCTACCTTTTTGCCAGAAAGGTGCTGTTATGGGGCGCGGATAAGCCCATCATCGGGAAATTTTTCTCCTGGTGTCTGGAAAAGGGAGAAAAGGGAGGACAGAAACTTCAGGCAAAGGCGGGGCGGGGATTGTTCCTTGCGCTTCTTTTGTTTGTGGGAATCCCGGTTCCCGGAACCGGTGCATGGACCGGTACACTGGCGGCCAGCATTCTGGATATGGATTTTAAATCCACCACGGCTGCTGTGATGCTGGGGGTTCTGCTTGCAGGCGTCATTATGATGGTTTTAAGCCTTGCGGGTGTCTCTCTTTTCTAATAAAATCTGCTATGGAATATCAGCCTGTCTGCGCTTGTTTCGTGGAAGAGAGGCTGTTCACAACAGCAATGAAGAAGGTAGTAATTCATGAAGAAAAAAAGAAAGGAAAAACGTACGGTATCCCGGGAGGTACGCTGGGATAAACTGGACAATACGGCTCATCTGTTTCCCTCCATCGCGGGGGAGAATATGACCAATGTCTATCGGATCAGCGTGGTGCTCAAGGAGGAAATCCAAAAAGAAATTTTGCAGCAGGCGCTTGATATGGTGCTGCCCAAAATTGATGGTTTTAATGTGCGGATGCGTACCGGCGTTTTCTGGTACTATTTTGAGGAAAACGGGAGAAAGGCACCCACGGTGAAGGAGGAGAGCCGTTTTCCCTGTCGTTATATCAGGCAAAACAAGAACCGGAATTATCTGTTCCGGGTCAGTTTTTATCAGAAGAGAATCAATTTAGAAGTCTTTCATGTCCTGACGGATGGGATGGGCGGTATCAATTTCCTCCGGGAACTGACCTATCAGTATTTGAGGCTGGTGCACCCCGAGCTTCAGGAGCAGTCGGGAGACAGTCTGAGTGAGGACACGTCTCTTAGCAGGGAGGACAGTTTTGTCCGGAACTATAAGAGGAGCAGGCCCAGTGGCTTCAATAAAGAAAAGGCTTATCTCATTAAGGAGGACAGGCTTCCCGCCGGAGAGTTTGGTGTGATGCACGGGATGATGTCCGTGAAGGAATTAAAGGAGGTTGCCCATCGGTATGGGGCATCCATCAACGAGTATCTGGTTTCCGTGTTTGTATGGAGCGTGTATAAGGAGCTGTTCCACGGAATGCCCGGGAAACGGCCGATCCGGGTGGCAGTGCCGGTTAATTTACGTCCCTTTTTCGATTCAGATACCACCAAAAATTTCTTTGTGATGGTCTCTGCAGAATTCCGGCCTGCAAAGGAATCCTATTCCTTCGAGGAGGTGGTGAAAATTGTCTGTGACAGCCTCCATGCCCAGATCAATAAGGAACATCTTGAGGATTTGTTTTCCTACAGTGTCTCCAACCAGATGAATAAACTGATGCGTCCGATTCCTCTGTTTATCAAGAATATTGCGATGCGTCTTGTATACGAGAAATCTGCTGTGGCCAACACCACAACCATCACCAATATCGGAAATGTGAGGATTGAGGAGCTCTACCAGCCCTATATTGATTATTTTCACGCTTTTCTTGCCATGTCAAAAGGGCAGTCCATTAAGGGAACCATCTGTTCCTACAGGGATACCCTGGTATTTACCTTCAGCTCCATCTTTTCCGAGGCGCTGGTGCAAAAGGCGTTTTTTCGGAAAATAGCATCGGACGGGGCAGAGGTTAAGATTGAAACGAACGGAGTGTACTATGAATAGATGTCAGAAATGTCATGTGGTGATTCTGGATGATACCGACCGGTGTCCCCTCTGCCAGCATGTGCTGCAGACGGACGGAGATCCCCGGGAGAACAGTTATCCCAATGCGATTGCAGTGACGAAACGGTTTCGCTTTCTGGAGAATTTGTTTTTGTTTTTGTCGATTATGGCAGAGACCATTTTACTTGTGATCAATTATAACATGGATCCCATGTTTCCCTGGAGTCTGGTGGTGGGCATTGTCCTTTTGTATCTGAATACGGTGCTTCGAATGACACTGGTGGGCAAAAGCAGCCTGTTGTTTAAAATATTGAGTCTGATTCTGCTGGCTGTAATCATGCTGCCGGTGATTGACTATCTGACCGGATACCGGGGCTGGTCCTTAGATTACGTACTGCCCTGCGGAATTCTGGCATTAGATCTGGTGCTTTTTGTCTTGATCCTGATGAACCGGAGAGGATGGCAGAGCTATATGATGGCGGAACTGATGACGGCGCTGCTGTCGGTGGTTCCGATTATTCTGCGGGTAATCGGACTCATCCAGTTTCCGTATCTTGTGTGGATTGCATTCGCTGCATCGGTATTTTTATTTTTGGGTACGTTGATTCTCGGTGACCGGCGTGCCAGAACAGAGTTAAAACGGAGATTTCATATATGAGTGAGAGTGAAGCAAGCGTAAAGGGGCGTGTCATCACAGACCTTTTATCACATCTGACCAATGATTTTCAAATTGGGAAAAAAATAAAAAGCGGAGAGCTCAGGAAACGCTTGAAGGAGCCACCGTGGATTCCACCGGCCTGCTTCAATATGACGACGATTCCCATGGAGAATTTCTCCATGAAGCTGCTCTCCTTAAAGGAGAATCCCAATACCGATTATGTGATCCTGCAGCTTCACGGAGGCGGCTATATGGGCGCTGTCCGGAATGCCTATTATGTGTTTGCGGGACTTTATAATGAGGTCAGCCACGGCTGTAATGTGCTGACACCGGATTACAGGGTTGCCCCGGAGGATCCTTATCCGGCGGCTCTGGAGGACGCGTTGGCATCCTATCAGTGGCTGCTGGACAGTGGATTTTACGGAGAGCAGATCATACTGGCAGGTGATTCCGCCGGCGGAGGCCTGGCCATGGCTCTCTGCATGTATTTACGGGATCATCACCTGCCGATTCCCGGCGGTATTGTGGCCATGTCTCCATGGACGGATCTGACTGCCAGCGGTGAGTCCTATACCACGAATTTCGAGAAGGATCCTCTGTTTGGAAATACGAAAGAGAGTCTGATCTACCAGAATGATTATCCGGGAGATCACGATAAGATGGACTGCTACATATCTCCTTTGTTTGGAAGCTTCAAGGACTTCCCGCCAATGCTGATCCAGGCAGGCTCCATCGAGATGCTCTTAAGTGATTCTGTCTCCGCCGCTGCAAAGGCCAGGGAGCAGGGCGTAAAAGTCCGCCTCAGTGTCTACGAGGGCATGTTTCATGTGTTCCAGATGGCGTACCTCAACATTCCGGAGTCCAAGAAGGCCTGGGCGGAGGTCGGGAAATTTATGGATGTGCTGCGCAGTGATGCCAGGCTGTAGAAAAACCGATTGCATGGTATCCATTCTGATTTCGTCAATAATGTTTTTGTTTTTTATTTTATTAATTTCCATGTAGGTAAGAAGCATTACGATGCCAACCAGAATCAGCATTCCAATTACTAAGGTTCCCCAGGGAATATGGTATAGCACCGGAAATGCTTTTCGTATGGATAAATTGATCACAAATGGAATTGCAATTCCAAGGATGATACCCGAAAAGGAAGCTTTTATGATGCAGAGGATACTTTCGCTGTAGATCATTTTTCTTAGGGATGCGCTTGTCATTCCGATGCTTTTCAAAATGGCAAACTCTCTGCTTCGAATTCGGATATTGGCTGTAAGGGTGCTGATGACACTGGCAAATCCCATGATGATCAGTAAGACCACGAATCCATACATGACAATTTCTGCCAGCACAATTGCAATATTGAGTACTTGTGTCATGGTATCCATACGGCTGATTCTCACGGTATATCCCTGATCCACATAGGAATCCTCTGTGAGAATCGGGTAATATTCATCCATTACTTTTTTTGCATATTCCGTGTAGGCCTGTTCATCATCCGGCAGGTAAAACCAGGAAAAATACCTGGCAGCAATATTCGGGACAACGATTCTAACAGGATCCGGTGCAAGCTCATGGAAGCCCTTTTCTGTTAGATCTTCTTCCTGTAAAATACCTCCAATCTTTAAGGACGTTTTTTCTTCGGCAGCATTGATCAGTGTTATCTCCCTGACATCTTCACGGAAAGGCTTTACGACCTTCGTCCTTCCGTTGTTATTATAGGAATATTGATTGATCAAAAGATTGCTGCCGTACTCTGCACCGGCTCTGTCACACAGCTCTTTATAGAGATCCTCATTCACGGCTTCCAGAGAAACTGCGGTCTCGCCATTTTCGTCAAAAATATCCGGAACTGCTTTCATATCGTCAGAAAGATCCTTTGTATCAAGCAGTGCATGATACGTGCATGCATCACTCCCGATTCCGTAGACTTTCAGGTCTCCATATTCGGATAATTTCCGGGTGATCTCATTGTATGTCTGTGTAGAAATGGGCACGGAAATTTTTTCCTCTTCTCTTCCGGTCATTTTATTTACTTCGAAATCCCGGTTAGAACAGTAATCCACCAGCATCTCTTTTGAATCGGGATTCATCATGTCCCTGAATTGCTTTGCCTGTCCGGCAAGGCCTCCCGTCAGTAAAAACAATATAATACCCAGAGATAATGCTCTGATGGTTGCTTTATACCCGGCTTTGTTTCTCTTGATATTTTTATAGCCGATGGCTCCTTCCTGTCCGAATACAGATGTAACGAGTCCGTCTTTTACCGTGGTGTTTTTCAGGTTCTGGTTTGCCCCCAGCCCCTTGATACACTGGGTGGCAGTAATTTTTCCGACCTTTTTTGCAGGCTTACCGGCAGACCTGATGACGATTAAGAAAGAAAACACACAGGCAAATACATAGGTCCAGGGGGAAACATGAAAGGACAGTGTAAAAGAGAAGGGCCGCATAATGATACTTTTTGCAAGCTCGTTTATATGGGAGACATAACGACCCGTAATTGTTACACCTACATATCCAATGACCGTACCAAGGATAAGTCCCATAGGAATTCCAATCATGCTAAGCCACAGACTTTCATAGATGACGCTCTCTTTGATCTGTTTTCTTGTGCAGAGCTAAAATCAGCGCAGGAACGGCGATGATCGAAGCATAGGCACCGCCATATCCGGCGTAGTCAGATCCTAGAAAATCCGTAAGCATTTTCTTCCCACTTGTGGCGAAGCACATGACTGCCGTAACAAGTGCGGTGGACAGTGAGATCGCAAAAATGGATCCGATGGTTCTTTTCCGGTTTAGTTTTAATTGGCTGAGGGCGAGTTGTGATGTAATGTTCATGATTATAATCATGAGAGTGTCTGTCATAGACGGGCGCCGCTGCGGAAGTGTTCGTCTGGCGAATGTACACAAACTTGGAGCCGAAATTCGATACCTGACAAATCTACGCAATTTGCGCGAACTGTTCCGCTATCCATCCCCGGAGAATCCCGGCGGCAGGCAGAGTCGCACGAAAATCAGTGTGGGAAGTTTTTATCATTTAAACAGCTTTAAGGTGAAGGTTGCACCCTGTCCATTGCCGCCAAAATCAATGTCAATATCTCCCCCCTGACCTTTGACAATGGATAACGCAAGGGGCATTCCGATTCCAAATCCATTTTCAGATGTAGAATATGCGAAGCGCTTAAATAATGCGGAATAGCTGCTGCGATTCATTCCGGTACCGCTGTCCTTAACGGATATCCAGTAATTCATAGGATTTTCACCGCAGTTGATTTCAATTTTACTTTTGTCCGGCGAATGCTCAATCGCATTTTTTATAATATTTGTGAGTGCCTCAACGGTCCAGCGTTTGTCACTTCCGACCTGGATTGTGGTGCTTGTTTTTGTTTTTGAACTTTGGCTTAACAGGGTACGTTTTATTTTCATCATCTACTACCGTTAGGAAGATAACCGAGGTAGCAGTCTCTTTTAATTGGTCACTCACATCAAAGCCTGTGCCGTCCGGCAGCTGCATATCCAAAATGGCAAGATGAAATTCCGTTTTTTGGATTGCAGCAAGTGCATCCTCCACTAATAGAATTTTAGTCATGTTCTTTCCTCCATGTTCAGTTTCTTCCAGTATGAAAGCAGCCTCTTAGTCGTAGAATCACTGTCCAGACAGGACCGCACCAGAGCGAACAGCTCCGGGTTTTTGTCTGAGGAGAGAGTGATGGTGTCCGCTGCAGAATCGTCAGACAACCCATACAGATAATCGGTTGTTGTCCCGAAGGAATGGGCGATAAAGCTGACGGTGGGGAAGGAGGGCTCCCGTTCCCCATGTTCGTAACGGCCGTAGCCCATGGCAGACATGTTCAGGCGGCGGGCAGCCTCGGCCTTATTGATGCCCAGGGACTCCCGCACGGCAATTAATCGATCCGGTCTAAAACTCATGTGTGACCTCCTTGTATGAAATATGAATAATAACCATTGGTTTTATTCTGTTACGAATATTGTGAAAAAGCAAGCGGTTCAATGGCAAATATTATTATACATTTTACCCTGTCCGTGATACAATAGTTTACAAAGATTGCAAAATATAACTTAATTAGGCAGGAGGAAAAAATGAGCGAATACAAATTAAATACGAAATGTGTACAGGCGGGCTATACGCCCGGAAACGGGGAGCCGAGACAGATTCCCATCATCCAGTCCACGACTTTTAAATATGATACTAGTGAGGACATGGGAAAGCTATTTGATTTAGAGGCGGAAGGGTATTTCTACACGAGACTGCAGAATCCTACCAATGACCATGTGGCAGCAAAGATTGCAGAATTAGAGGGCGGTACGGCGGCCATGCTGACCTCCTCCGGACAGGCCGCAAATTTCTTTGCCCTGTTTAATATCTGTGAGTGTGGAAGCCACATCGTGGCATCTTCTTCCATTTACGGAGGAACCTTCAACCTGATTTCCGTTACCATGGCAAAGATGGGCATTGAGGTGACCTTTGTATCCCCGGATTGCAGTGAGGAAGAACTGAATGCAGCTTTTCAGGAGAATACCCGTGCGGTATTTGGTGAGACCATTGCCAATCCGGCACTGACTGTTCTGGATATTGAGAAATTTGCAAAGGCAGCCCACGCCCATGGTGTGCCGCTGATTGTGGACAACACCTTCCCGACACCGGTGAACTGCCGGCCTATCGAATGGGGCGCTGATATCGTTACCCATTCTACCACAAAGTACATGGACGGACACGGGGCAGCAGTAGGAGGGGCCATTGTGGATTCCGGCAACTTTGACTGGATGGCTTACGCAGACAAGTATCCGGGACTCTGCACGCCGGATGAGTCCTACCACGGAATCACCTATGCAGAGAAATTTGGAAAGGAAGGGGCCTTTATTACCAAGTGTACCGCACAGATGATGCGTGATCTGGGATGCATCCAATCTCCGCAGAATGCCTTTCTCTTAAATCTCGGTCTGGAGTCCCTGCATGTGCGCATGCCCCGTCACGTAGAAAACGGACAGGCAGTTGCAGAGTTCTTAGAGAAGCACTCGAAGGTGACCCATGTCAGCTATCCGGGTTTAAAGAGTGACAAGTATTATGAGATTGGTCAGAAATATATGCCGAACGGTGGCTGTGGTGTCGTGTCCTTCGAGCTGGCAGGCGGCAGGCCTGCAGCAGAAAAGTTCATGAAGAACTTAAAGCTTGCGGCTATCGAGACTCATGTGGCAGACGCCAGAACCTGCTGCTTAAATCCGGCAACCTCCACCCACCGTCAGATGACGGAGGAACAGCTTCTGGAAGCCGGAATTCCGGCGGGTCTGATCCGTATTTCCTGTGGTCTGGAGGATAAGGAAGATCTGATCGCAGACCTTTCCCAGGCGCTGGATGTAATCTAGTACAGCGTTTTCGAAATAACTAGACTTGTATACGTGTATTTTCACTATTTTGTTAAAATCACCCGTATGAATCGTGACATTCATACGGGTGATTTATCTTTTTTGCTGAAAACACCCGTACGGACG
>CAMFDG010000013.1 GCA_945949045.1 uncultured Lachnospiraceae bacterium
GGGCTATCGCCAAGCGGTAAGGCACAGGATTTTGATTCCTGCATTCGTTGGTTCGAATCCAACTAGCCCAGGCCCTGTCGTAGGGAGGGGCCCGCTTGCGGGAGGAATCCCTACGACCCAAACTGAAAGATCTGGTTTAACCTAATAGGGAGGGGCCCGCTTGCGGGAGGAATCCCTACGACCCAAGCTGAAAGATCTGGTTTAACCTGACAGGGAGGGGCCCGCTTGCGGGAGGAATCCCTACAATTATTTAATATGGGATACTAGCTCAGGTGGTAGAGCACTTGACTTTTAATCAAGTTGTCGGGGGTTCGAATCCCCCGTGTCTCATTAAGTGAAGTAGCAGAGGCTCCGAGATTTCTCGGAGCTTTTTGCTTTGCTGGTCACAGATCAGTTTCTGTCTTGTACGTCCGTTCCACTTCTGCTATAATAAAGAATTGCAAAGCCGGGCGTATGAGTCACGGAAACAGGGTAGAGCAGAAAGGATTGGAAAGGCTTGAATATTGAGGTAGACGGATATAATATTTTCTATAAAGTCACGGGAGAAGGGGAACAGACTGCTGTGATCCTGCAGGGCTGGGGAACGAACTGCGAGATCTATGATTCCGTGGCCAATACCATCAATGATACATACCGGGTGATACAGTTTGATCTTCCGGGCTTTGGAGCAAGTGATGAGCCCAGGGAGCCATGGAGTGTGGATGATTACGCGGATTTCTTCTGTAAATTTATGGAAGCCTTAGGAATTGGGCGGGCCGTGCTGATCGGCCATTCCTATGGCGGCAGAATGATCATTAAGCTTGCTGCCCGTAAGGACTGCGGCTTTGAGATCGCGAGGATCGTGCTGATTGACAGCGCGGGAATCATGCCGAAGCGTTCCTTTAAGAAGAGAATGAAAATTAAGAAATATAAGGTGCTTAAGAAGCTCTTTAATATCAAGCTGGTTTATGCACTGTTTCCGGAGCTGATCGATGCCTGGAGGAGCCAGCAGGGCTCAGAGGATTATAAGAATGCAACGCCGATGATGCGTCAGTGCATGGTGATGGCTGTGAATGAGGATCTGGAGCATCTGCTGCCAAAAATGAAACAGGACACTTTGCTGATCTGGGGAGACCGGGATACGGCAACGCCCATTGCAGATGGCAGGGCTATGGAGGAGAAAATTCCGAATGCCGGACTCGCTGTGATTCAGGGGGCCGGTCATTTTTCCTTTCTTGATAATCCGGGGGTGTTTCGAAATATAATGAGGGTATATTTTCAGATTGGAGTAAAGGATGGAAGTTAAAATTCTGATTCGAACGCTGATTGCACTGTTTATTGCAGCTCCGGCATTTTGGCTGACGATGCGCTACAATATGCATATGTTCCAGCTCAACGGATATAAAAACGGGGAACATGTTCACTGGATCAAGAAAAATATCAGACAGCAGTGGGTACTTTTGTTTGGGCTCGTTTTGGGGATACTCCGGCTGTTTTTGCCGGCATTGGCGTTAGATATTGTAATGGATCTTGCGCTTCTTTTGATCCTTGCCGTGTATCGTGCCATGAAGCTGCTCAATACGAAGAAGAAGCTGGTTTATACGGCCCGCATGAAACGGTTGATAGCCTGTAATGTGATTTTCTCCCTTGTGGTGCTTCTTCTTATAGGAATCTTTGCGGGTCTTCGTCCGATGGCCGGCGTATTTATGATTCTTGTGTCAATACAGTTCTTTATGAATATTGTTGTGAATATTATAAATACACCGATTGAGTCGGGAGTTCGAAGCTTCTATGTCAACGATGCCAAAAGAAAGCTGAAGGAGGTGCCGAATCTTAAGGTGATCGGCGTGACCGGAAGTTATGGTAAGACCAGTGTGAAATTCTATCTGTTAAAGCTTCTGCAGGAAAAGTATCAGGTGCTGGCAACTCCGGAGAGCTATAACACGCCAATGGGCGTGGTAAAGACCATCCGGGAGTCTTTAAAGCCGACCCATGAGATCTTCATCTGTGAGATGGGGGCAAGGCACGTGGGAGATATCAAGGAGCTCTGCGATATTGTACATCCGGAGTACGGAATTATTACCGCTGTAGGACCGCAGCATTTAGAGACCTTTTTCAATATGGATAACATCAAAAACACAAAGTTTGAGCTGGCGGATGCACTTCCGGAGAACGGAATGCTGTTTCTGAACGGAGATAATGCCTATATTCAGGAAAAGGCCGGGGAATATGACAGAAAGGTGTTTTATTTTTCCCAGACAGAGGGAGAGGGCTATTGTGCAAAAGATATATCGGTTTCGAGGCTTGGTACGGAATTTACGGTTGTGGCTCCGGATGGGGAGGAAGAGCGTTTTCAGATGCGTCTGATCGGAGCACACAATGTGATCAATGTCATCGGAGCAATCGCTGTGGCCAACACCCTTGGCATTGCGCTGGCTGATCTTAAGATTCCGGTGAGAAGGCTTGAACCGGTGGAACACCGGATGCAGATGCGGGATCACGGCACCGTAACAGTGATCGATGATGCTTATAACTCCAATCCGGTAGGCTCCAGGGCAGCAGTTGAGACTCTGGCGCTGTTTGACGGTATCCGTATTCTGATTACACCGGGAATGGTGGAACTGGGAGAGAAAGAACAGGAATACAATTACAAATTTGGAACATATGCGGCAGAATGCTGCGATTACATTCTTCTTGTGGGTAAAAAACACACGGCACCGATTCGGGAGGGAGCGCTTGATAAGGGATTCCCGGAGAAAAAGTGCCTCGTATACAGCAGGCTGGAGGATGCGGTTTCCTACGCTTATGCGATCAAGGGACAGGGACATAAATACATTCTTCTGGAAAATGATCTGCCGGATAATTATTAGGAGGGACGGATATGAAAACAAGAGTTGCAATGATGTTTGGCGGAAAAAGCGTGGAGCATGAGGTGTCGGTGATTTCCGGGATTCAGGCGATCATGAACATGGACACCGAAAAATATGAGGTGATTCCGGTATATATGACCAAGAAAAACGAGATGTACATCGGGGACGCTGTGGGTGAGATGGATTCCTACAAGGATATTGATGCACTTTTGAAAAAGTCCCAGAGGGTAATCATGGTGAATGAAGATGGCAGGGTATCCTTTGTGCCGTATCCGGTCAAGGCCTTTGGGAAGAATCATGCTGTGGAGGTCGATGTGGCATTTCCGGTAGTCCACGGAACCAACGTGGAGGATGGTGCTTTTCAGGGCTATTTGAAGACGATGGGAATTCCATTTGTGGGCTGTGATGTGACGGCTTCTGCAATTGGAATGGATAAGTATATTATGAAGACCGTGTTGAAGGAAAGCAATGTACCGGTTCTGGACGCGCAGCTTTACACCTTATCTGCGTATTCCCAAATAGAAACCCTGTTAGATGATGTGGAGGAGAAGCTGGGATATCCGGTGATCGTAAAGCCGGTAAATCTTGGCTCCAGCGTGGGAATCAGCGTCGCGAAGAACCGAACGGAACTCACGAATTCCATTGACGACGCTTTCAAATATGCAACCAAGGTTCTGGTGGAGCATGCAATCACAAATCTCCGCGAGATTAACTGCTCGGTACTGGGAGACGAGAATGAGGCGATTGCTTCTGAGTGTGAAGAGCCGATGCACACGAAGGACATTTTGAGCTATGAGGATAAATATGTCAGCAATGCCAAGGGCAGCGGCTCCAAGGGAATGGCCAGTGTCGCAAGAAAGATTCCTGCGGATCTTTCTCCCGAAAAGAGAGAGGAGGTCCGAAGCCTTGCTGTAAAGAGCTTCCAGGCACTGGGCTGTAACGGCGTTGCCAGAATCGACTTCATGATTGATGAAGATAGTGGAAAACTGTATTTCAATGAAATTAACACGATTCCGGGCTCCCTTGCCTTTTATCTGTGGGAACCGGTGGGAATTCCTTACAAGGAGCTTTTGGACCGTATGATTCAGCTCTCGCTGAAGCGTGCGCGTACCGAGCAGAACCTGACTTTTACTTTTGATACAAATATTTTGGATTCTGCGAGTCTTGGCGGCTCAAAGGGGGCAAAGCTTTAATGGAACCGATTCCGCTCAGAGAGGGACCGGCAAGGTATGAGGAAAGTGCATTCCTGCCCTCCGAATTTGTAGAAATAAAATCAAACAGCTTTTGCGAGGTTCGGATGCAGTATCCACTGAGAAACATGAAAAATGCCGAAGAACAGTGCTTTGTGCGCAAAGAGGTGTATGAGCTCCTGCAAAAGGCAGCACAGCGTCTGCCGGCGGGGTACAAATTCTGTATTTTGGATGCCTGGCGGCCGTTCATGCTTCAGAAGGAATTGTATGAGGTGTATTCCGGAGAAATCATTCGGGATTTTGGACTGGACAGCTGTACGAGGGAGGAGGCCGATGCGGTGATTCGCAAGTTTGTCTCTGATCCGGTGGCTGATGTTTGCGTGCCTCCGGTTCATACCACGGGTGGGGCCATTGACCTCACGCTGATGGATGATACAGGCAGAGCTCTTCCTATGGGAACCGGATTTGATGCCTTTACGGAAAAGACAAATACCGCATGGTTCGAGGGAAAGAATGATGATAGGGTCCGGGACAACAGACGGCTGCTTTATCATATTATGACCAGCGTCGGATTTACCAACCTCCCCTCGGAGTGGTGGCATTTTGACTATGGTGACAGATTCTGGGGATATTACAATCACAAACCGGCGATTTACCGGGGCGTATTTACGAAAGAGGAGATTTATGCAGAAAGAGAACGAGAGTCAGAAAAAGGAAAAGAATAAAGCGAACCGGAGAGACATTAACAAGGGGTATCTGGTTCTTTATTTGGGTGTCTTTCTGCTGGTAATCATAGGAGAAATCATTCTGAATCAATTGGGGGATAAATTTTCTCCCCTGGACCTTGCCAAGGATATTATTGGGAATTTAATGGGAGTTTTAGCTGCCTTCTTGATTTTTGACATCGCTCATGATAAAATATCTAAGGATTCATATGCAAGTGAGGTTTCAGAGCAGATTCTTGATACGTTAATGTACCATCCGGAGGCTCTCAATCAATATGAGAAGGAGCAGAAGAAGGTGTTTGTCAACGCTTTCATTGAGTCCATTGTCAGTGATTCGGATGCTGCAGAGATGATCAACAATCATTTGAACAGCTATTTGCTTACAGACCGGGATTTTCAGGAAAACAAGGCCCTGACAGAGAAGGATTGCCGGATCCGCACTGCTTTTTCCTACCGCTTTGTTTTGGAGACGGAGAGGACTGCTGCCTTTAGCAGCCTGAGAGCTCCCATTGGTGAGGATGGGCTGGATCCATATTTCTACATGCAGGAGGAGTTGAATTACCGGGTGAAATATCTTGCTCCCAAGGGGAACTATACGGACCGCAGTGAGGTGAAGATCGGCTTTATCTATGATAATGCCGCGTTGGATCGTTTTCTGCGCGGGAACAAAAGCGAGCAGAACGATGAGCTTTTAAAGAATTGTCTGTTCCGGGAGAGCCTGGATATTGAAGAAGAAGACCGGAAGTTGTTTGCAGAACTGTCGAAGGACAAAGAGGCGCTGATCCGGCTTGTCAAAAGCATGTTTCGTCCGCACCTGAATATTGACCGGTGCAGGGGCGAGGTGATTGATGTAAAGGTAGTTCCTGATAGTGGTGTGATTGTTGTATTTCATGTAGATCACGATGTAGAGGCTATGGAACATACCATTGACATTGTGTTCCATATTCCGAAGAAATGGAACACGGTTGTTGAAGTGGCACTGGTGGAGCCTACGAAGGATCCGAAGATTTCTCTCAGCTATAATGAGGATGCCATGGATGTTGAAATGTATTCGTTCCTCAATAAAGGAGAATCCTCTGCTTATGAGAACACCTCCGAGAATGAGAATGGAGTTTACAGTATTTCGCTGAGTGAGGAGTGGGTATTCCCCATCAGCGGTGTCGTATTTCCTGTGAGAAGAGATCATAGACTGTTACAGGATAAAAATCAATAGGTTCATTGCGGGATGTGGCTCAGTTTGGTTAGAGCGCACGGCTGGGGGCCGTGAGGTCGCAGGTTCGAATCCTGTCATCCCGATATCAATAGGAGCCTGCTGTATGGAAGATACAGCAGGCTCCTTTTATTTTTGCGGCCTGGTATAGCGGTTCTTCAGGCGTGTTGTTTTCTGGAACGGTGCTTCCAGATGAGGTAGGCGAAGAGAAGCAAAAGGCCGGTAGTCAGCCAGGTGAAGGGATCTGCAAAGCAGACACCGGCGTATCCAAAGGACTTTGCGGCAATTTTGATGGCCATATAGCGGCTCACCAGCTCTACCACACCGCTGATCATGGGCACGAATCCCCGATTCAAGCCCTGCAGGGCATTGCGGTATATAAAAATCCACGCCAGAGGAAGCAGGCAGGTGCTGGAGAGATACAGGTATTTCATGGCATAGCCCATGGTTTCAGCAGATGGATGATGAATAAACCATCCTATCATATATGGCCCCGCAAGGCAGCAGAGAGCGGCTGCGGTGCCGGCTGCCACGAAGCTCAGCAGGAAGGCACATTTCATTCCCTTGTAGATGCGGTCGTATTTGGCGGCTCCGAGATTCTGACCACAATAGGTTGCCATGGCAGTGCCCAAGGTCGGCATCGTCTGGGTGGCCAGCTGGCTGACCTTGGCAGCTGCGGTAAAGGCGGCCATGACGGTGGAGCCGAACACGTTAATGGCTACCTGCAGAATCATGGTGCCGATAGCAGTAATGGAGTAATTGAGCGCCATGGGGATACCGACAGCCAGCATATTGCGCACTCCCGTGGCATCCAGATAATAGTCTTCTCTACCGGTTCTCAGAATATCGTGCTTGCGGAACATAACGACAAAGCAAAGCACTGCCGCAGTTCCCTGTGCGATGACGGTGGCGTAAGCAGCACCTGCAGTTCCAAGATGAAGGACAACGATACAGAATAAATCCAGCGCGATGTTTAAGGCACTGGAGAAAATCAGAAAATATAATGGCGTTTTACTGTCACCGATGCCCCGCAGGATTCCTGCTGCCACGTTGTAAGCCATGGTGCAGAGAATTCCGGCAAAAATAATGCGGATATAGCTGTCTGCAAGCCCCAGGATATTCTGTGGTGTTTTGAGCCAGATTAAGAGAGGCTTTGACCAGATGACCGTAGGAACAGTCAGAACAACAGAGACGATCATGGTCAGTGTCAGTGACAATGCCACATAATGTTTTAACAGTTTTCCGTCTTTGGCACCGAAAGCGTGGGCAATCATAACACCGAAGCCCTGGGCGATACCGTTGGCAAAGCCCAGAACAAGAAACATCAGACAGCCGGTAGACCCCACAGCGGCCAGGGCGTCTTCGCCCAGATACTGCCCGACAATGATGGTGTCCACCATGTTGTAAAACTGTTGGAAAATACCACCCAGAAGAACCGGCAGTGAAAAAAGCAAGATAATTTTCATTGGGCTGCCCACAGTCATGTCCTTTTTCATAAATAAAATCCCCCCCCCCATTGGTAAACATTTTTAGCGAAAGAAAGAGACCAACAAAATGTCAGTCTCTGGCTGCGGGCAACAGGACTTGAACCTGCACGTCATGGACACCAGAACCTAAATCTGGCGCGTCTGCCAATTCCGCCATGCCCGCTTGCGGTATACAATTTAATGATACTTTTTTACTATAACGGCTGATTTGATGGATGTCAACACATTTTTTATAAAAAAAGCTTGACGAAAAAGGCAAAATAGGGTAACATACAGAAAGTGTCGAAAGCATGAGGGCTTATAGCTCAGCCGGTTAGAGCGCACGCCTGATAAGCGTGAGGTCGGTGGTTCGAGTCCACTTAAGCCCATATTACCGTCGTACGGATTCTGTACGGCGGTATTTTTTACCATAAGGTCTTACGTTCGTGGGACCAAAGCTCGGGGTGTTTTTCATATTGGGTATTGATCCAGTCTACGATCTCCTTTTTTCCATCCTCTGAAAAAGCAGCATATTTTTCTAACTTCAGGCTGTCATCTGTAAGATCAAAGATTTTAGGGCCGGGCCAGACCCAGGCGTGGAAAACCGGTTCATTCTCCTCCGGGGTTTCCCGCCGGATGAGAAAACGCATTCCGTTGATCCAGCCGGTGTAGCTTGTCTTTTTATAGTAGTTCAGGTTCAGTACTTCGTCGTATGTAAGCATTGGGGGGTCCTTTCAGGTGTTTCATCATTCTCACAATTCCTATCATAGCATAATACATTCCCAAAGGTAAGTGCGCTGGTTGACAAAATGGTGTAAATAGGTATAATTACCTATTGTTCAAGGAAAATAAGAGTATGATCTGAAATAAGAATGAATATAAGAGGGAGGAACATATGGCATCGGATTATTTACAGGAGTTTTTGCCAGATTTGGAGGAATTTCGTGCAAAAACGATGCAGTTTCATAACGGACAGATGACCATACCGGAGTACAAGGGCTTTTCGGGAGGATACGGCAGTTACGCCCAGCGTGGCGGAAAAAAGCATATGCTGCGTCTTCGAATGGCAGGAGGAAGACTGACAAAGGAAAGATTGGCATTTGTTTGTGATTCGATTCGAAAATATGGGATTGATACGGTTAAGCTGACCACCTGTCAGTCTATCCAGTTCCACAATCTTGAGGCGGAGGATCTGTGCATTCTCATTGAGGAGGCGTGGAAAGCAGGGATGATCTCCCGTGGAGGCGGAGGAGATTTCCCCAGAAATGTGATGGCGTCCCCCTTGTCCGGGGTAGAGGAGGGTGAATATTTTGATGTTCAGCCCTATGCCCAGGCAATGGCAGACTATCTGATGCAGTTTATCCGTGCGGTCAAGTTTCCGCGGAAACTTAAGGTGGCCTTTTCCAATTCTCCCAAAAATGAAACCCATGCTACATTTCGCGATCTTGGTTTTGTGGCGAACAGTGATCACACCTTTGATGTATACGCGGCAGGCGGACTCGGCAACCGACCGGCACTTGGCGTCAGGATGGCGGAGCATGTTGCACCGGAGCAAATCTGTTATTATGCAAAGGCCATGGTGGATACCTTTGTCACTTACGGAAACTACGAGAACCGTGGCCGGGCAAGAACCAGATTTTTGCAGGAAACCCTTGGAGAAGAGGGCTTTTTGACTGCTTACCGGCAGAAGCTTGCAGAAGCGATGAAGAGTGAGAAGCTGACGATCTCTGTGGGAGAGCCTGTGGTTGAGAAGGCGGGTACAAAGGATCTTCTGACCCATAGACGGGCCCTTCCTCAGAAACAGGCAGGCCTTTACAGTGTATTTTACCAGCCAATCGGCGGAATGATTGCACCGGAGAAGTTTTTTGAACTGGAGGACGCTGTCCGTGATATGGATCAGGTGGAGATCCGGCTGACTCCTGAGGAAGGAATGTATATCATTAACTGTAACTCACAGGAGGCCCATAGACTTCTTGAAATTACGGAGGATGGTGCCAATACGCTGTTTGAAACTTCCGTTGCCTGTGTGGGCAATGCGATCTGCCAGGTGGGAGTGAGGGATTCCCAGGCGGTCTTAAGACAGTGTGTGGAGGCTGTGCGAAAAGAAAACTTCGCAGACGGTGTTTTGCCGAAAATCCATATCAGCGGATGTCCATCCTCCTGTTCGGCGCATCAGACAGGCACCATCGGCTTCCGCGGTGCGGTGAAGCAGTCGCCGGACGGGCCGCTTCCCGCCTGTGCCATTTTCATTGACGGATGCGCAGCTCAGGGTGAGGAGGTTATCTCCGAGGCAGGAAAGTCCATCGTGCTGGAGGACATTCCGAAGTTTTTGGTGGAGCTGGGCAGTATGATTTCGAAAGATCAGGAAACCTATGATACCTGGTCTGTGAAGAACCATGATAAGCTGGAGGAACTGATCGCAAAGTACACAGCATAGAGCAGGTGGGAATATGTTTGGGAAAAAGGATGAGACGGATCGGCTTAAGGATGCACTGGCAGCAACGGGCACTGATATGAATCAGTTCCGAAGCTGGCAGAAGCTGTATGATAAGAGAAACAGACAGCTGGAGGCCGTCCGGACAAAATATGAGCAGGCAAGGCAGTGCGGAGAACAGGCCATGACAGATGCCGGAAGAATAGAAGAGCTTCTGACCGGGGAGACACAGACAGATACTAAGGCAATTTTGCTGCTTTTGAAGGATCTTAAGCGATTGCAGAACCGGTTTGACCATGAATTTCTGGTGAGTAAAGAGGATCAGGAACTGCACTCCACCTATGATGCAATCCTTCAGTTTGGAGCAGACGCGGTGGAGGATCCCAAAAGGCGTCTGATCTTTCAGAGCGAGATTGAAAATCTGATAGCACTGCTGGGGGAAAATCTGGAGAAGGAATCGGTAGATCCGGAAAAGCTCAGCTTCTTTTACCTGAATCACACCGATGAGGAACTGGCAGAGCTTCCGCCCCTGGAGCGCTTTCAATTGGTGGACCGGATCTACGAGGAGGAATTTCTTCGTCCCATCCGTCAGATGGTGGAGGATGCCTTGTGGAGAGCCGATGAAGAGAGGAATGCCTTTCAGGGCAACAGTGACAGAAAAAGTTCCCGATATCTGGAGACAATTTCAATTTTTCCGGAAAAAACAGAGGGGTCTTCAGATGTAGAGGAGCGCGCGAAAAAGGTGCTTTCAGAGGTGCTGCATATATAAGATGTGTGTAACGTCGGTCCATTTGCCGAAGGCAAATTTTGCATGGACCGATGTTCAAAGATTGTGTCAAGTTTTCAATGAAAACTTGACATGTAGCGTCGGTCCATTTGCCGAAGGCAAATTTTGCATGGACCGATGTTCAAAGAGGAGGGACAGAAAATGGAACGCCGACCGCAGAGCGGACAGATTTACAGACATTTTAAAAACAAACTATATCAGGTGATTGCCATTGCTACTCATTCGGAAACAGGAGAGGAGCTTGTGATTTATCAGGCACTTTATGGAGATTATCGTGTCTACGCCAGGGAGCTTTCCATGTTCGTAAGTGAAGTGGACCATGAGAAATATCCACTTGTTACGCAGAAGTATCGGTTTGAACTGGTGAACCTTAAGGAAGAGACCAAAGAGGCGCCGGTGTCTCAGGAAAAGGGTGATGAGGATGTTTCAAAGAAAACGGAAGATGAGCTGATTGATGGTGTGCATCCGAAATTAATGGAGTTTCTGGAGGCAGATACCAGTGAAGAGCGTTACAAGATTCTTTCTACCATGGGCGACATCGTCACCGATTCCATGATTGATACCATGGCTGTGGTGATGGATGTGGTCATTCCGGAGGGACAGTTGGAAGACCGCTATGACGACTTGAAGCGCGTGATCCGTACCAGACAGCAGTATGAAAATGCCAGCCGGCTGCGTTAGCAGTCCCGCTGGCTTAAGGTGCTGTTCTGGTATTTCCCGGAGCCGGTGACATCCGCCCCGAACCATTCCGGCGGCTGGAAAGCATTGGCCTCCTCCACATTTTCAAATTCTACTTCCACTAATATCAGAGGTGCAAGCTCTTCCTCGAAGACATCCAGTTCCGCAGTCAGCTTGTCCGTTAAGGGAATCAGATATCTGGTCTTTGCAATCAGCCGGCCGTCAATCTTTGGCAGTAGATGATCATAAGCTTCTTTGGTAAGGGGCAGATTGTATTCCTCCCGGACCATAAGTCCCCTTCCCTTATAAGTTAAGTAATAGTCCTCGTTGGAGCGCCGGATGCGCACCACGGGAGCAGTGCACAGGTAGCCCTGTGCGATTTTTTTGCTTTCATAGTTCTCCAAATTCTCCGGCAGTTCTTTTACCAGAAATTTTCGTTCGATTTCCATGAATCATTTCCTCCTTTATGCCATAAGATCATTATTTTACTCTTGATTTTGTTCCAAAACCGGACTTATTTCCATAATTGGACATATGAGAAAAAATTTGTTTCCTACATCCCAATTTTCATGATCAAAACATCCTAAAAAAAGACAATTGGGCGTATTGTCCAACTGCTTACTCCTCCACGCCCGCATTTTAGGCATTTAGCGGGATGTAAAAATCAAATTTTTTGATAAATTCAACACCTGGCAACTTCCGATTTGACGATTCGTTTTTATTTTTATCATGAGTATATATTAAACTGGAAAAATTCACAAGATATGGTATACTGAAAAGTAGTTTTACAATTGTTGAAATACCGTTTCAGAATTGCACAGTTACTAAGAAAAATATAGTCAACTAGCTACGTCGAGGCTTTTTGACATGTGCAATGGGAGAAATAGGCAAGTTATTTGGTCTAGTTATTTCGAAAACGCTGTACTAGGATGATCGTTCAGGGAAAGGAGCAAATCATGAGCAAAATAGGAATTTTTATGGCAGATGGCTGCGAGGAAATCGAAGGTCTGACTGTTGTGGATATTGTAAGAAGAGCAAAGTTTGAAATCGATACGATTTCAATCACCGGAAAGAAAGAGGTGACCAGCTCTCATAATGTTACATTTTTGACAGATACTACTGCAGAGGAGGCAGATTTTACTTCCTATGACGGAATTGTGCTTCCGGGGGGAATGCCGGGAACTATCTATCTGGGAGAAAATGAAATTGTTAATCGTGTAATCAGAGAATTTGCAGCAGAGGAAAAGCTGGTTGCTGCCATCTGTGCCGCACCGAGTGTATTGGGGCAGGCAGGAATTCTTGAGGGGAGAAATGCCACCTGTCACCCGGGCTTTGAGGACAAGCTTCTGGGGGCAAATGTGAAATTCGAGCCGGTGGTGTGTGATGGCAATGTGATTACTAGCCGGGGGATGGGGACAGCCATTCCCTTTGCGCTGGAGATCGTCCGCTATTTCCTTGACGATGCGGCAGTGGAGCATGTGAAGACCGGACTTGTCTATAAGTAAGACCTCAAAAAATTGGTTTTGTGAATATTCAAAAACCGTCGCACCTGCAAATCTGCGGGTGCGGCGGCTTCTGCTTTTATATGAGCAAAGCTTATTTCATCTGCTCTTCCTGCTTCATGATCATCTTCTTGACCATCTCTCCACCGATGGAGCCGGCCTGCTTAGAAGTAAGGTCGCCGTTGTAGCCGTCCTTTAACGGTACTCCAAGCTCGCTTGCAACCTCTTCCTTGAAACGCTTCATAGCGTCCTTAGCCTCCGGTACGGCCATACGGTTAGAACCGGATGTGTTGTTTGATGTCATAATGTTCACCTCCTTATTGGTATATGCCGGAATTCTTCCGGTCTGCACATAGGAAAAAACTGTTTTTCTTATGTGTCTGAGAATATTTTGACCAGAAAAAATAAAAATATGTCGGACAGACCTTGACAATTATTGGCAGGCAATATAGAATTGCTGCAGTTAGATTTTTATAGGAAAAAATAACTATTTATAACAAAGAAAACAGGGGGTAAAAAATGACAAGAAAAACGTTAAACGGAACCTGGTCCATGTACCAGCTTCCGGAGGGGGAAAAAACGGATCTGACCGTTCCGGGCAGCGTCATTTCAGGTCTGATGGCAGCCGGAAAACTGGAGGATCCTTATTACCGTGAAAATGAATATTCCACCAGAGAATTGTTCTGGAACGATTATGTGTTTGAGAGAAACTTTACGGTGGATTCGGAAACTCTCGCAGAAGATGAGGTGATGCTGGTCTGCGAAGGGCTGGATACGCTGACAGAAATTTTTATCAATGGAACATCTGTTGCAAAAACCAGCGATATGCACCGGACCTACCGGATTCCGGTAAAGGAATATTTATCAGAAGGGGAAAACGAAATTAAGATTCGTTTTTTCTCTGTGCTTCAATATATTGAAAACTACCCTTACCGTAAAAATCATAAGACAGATGTGATTCCCTGTGGTTCCATGAAGGGCAACCAGCTGGTGAGAAAAGCCCATTCCATGTTTGGCTGGGACTGGGGCCCGCAGCTGGTGGATGCAGGTGTTTTTCGTGATATTTATCTGGAAAGCTGGAGCAGGGCAAGGATCAGCGATATCCGTATTCATCAGGATCACAATCCAGACAGATCGGTGGATGTGACCACATATATTGAGGTGGAGTACGTGGACCGCAGAGGGGAAAAAGAGGAAGAGATCACCGTCACTCTGACGGAGCCAAAGACCGGTCGAAGCCGGAACGCACGGGCAGTCAAAACAGGTGCCTTTTCCTATGAGGCAAAGCTTACCGTGGAGGATCCAAAGCTCTGGTGGCCCAACGGCTATGGGGAGCAGCCGCTGTACTCGCTTGCAGTGGAAGGCACGGGTGAGACCATCGAGAAAAATATCGGGCTTCGCACCCTGGTGGTAAGTCAGGAGGAAGATGAATGGGGCAGCGAATTTGCCTTCAAGGTCAATGGGATTAAAATCTTTACCCGAGGAGGAAATTATATTCCGGAGGATGCCATTTATCCGCATATTACCACAGAGAAGATTGATTCCATTCTTCGTTCCTGCGCGCGGTCAAACTTTAACTGCATCCGGATCTGGGGCGGCGGCTATTTCCCTTCAGATGCCTTTTATGATCTCTGTGACCGCTATGGTCTGATCGTATGGCAGGATCTGATGTTTGCCTGCAATGTCTACGATGCCACGGATGAATTTACAGAGAACGTTAGGCAGGAGACCATCGATAACGTGAAGCGATTGCGCCATCACGCCTGTCTGGGGCTTTGGTGCGGGAACAATGAGATCGAATCCGGCTGGTACCACTGGGCGGAGTTCCAGACACAGAGCCCGTATCTTCGTGCAGATTACATCAAGATCTTCGAGGATGTGCTTCCAAGAGCGGTGGCGGAAACGGATCCGGACACCCTCTACTGGCATTCTTCTCCGTCCTCAGGCGGCTGTATGGACAATCCGGATGATGAGAATCGCGGAGACGTTCATTACTGGGCAGTCTGGCACGGACAGAAGCCCTTCAGCGATTACCAGAATTATTATTTCCGCTTCTGCTCTGAGTTTGGCTTCCAGTCCTTTCCGAGTCTGAAGACCGTCGAGACCTATACCAATGAGAGCGACCGGAATATTTTTTCCAAGGTGATGGAGAGCCATCAGAAAAACGATTCCGCGAATGGCAAGATGCTTTATTATCTCTCGGAGAATCTTCGCTATCCGAAGGATTTTTCCAGTCTTTTGTATGCATCACAGGTGCTGCAGGGCATGGCCATTAAAAGCGGCGTGGACCACTGGCGGAGAAACAGAGGACGCTGTATGGGCTCTCTGTACTGGCAGATCAACGATAACTGGCCGGTGGCATCCTGGTCCAGCATCGATTACTTTGGACGCTGGAAGGCGCTGCAGTATATGGCAGTGAAATTCTATGCACCGATTGCCGGAAGTCTTCGGGTAACAGAGGATGCGGTGGAATTTTATCTCACCAACGAGACAGACAGGGCTCTTTCTTATTCTGTAACACTGAACAGACAGGATTTCGCGTGCAATACACTTGACGTGGCAGAGGCTTCAGGAGAGATTCCTGCTTTTTCCTCCGTCTATGTGACAAAGCTTCCGAAGAAGGAAATCTACACAAGCTTTGTCCATGCCATAGCAGAGTGCGGAGGGCAGCATATTGAGGAGACAGAGGTGATGGCTCCTTATAAATATCTGGAGCTGCCACAGCCATCTTATGAGCTGCAGACCAAAGAGGAAACGGATGGTTATGAAATCTCTGTAAAGGCAGACTGCTTTGCGCCTTTTGTGGAACTGGATTTTGCCGATGCAGACGGAATTTTCAGTGATAATTATTTCCATCTCACGGGAAAAGAAATCCGTATTACCTTGAAGAAAGGGGATATCAGAAACGGAAGCTTTTCGGGCGCGGAGGATGTCAGGAAGAGGCTGAAGGTGAGGAGCCTGAGGGACAGCTATTAACTCCGCCGGAGAGGATATGCGGGTAAATGCAAAAAACTCTTGGCAAACAGGTATTCTTTATGCTATAATGCTTTAATGACTGTAGTGGTCGCAGTATGCCTGATTTCCGGCCATATACAGATAGAATGAATGTACATGGATGATATATTTAAGGAGGAAACAGATAGAATGAGTGTACAGGTTGAAAATTTAGAGAAGAATATGGCGAAGCTTACCATCGAGGTACCGGCTGAGGAATTGGAGAAGGCAATTGAGGCAGCTTACAGAAGACAGAAGAATAAGATCAGCATTCCGGGCTTCCGCAAGGGCAAGGTTCCGAGAGCCATGGTGGAGAAGATGTATGGCGCAGGTGTATTCTACGAGGATGCAGCCAACACCCTGATGCAGCAGAATTATCCGTCAGCAGTCGATGAGAGCGGCATTGATATTGTGTCCCGTCCGACCATTGATATTGTTCAGATTGAGCAGGGTAAGCCGTTTATTTTTACTGCAGAGGTTGCTGTAAAGCCGGAAGTAACACTCGGAAAATATATGGGAGTTACCGTAACCAAGGCAGATACCTCTGTATCTGACGAGGAAGTAGAGGAAGCTCTTGAGAAAGAGCGTAACAACAATGCAAGAACAATCACGGTTACAGACAGACCGGTTGCAGAGGGAGATACCGCTGTGATCGATTTCGAGGGATTTGTTGATGGTGAGCCTTTCGAGGGTGGCAAGGGAGAGAATCATCCGCTGGAGATCGGTTCCCATACTTTCATTGATAATTTTGAGGAGCAGCTGGTTGGCAAAAATGCCGGAGATGACGTAGAAGTTAACGTTACTTTCCCGGAGCAGTATCAGGCTGCTGAACTTGCAGGAAAGCCTGCAGTATTTAAGGTAAAGATCAATGAGATCAAGACCAGGGAGCTTCCGGAGCTGGATGATGAATTTGCGAAGGATGTATCTGAGTTTGATACTCTTGCAGAATACAAGGACAGCGTAAAGAAGAATCTGGAGGAGCAGAAGAAGAACGAGGCAAGACGTACTCAGGAGGATGAGGCAATCCAGAAGATCATTGATAAGTCCAAGATGGATATTCCGGAGGCAATGATCGATACCCAGTGCGAATCCATGATCGAGGAGTTTGCACAGAGAATTGCACAGAGCGGTCTGACGATGGAGCAGTACCTGCAGTTTTCCGGCACAACAATCGAAGGAATGAAGGAGCAGGTTCGGCCTGAGGCTCTGACCCGTATCCAGAGCAGCCTTGTTCTTGAGCAGATTGCCAAGGAAGAGAACATCGAAGTCACCGATGAGGATATCGATGCAGAGCTCGAGAAGATGGCAAAGAGTTATGGCATGGAGGCTGATAAGCTGAAGGAATACATGGGTGATGCCCAGAAGGATTCCATGAAGAAGGAACTTGCACTTTCCAAGGCGGCAGATCTGATTATGGAGAATGCCAAGGAGAGAGCGAAAGCTAAGAGCAAGAAGGATAAGGATGCAGACTCTGATGCTGAGGCAGATGCAGAAGAATAATCGCTGTTTCTTTCCACAGAACCTACAGACTGGTCCGGGGGGATATACCGGGCCGGTCTTTTCCCGTCTTTTGGCATGTGTCCCGGACGGTTACTTGAAATGAATAGATGGAGGCGTATTTCATATGAGTTTAGTACCTTATGTCATTGAACAGACCAGCAGAGGTGAGCGGAATTATGACATTTATTCCCGCCTTTTAAAGGACAGAATTATTTTCCTTGGTGAGGAAGTGAACGAGACAACCGCGAGTCTGACGGTTGCACAGCTTCTGTTTCTGGAGTCAGAGGATCCGAATAAGGATATCCAGCTTTATATCAATTCTCCTGGTGGTATGGTAACTGCCGGGCTGGCAATCTATGATACTATGCAGTATATCAAGTGTGATGTGTCAACAATCTGTATCGGTCTGGCAGCCAGCATGGGAGCTTTCCTTCTGGCCGGAGGAACCAAGGGAAAGCGATTTGCACTTCCAAATTCAGAAATTATGATCCACCAGCCATCCGGAGGCGCAAAGGGACAGGCAACCGAGATTGAGATTGCTGCTGAGAATATTTTGAAGACAAAGAAACGTCTGAATGAGATCCTTGCAGCAAACACCGGCAAGCCGTATGACGTGATTGCAGCAGATACGGAGAGAGATCATTACATGTCTGCGGAAGAAGCGGCAGAATACGGATTGATCGATGGTGTGATTACGAAGAGATAAACGTCTGGCAGGACCAGATGAAATACCTCCGGCATGCCGCCGGAGGTATTCTTTGTAATAAGGAGGGACCCGCTTGCGGGAGGATGCCTTATTACTTATGCACACGCTTCCCCGTCAGGGGAACTCTCATGCGTGTGCTCCTTGTGATAAGGAGGGACCCGCTTGCGGGAGGATGCCTTATTACAAAGGATAGATTTTGCAGGGTTCGTTGTTCAAAAAAGGAGAGAAAATAATGGCAGGAAAGAATGATGGAAAGATTCGCTGCTCCTTCTGCGGTAAGACGCAGGATCAGGTTGGCAGGATGATTTCCGGCCCCAATGGAGCATATATCTGTGATGAATGTGTGGATATCTGCGCTGAGATTATTGAAGAAGAAAATTTAGAGGAACGCGGTGAGACCTCTGCCAAGGAGGAAATCAACCTATTGAAGCCGGAGGAACTTAAGGCATTCCTGGATGACTATGTAATCGGGCAGGATCAGGCAAAGAAGGTATTGTCAGTAGCTGTCTACAATCATTATAAGCGTGTTCTTGCAGGAAATGATCTGGGTGTGGAGCTGCAGAAGAGCAATATTCTGATGCTGGGACCCACCGGCTCCGGAAAGACGCTTCTGGCACAGACATTGGCGAGGGTGATCAATGTTCCCTTTGCGATCGCAGATGCGACTACACTGACAGAGGCTGGTTATGTGGGGGAAGATGTGGAGAATATTCTTCTGAAGCTGATCCAGGCGGCAGATTATGATATCGAGCGGGCGCAGCATGGAATCGTCTATATTGATGAGATCGATAAGATCACCAAGAAGTCGGAGAATGTGTCTATTACCCGGGACGTTTCCGGTGAAGGTGTGCAGCAGGCACTGCTTAAGATCCTTGAGGGAACCATTGCCTCCGTTCCGCCACAGGGCGGCAGAAAACATCCACAGCAGGAGCTGATCCCAATTGACACCACGAACATTTTGTTCATTTGTGGAGGTGCCTTTGACGGACTCGAGAAGATCGTGGAGGCCCGTATGGATGCCTCAGCCATCGGGTTTAATGCAGAGGTTCGATCCAAGGCCGACATCAATGTGGGAGATGCCTTTAAGAAAGCGCTGCCACAGGATTTTGTGAAATTCGGATTGATTCCGGAGTTTATCGGGCGTGTGCCGATCACGGTTTCTTTGGATTCTCTGGATCGCGAGGCGTTGATTCGTATTTTGAGGGAGCCGAAGAATTCCCTGATCAAGCAGTACACCAAGCTGTTAGAACTGGATGGTGTTGGTCTGGAATTTGACGACAGCGCTGTAGAGGCCATCGCAGATAAGGCACTGGAACGCAAGACCGGAGCAAGAGGACTTCGTGCGATTATGGAGGCCGTTATGCTGGATCTGATGTATCGGGTGCCATCGGATGAATCCATCAGCCGGTGCGTGGTGGATAAGGATATGGTGGAGCGAAATCTTCAGATGGATGGAAAAGAGATTCTCGGAATCGAAGAATCCCAGGCGGAATCTAAGAAGGAAGAACTTGCGTCTTAATATAGGAGCGGATACAAGTGGAAGATAAATGTTTACGGTTACCTGCGGTGGCCCTGCGGGGAATTACGATTTTGCCGGGGATGGTGGCTCATTTTGATATCAGCAGATCCCGGTCGATTCGGGCTGTGGAGACAGCAATTCGGGAAAACCAGCAGATTTTTCTTGTGACACAGAAGAATGTGGATAAGGAAGACCCCCATGGAGATGACCTGTATCAGGTGGGAATTCTCGCAGATATCAAGCAGGTCATGAAATTACAAAATGATATTGTGCGCGTCCTTGTGGAGGGAAGCTGCCGGGCGGAGGTCTATGAGACCCTTCAGGAGGAGCCCTTTTTAGAGGTGCGTGTGGTTTCCTATGATCAGGAGGAGCTGCCACAGCAGGCAAAGGACGCTATGGTGATGAGTGTTAAGGAGACCTTTGCCAAATATGCTTCCATCCGGGGGAAGATCGGACAGGATGTTCTGCGTCAGGTGGAGGATGCAACGGATCTGGTAAAGCTTCTGGATTATGTGGGAAATAATCTCCCGGTGCACTACACAAAGAAGCAGAAGCTTCTTGAGGCTGTCAATGTGACTGCCCGCTACGAGGTGCTGGTGGCAATGCTGCTTCAGGAGATTGAAGTCCTTGCTATCAAGAATGATCTGCAGCAGAAGGTCAAGGAGCGGGTGGAAAAGCACCAGAGAGAGTATGTTCTGAGAGAACAGATGGCCCAGATCAAAGAAGAACTGGGGGAGACCGATACGGATTCTGATGCGGATGAGTACCGCAGAAAGGTCGAACAACTGGAGGCACCGGCTTCGGTCAAGGAACGAATCTTAAAGGAAATCAAGAGATTTCAGGGAATCAGCGCCAGCTCTTCGGAAAGCACGGTGAGCCGCGGCTACATCGAAACCCTGTTGGAACTTCCGTGGAACAAAAGTTCCAGGGATAATAAGGACCTTTCTCATGCGAAGAAGATTCTTGAGGAGGACCACTATGGCCTGGAAAAGGTCAAAGAACGAGTGCTGGAGTTTCTGGCAGTCCGCAACCTGACCGGTAAGGGAGAGAGCCCGATCATCTGTCTGGTGGGGCCTCCGGGAACTGGCAAGACCAGTATCGCAAGATCGATTGCCCGGGCGCTGGATAAGAGATATGTGCGCATTTCCCTGGGCGGAGTCCGGGACGAGGCAGAGATCCGGGGCCACAGACGAACCTATGTGGGAGCCATGCCGGGAAGGATTGTTGCAGGGCTTAAGAGCGCGGGCGTCAAAAATCCGCTGATGCTGCTGGATGAAATCGATAAGATGAGCAGCGACTACAAGGGAGATACTGCTTCAGCCATGTTAGAGGTTTTGGACTCTGAGCAGAACTCCCGTTTCCGGGATCATTATGTTGAACTTCCGGTGGACCTTTCCGAGGTCCTGTTTCTGGCAAGCGCTAATTCCATGCAGGATATTCCGGCGCCGCTTTTAGATCGTATGGAAATCATAGAAGTCAGCGGCTATACGGAAAATGAAAAGCTTCATATTGCAAAGGAACACCTGTTGGCCAAACAGTATGAAAAGAACGGTATCCATAAGGAGCAGCTTAAGATTACGGACAAGGCGCTGAAAAACATGATTTCCTTCTATACGAGGGAGGCAGGGGTCCGTGATCTGGAGCGGAAAATTGCACAGATCTGCAGAAAGAGTGCCCGTAAGCTATATGAGGAAGAGACGAAGAAGGTGCGGGTCTCAGGGACAAATCTGGAGGAATTTCTGGGAAAACCGAAATACCGCAGGGATCTGAAGAACAAAAAAGATGAAGTGGGCATTGTCCGCGGACTGGCGTGGACCAGCGTGGGCGGCGTGACCCTTGAAATTGAAGTAAATGTGATGCCGGGAAAGGGAGAACTGGTTCTGACGGGAAAGCTGGGAGATGTGATGAAGGAGTCTGCGCAGGCGGGTATCAGCTATATCCGTTCAATCAGTGATCGATACGATGTGAAGCCGGAGTTTTTCAAGGAAAACGATATCCATATCCATATTCCGGAAGGCGCAGTTCCCAAGGATGGACCGTCGGCGGGCATTACCATGGCAACAGCCATGCTTTCGGCTGTAACCAATACTTCTGTGCGGGCGGATATTGCTATGACAGGAGAAATTACTCTTCGGGGAAGAGTGCTTCCCATCGGAGGTTTGAAGGAAAAACTTCTTGCTGCAAAGAACGCGGGGATGAGCACGGTATGTATCCCGAAGGACAATGAGATGGATCTGGCAGAATTCTCGGAGGAGATTATCGGTGGAATGGAAATCCTCCCGGTGGAGCATATGGATCAGGTCATAAAAGCAGCTTTTGGAGGGCACAATGATCATTAAGAGTGTGAATTTGGAGACTGTGTGCGGGATCACCAGCACAATTCCGGAAAATATCCATGATGAGGTTGCCTTTGCCGGGAAATCCAACGTGGGCAAATCTTCTCTCATCAATGCGCTGATGAACCGGAAGGCGCTGGCCCGCACCTCCTCCCAGCCGGGCAAGACGCAGACCATCAATTTCTATAATATCAATGAGGCCCTGTATCTGGTGGATCTTCCGGGTTACGGGTATGCCACGGCCGGTGAGGAGATCAAAGCCAAATGGGGGCAGATGATCGAGCACTATCTTCATACCTCGAAGCGGCTTAAGGCTGTGTTTCTTTTGATTGACATCCGTCATGACCCATCGGAGAATGATATCCTGATGTACGATTGGATGCTTCATCAGGGCTTTGCGCCAATCATTATTGCGACGAAGTCAGACAAGCTGAAAAAGAGTCAGTTGAAGCGGCATATAGATAACATCCGCTCGGTGCTTGCAGTGGAACCGGGGACGATTATCATCCCCTTTTCGGCGGAGACGAAGCAGGGCAGGGAGGAGATCTGGGAGCTTATTGCATCCCTGACAGAGCTTCCCACCGACGCCCGGGATTCCGGGGAAGAGGGGGGCAAAAAGAAGAATGCGGACTCTGGAAGTCAGCCGGAGAGAAAGCCCCGCTGGAAAAAGACGGACCGGCCTGTGGCAAAAAAGACAAAGAAAAAGCAGCAGGAAAAAAAGGCCGCCGGAGGGAAAAAGAGAACCGGCAGAAAGTGATGCGTGCATGAAAAAAAAATATCTGTTTGTCTTTGTAATGCTTCTTGTTGTTACATTTGCGGGAATGGGACTTACGAGCCTGTATGTGCAAAGGACCGGAGGGCAGGAGAAGGAAGAAAAAATATCCATCGTGACATCCTTTTATCCCATGTATATCGCAGCCCTGAACGTTGTGGGGGACACGGATACAGTGAAGCTGACCAACCTGAGTGAGCCGCAGACGGGATGTCTGCATGATTTCCAGCTGACACCGGAGGATATGAAGCTATTGAGCACAGCGGACGTGTTTGTGATCAACGGAGGGGGAATAGAAGCCTTTATGGAAGAGGTGGCCGCTTCGTATCCCTCGCTTCAGATCGTGGAGGCCTGTGAGGGCATAGCCCTTTTGCAGGAGGAGGACGAGGAAAACGCCCACGCGTGGATGAGTGTGGCGGATTATGAAAAGCAGGTGGAGAATATCGCAAAGGGGCTCGCTGAGGCAGATCCCGCTCATGAAAAGCAGTACCAGAGCAATGCGAAGGACTATTGCGGCAGACTGGAAGATCTGAAGGAGCGACAGCAGGCAGTATTTGCTGCGGCCCGGGGGCAGAATGTGATCCTTTTTCATGAGGCCTATGCTTATGTGGCAGAGGATTATGGACTTTCCGTCAGCTATGTGATGGATCTTGACGAGGAGCGTCAGGTCAGCGCAGGGGAGGTTTCGGAGGTTCTGTCTGCCGTAAAAAAAGACCATGTAAAATATATTCTGGCGGAAAAGCGCTATGGAAAGAGCATGGGAGACACGATTGAGAAGGAATCTGATGCGAGAGTGATCTATCTGGATCCGTTAAACCGCGGCGATTATGAGAAGGACAGCTATCTTGACGGAATGTCGGAAAATATCAGGTTATTGGAACAGGATTTTGGTGCATAGCATTTGCAGAACACCGAAAAGGATGAACCGATGCCGGGAAGAAGGAGCACATAAATGAGAAAGATTATTTCTCCCTGTGGATTTCACTGTATCAAAGTTAATCATCTGGGAGTCCGATTTAACGAGCAGACGGTTTTAGAGGATGTGAATCTGCATGTCCACTGTGGCTCCTTTCATGCCATTATCGGAAAGAACGGGGCCGGAAAATCCACGTTGATCCGCGCGATGCTGGACGATATTCCCCATACGGGAAGTATTGAATTCCGGGATACGAAGGATGGCAAAATGCAGAAGCTTAAGATCGGCTATGTTCCCCAGAGCGTGAATATTGAGAAAAATACGCCGGTCAGTGTCTATGATCTGCTGGCCAGTTATGAGTCCCGCTGCCCGGTGTTCCTGCCGAAAAATCGCAAGCTGTATGAGAAAATCAGACAAAGTCTAAGAATCTTTGAGGCGGAGGAACTGATTGACCGTCAGGTGTGTAACCTCTCAGGAGGACAGCTCCAGCGGGTCCTCCTCTCTCTTGCCATCATGGATGAGCCGAACCTGCTGCTGTTGGACGAACCGGTTTCCGGGATTGATCAAAACGGTATGGAGCGTTTTTATAAGACCATGGATTATCTGAAAAAACACTACGATCTGGCAATTATTCTGATTTCTCACGATCTGGAATACGTGGCGAAATATGCGGATCATGTGGTGCTTTTGGATCAGACGGTATTAAAGCAGGGATCCCCGAAGGAGGTATTTGAAAGCAGGGAATTTGCCTCTGTTTTTTCTGCGGGAGATAAGGATTCCTGGATCAGAGAGGAGGAAGACAATGATTAACTGGACCTCCTGGCTGGATTATGGTTTCATGAGAAGTGCATTGCTTGCCATTCTTATTATTACGCCGCTTTTTGGGCTTTTAGGAACCATGATCGTCAATAAAAAAATGGCATATTTTTCGGATGCACTGGGGCATTCCGCCCTGACCGGCATTGCAGTGGGGGTGGTGTTCGGTGTGTCGGACACAAATCTGTCCATGGTGATTTTTGCCGTGATCTTTGCACTTCTTTTAAATTGGATCGGAAGTAAAAGTACGGCCTCCACAGATACGATTATTTCTGTGTTTTCCTCCTGTTCGGTGGCAATCGGTCTGGCAATTTTGTCCAGAGGAGGTAATTTCAGTAAATATTCGGGACTTCTTGTGGGGGATGTTCTTAGTATTACGAACCGGGAGATTATCTATCTGCTGGTGATTTTTGCTGTCACGATTCTTTTCTGGCTGGTCTGCTTTAATTGGCTGAATGCGATCTGCATTCACCGGGCACTGGCGAAGAGCAAGAGGATTCCGGTAAGGCTGATGGACAATATTTTTGCAGTGCTGGTGGCACTGATCGTTATGCTGTCCATTAAGTGGGTAGGTATTCTCATTATCAATGCACTGCTCATTCTTCCGGCAGCTTCCAGTCGGAATATCTCTGTCAACATGCGGGAATACCATCTGTTTTCCGTAATCTTTTCACTCTTTTCCGGTGTTCTTGGTCTTATTCTTTCGTACTATACGAATGTTGCTACCGGACCGATGATCGTAATCATAGCTTCTGTGATTTATTTTTGTACTTATATTTTCGGACGCAGGTGTAAAAACTAAGGTGTAGCTGTTCATAGGCCTTTCGGGCTGTGGTTTGACGGATTGTATTTTATATGGTACAATCGATGTATACAAAATACAGAGGAAGATACAATGGACGAGATTACACTGAAGGCACTTGCAAAAATTAATCTGGGACTGGATGTGGTGAGGCGGCGAGAGGACGGCTACCATGAGGTTCGTATGGTCATGCAGACACTCCATCTGTACGACAGGCTGGTTCTTAAGAAGAGTCACACGCCGGGCATTCAGATTCAGACAAATCTCTCTTTTCTCCCTGTCAATGAAAATAATTTGGTTTACCGCGCCGGCCGGCTATTGATGGACGAGTTCGGCATTACGGAGGGCGTATCGGTACGGCTGGAAAAGCGGATTCCGGTGGCAGCCGGGATGGCCGGGGGAAGTACGGATGCGGCGGCGATGCTGTATGGTATGAACCGGATGTTTGGACTTCATTTATCTAAGAAAGCTTTGATGGAGCGGGGAGTGAAGATTGGCGCGGATGTACCCTACTGCATTATGCGGGGAACGGTTCTGGCGGAGGGAATCGGAGAGAAGCTGACACCGCTCTCTCCAATGGTCAAGTGTCCGGTCTTGATCGCGAAACCGGCTATATCAGTATCCACGAAATTTGTTTACCAGAATCTCAGGCTGGATGAGACAACAGTCCATCCGGATATCGATGCACTGCTTAGGGACATTCAGGCACAGGATTTTGAAGCCCTGTGTACAGACATGGGAAATCTCTTAGAGACCGTGACGATTCCGAACTACCCGGTAATCGCGAAGATTAAGGAACGTATGAAGCTGTCCGGTGCCGCGGCTGCCATGATGAGCGGCAGCGGGCCTACCGTTTTCGGACTGTTTCGGGACCAGGAGACGGCGGAGCGTGCAAAGGAGGATATGAAGGGATCCGGCCTGGCAAGGCAGGTGTATCTCACCACGATATACAATAATAGATTCGAAAGAGGATGTATACATGACAGATGATTTAACTTTGAATATGGATGCGTATCTGCCGCTTCGGGATGTGGTATTCAATACGCTTCGGGAGGCCATTTTAAGAGGGGATTTAAAACCGGGTGAGCGCCTGATGGAGTTGCAGCTGGCCGACAAGCTTGGGGTAAGCCGTACACCGATCCGGGAAGCCATTCGGATGCTGGAGCAGGAGGGACTTGCTGTCACTACGCCCAGGAAGGGCGCAGAGGTTGCGGGGATGACTCTTAAGGATATGGAGGATGCCCTCGAGATCCGGGAGGCTCTTGATGACCTGGCGGTTCGCATTGCCTGTGATAAAATTTCAGATGAGCAGCTTAAGCATCTTACGGATGTGAAGGATCAGTTTGAACAGAGTACCCAGACTGGTAATGTGAAGAGAATTGCCCAGGCCGATGTGAATTTTCACGATGTGATTTATGAGGCCACCGGTAATGTAAAGCTGGTTACTCTGCTCAGCAATCTGCGGGAGCAGGTCTATCGTTACCGGGTGGAATATATCAAGGATCCGAAAAATTATCCGACGCTGATCGCAGAGCATGAGGCGATTGTGGAGGGATTGAGAAGGCACGACAAGCAGGCCGCTACCCTGGCCATGCAGGAGCATGTGAGAAACCAGGCAACAGCGGTGAAGAACCTGATTCAGAAGCAGGAGCAGGGCTAGTACAGCGAATAAAAAGTTTCTAGTGCATAAAATTGAATATTTCGGACATTTTAAGGACAGGCGTATGCCTGTTCTTTTTTATGTCCCCCGGAGAGAATCCCGGAAAGCAAATGGATTGTTGATCGACAAGGAGGGAATGGTATGGAGGAGAAAACAAGAATTTCGAATCATCTTGAAGAGAATTTCAGCGTGTATCAGACGCTTTTTAAGAATTGTGCGGACATCAAGATGCGCACCATGTATATCGGCCAGGAAAAAAGAAGGAAGTGTTTTCTGGCTTATATCGAGGTGGCAGTCAGTAATATGCTTTTGGAGAATACCGCACTGGGACGGCTTCTGGCAGCATTGGAGAAGATTCCGGAGGATGGGATCAATCAGGTGCTTTCGGACAATGCCCTGGGGATCTCAGATGTGACACCCTACGATTACGTGGAGGATGCAGCTCAGGGGATGCTGACGGGCGATGCAATTCTCTTTGTGGACGGATATCCCCATGCCCTCAAAATTGCGGATAAGGGCTATCCGGGGATGGGAGTGCAGGAGCCGGATTCAGAAAAAGTAATCCGGGGCTCCAAGGAGGGCTTCACCGATTCCATCAAGGTCAATACCGCATTGATTCGAAAAAGAATCCGTTCCACCAGGGTGAAGGTGCAGGAGATCAAGGAGGGAATCCGTTCCCATACATCAGTGGATCTTGTCTATATGGAGGATCTGGCCTATCCCTCGGTGATCGAGGAAATCAAAAGCAGGCTCACGGAATACGAGATTGATGGTGTTCTGGACAGCGGAGTGATCGAGCAGCTGGCGGAAAAGAAGTGGTATTCTCCATTCCCGCAGTTTCAGACAACCCAGCGCCCGGACCGGGCGGCTTTTGCTATTCTGGAGGGAAGGGTTGTGCTGCTTTGTGACAACTCACCGGCAGCCCTGATTTTGCCCACAGATTTTAATTCCTTTCTTAAAACCAGCGATGACTATTACAACCGGTTTGGGGTAGCTACCTTTGCAAGGATTCTGCGCTATCTTGCGGCCTTTTTTTCTATGACGCTGCCGGGATTGTACCTGGCGGTCACCAACTTTCACACGCAGATTCTGCCGACGCCTCTTTTGCTGTCTTTCTGGGAGGCGAGGATCGGTGTGCCTTTTCCGGCAGCCCTGGAGGTCATTCTGATGGAGCTATCCTTCGAGCTTCTTCGGGAGGCAGGCGTGCGTCTTCCCGGTGCCATGGGAAATACCATTGGAATTGTCGGCGGACTTATCATCGGGCAGGCCGCGGTGGATGCAAATCTGGTAAGCCCCATCGTGGTGATCGTGGTGGCTTTTACGGCACTTTGCTCTTTTTCCATTCCCAATGAAGAATTTGCCTTTGCCTTCAGGCTCCTTAAGTTTTATATCATTCTGATGTCCGCATGGCAGGGGTATTTTGGATTTTTGCTGGGGCTTTTTACGATACTGATCCATCTTTCCCGGCTCAAAAGCTTTGGAATCCCGTACCTCATGCCTTTTGTGGGGGCTGACCTGACCGGCTATCAGGACGAGCGGGATTCCATCTGGCGGGCGCCCATGCGGTGGCTGCACAGGCGCCCGATCTACGCAAAACGAAGCGAACGCATACGGTTGAAAAAAAGGAGGTAAGTCCATGTTTTCAGAAAATGATCAGATATCCATCCGTCAGGTATTTCGGCTGTTTGCCTTTGACTTTATCGGGGGGAGCACACTGGTGCTGCCTGCCGTACTTTCCGGTCTGGCTGGGGTGGATGGCCTGTGGAGTATCCTGTTGGGAGGCGGCATCGCAAGCCTGTACCTTTTCTACCTTGGTTTGGTCTTAAGGCGGATTGATACGGATTTTCTGACCTTTCTGCAGCAGCGGCTTCCGGTTTGGCCGGCAAAGGGAATTCTGGTTTTTCTGACGATTCACTGCGTTCTGGTGGCGGGTTATGCGGCATATATTTTTGCGGATGTGATGAAGCTTGGTCTGGTTACGGGAGAGAAGTACAGCCTGATTCTGGCTCTGATCCTCTTAGCTGCTGCCTATGCGGTCTGTGGGGGAGTGGAGAGCCGGGCAAGGGTATATGAGGTTTTATTCTGGCTCCTTTTTATCTCTCTTTTTCTCATGCTGCTGTTGGCGGCAAGAGATATGGAGGCTGTTAATCTGACTCCGTTTTTTGCCGCTCCTGCATCCTCTGTGGGGAAGGGAGGGTGTCTGGTGTTTTTCTGCATGACGCCCCTGTTTTTAACGCTTTTTTTCCCCGCCTATGTGGGAAAAGGAAAACGTGGAAAAATGGTGCTTGCAGTGTTTGCGGCCCTGTGGTTTGCGGTGGGGGTGCTCGCAGTTTTCTATGTGATCCTGATTGGAAATTTCGGAGCTTCTTCTCTTGCTTTTATGGGGTATCCGGCGGTAACTCTGATGAGCAGTATTGAACTGCGGGGGAGCTTTTTGAAACGGTTTGACGCCTTCATGATCGGGATCTGGTTCTTTACTTTATTTGCATTGGTGAATGTATTTTTATTTTATGGAAAACTGTTTTTGCAGAAGGCTTTTTCCTGTCAGACCAGGGGAAAAAAGGCGGCGGCCTTTGTGACAATTCTTATTCTGGTTTACGTAACAGCTATGCTTTTTCAGATGGTTGGAAGCGCTGCCGTTTTCACGGATTACATGAGATATTTTGCAATACCGTTTCTGGTCATTCTCCCGGCGGCAGTGTTTGTGCGGGGGAAGAGGACTGACAGCGGTTCGTATCTGTGAGGGTACTGAACAGATACGATAAAAGATAGAATGATGAATGGTTTGACAGGGGAAAGGAGAGGATAAGAGCATGAGACACCATCGATCAACAATTATGACAGCTACAGCAGTTTTTTGGGGGCTGGTTTTCTGTTCCGCTGCCCTCAGTGGCTGCAGTGCGACACAGCTGGAGGAGAGAAGCTTTCCAATGGCTGCCCTTGTGGATGATAAGGATGGACAGGTGGTATTCGCCTACGGTTTTCCTGCCCTCAGCCAGAAGGATAACACAGATCTCGAGGTGGCAAAGGTCAACGTGCCGATGACATCGGGAGCTTCTTTTGCGGAGAGTCTGGCTGCTTATGAGGGGGAAATGAGCAAGAAAGCAGACTGCAGTCACCTGAAGGTTCTGGTGCTTGGGGAACAGCTTTTGCAGGACAAAAAGGCATTTAACGATATGCTGGACACCATGGAGGAATCGGATCTTTATCCTCGCAACACCTATGTGTGCGTGACAAAGGATGTCTCGGTGCTTTTTGAGACGGAGGAAAATCTGCCACAGGATCTGGGCACCTATCTGGAATTGTTTTTGCAGAATCACGAGTCAGACCGTCAGATTCGTCATGAGAATCTGGGAAAGCTTCTGGACGAGAGAAGGAACCGGCGCAAGGTAGTGGAACTTCCCTGCCTTCAGGTGGAGGAGGGGGCAATCGTGCTGTCTGACCCGGTGAGCGTGGATTTTCGGTGGGAAGGTTGAAGCGGAAAGTGAATGTGTTTCGTGAGCCTGTGGCGGCAGGCAGGCCCTCACGAAACATATAAGCACCGGAACCTGAGTAACCCCCCAAAAAAATATTGAATAAGTATGCAAAAAGCAGGGAATGCTTCTACTGTCAAATAAAACAGTAAAAGGAGTGTACCAAAATGAAATGGATGAAATACATAACTTCAAAGCGGAAATTGAATCAGAAAAAACCCCTCAGGGTGCTTCTATGGATCATTGCCTTCTCAGCGATACTGGCGTCTTCCTTTTTCCTTTTACATAAGAATGAAAAGACCGCAGATCCTCTCCAACCGCAGATTGCCCAGAAGATTCTACGTTTTCATATTCTGGCCAACAGTGACAGTGAGGAGGACCAGAAGGTAAAGAAGAAGGTAAGGGATGCGGTTGGACAGATGCTGGAGCCAAAGCTGGCAGCATCGGAGGGGCTTTCCGATACAGAGAGGATCGTAGAGGAAAATATGGATGCCATTGTGGAGACGGCGGAAAGAACGCTGGCGAAAAACGGTTTTTCCTATGGGGCCGGTGCAAGGCTTGCCAGGGTGGATTTTCCGGTAAAGACCTACGGGGATTATACCTTTCCGGCGGGGAATTATGAGGCTCTGCAGGTGACTCTGGGAAAAGGAGAAGGGCACAACTGGTGGTGTGTGCTTTACCCCAATATGTGTTTTCAGGGCAGTGTGTATGAGGTCGTGGACGACAAGGCAGATGAAGAACTGCGCCAGGTGCTGACCACGGAGGAATATCAGGATGTTTTTCATTCCGGTAATTTAAAGCTTCGGTGGAAATTCCTTGAATATTTCCGGTAAAACAGGTATCATAGATGTACGGACCGATTTTTAAGAACGGGGACAGGAAATATGACAAAAGATATCTTACTTTCTATCCGGGGACTTCAGATTACGGAGGATACCCAGAAGGATACGGTTGAGGTGATCACTCCGGGAGAATATTATTTTCGAAACGGAAAGCATTTTTTTCTATATGAGGAAGCGGAAGAGGGTAAACAGGAAATAACAAAAAATATCATCAAGGTGACTGACGATTACATGGAGGTGACTAAGAAGGGCGCTGTGAACGTCCATATGGTTTTCGAAAAGAATAAGAAAAATGTCACTTATTACAATACGCCCTTTGGAAGTCTGCTGATCGGTATCGATGCTTACCGTGTGGATGTCACACAGACACCGGAGGAGATTGAAGCATACGCGGAATATGCGCTTGAGGTTAACAATGAGCATCTTGCCAACTGCCGGATCCGGATAAAAGCAAATTCCCGGGCAGAGAGAGCGTTTCACCTGATGTAGAACGGAAGAGAAAATGTGCTTTTAAGCAGATATGATATAGAAAAAGCTGCCGCTTGCCGCGACAGCTTTTGTTTATCTCTTCTTTTTATTCTTTGAAGATTTTTCAGATTTGGATTTCTCTGCCTCGAGCTGAGCACTGGCCTCATTGTATTTGGCCTGAAGCTTGGCACGGAAGCCCTTTTTCTTCTTTGCGGGTTTCTCAAGGGGACCTCTGAGTCCGCGAACGGATGTAATGTATAATCCGCTGATGGTTGCCTTGACCTCCTTCTTGACCGGGATGTCATCGAAAATCTGCTCATCGGCAATCATGGACATGACTCTCGGACCGATCTTGGCCTTGACAATCGGAAGCTTGGAGCGGCGCATCAGCTTTGGTGTCTGCTCGACGACCTGAGCGGGAAGTCCGGCATCCTTTAGCCGCATTCGTTTCTTGTCGATAATTAACATGGTAACATTCTGGGCTGCAGCAGCCAGCTGCTCGTCCTGTTCTTCCTTCTTCTTCTGCGCTTTCCTGCCAAGAAAGTACAGTGCAATCATAATGGCAATGAGGATCACCAAAATGACCAATGTGATAATAAGTGGTTTACTCACGATGGATTCCTCCTGTTTTTACTGAGAAACATTGTAACAAAGTTTGTTTGAAAAATCAACGTGAATATGATATGATTTGTATTTTTTCCTAATCTATGGTATGTTTAATAAGTTAAGTCACAAAGCGAAGTGACTGGGAAGGAATTAAGAAAATGAAAAAGAGAACAATTGCGATTTTACTTTGTATGACAACAGCGCTGGTCTTTGCCGGATGCGGTAAAAATGCACAGGCCGGGGATACACAGAGCATACAGGGAACAGAGGCTGCCGTGATAACCTACAATGGCCCCTCCAGTGCACAGATGGATATTGATCTTGAGAAACAGGTAACAAAGCTTGCAGATTATGATAAGATCGATGTGACCATAAGCGGGGATTATGAGGTGACGGACGACCAGGTGAAGGAGCATACGTTAAGCCTACTGCCGTATTACGGTATCACCGGAATTGAGGTCAAGGATCGTGACACTGTGAAGGACGGCGATTATGTTAAGGTGGATTACACCGGTTATCACAAGGGAGAGGCCTTTGAAGGCGGAGCTGCAGAGGACGTGATGCTGGATGTCACAAACAACACGGATGTGGTCAATCAGACAGGTTTTATTGACGGCTTTACAGATGGACTTAAGGGGGCCAAAGTGGGAGACGAGGTGAGTTCCGACGTAACCTTCCCGGAAGAGTATCCGCAGAATGAGGATCTGGCAGGGGAAAAGACCACCTTCAAGTTCAAGGTGAAGGGAATTTATGAGCCGGTGACACTGGATAAGCTGACCGATGATATGGTTGCAGAGGCCTTTACCGAGGAGGGACTGAAGACGAAGGATGAACTGATCCAGTCCGTGAAGGAGGCCCTGACAAGTCAGGCAGAGAGTAATAAGAATCAGGATACAGTGAGTGAAGTTGAGGATTATGTTGTTAAGAACAGTCAGGTGGATATCCCTGAGGATTATCTGAATGCAAGACTTTCTGAGTATCAGAAGCAGTTTTCAGACCAGTACTGCAGTGAAACCCAGTCTCTGGAGGAATATCTGACGGCAAACGGCACAACCCTTGCAGACCAGCAGAAGTCCTGGAAGAGCGCCTTAGAGCAGCAGATCAAGATCGAGTTCTTATTTGGAAGAATTGCAGAGCTTGAGAAAATTGAAGTGGACGAAGATGATTTTGCACAGTTTGTCAATTATCTGATCAGCTCCAGCAGCCAGATGAGTACCGAGGATGAGGTTTACGAGTATTACGGCAATGGCAGCAAGGAGGATGGAGAGAAATCGCTCCGTCAGCTTTATCGGGTGAACAAGGCCATTTCCCATGTGGCAAAGAATGCCAATGTGACGGTAGATAAGGGGACCGACACAGAGGAGAACTAAACAGTAACAATAAGGTTGATGTAGAAACAGGGATTAGAGAGTCCATCGGGAGGAAAAGCATGGATTTAGTAAATGTCAGAGATATTTTCCGCCATACGGCACAATATGAGAATCAGGAGGTTCGTATCGGCGGCTGGGTCAGGAGCAACCGCAGCTCCAGGAATTTTGGATTTATCGTGGTCAACGACGGAACATTTTTTGAACCAATTCAGGTAGTGTACGCAGACGGCCTGGATAATTATGCGCAGATCAGCAAGATCAATGTAGGGGCAGCGATCCTTGTGAAGGGGCAGCTGGTGCTGACACCGGAGGCGAAACAGCCCTTTGAGATTCAGGCATCCGAGATTGAAATCGAGGGGGCATCCACACCGGATTACCCGCTCCAGAAAAAGAGACACACCTTTGAATATCTTCGGACGATTTCCCATCTGCGTCCGAGGACCAATACCTTTGAGGCGGTATTTCGCGTGCGGTCCCTCTGTGCTTATGCGATCCACAAATTTTTTCAGGAGCGGGATTTCGTCTATGTGCACACACCACTCATTACCGGCAGCGACTGCGAGGGAGCGGGAGAGATGTTTCGTGTGACGACGATGGATCCTGCCGATCCTCCGAGAAGACCGGACGGAAGTGTGGATTACAGCAAAGATTTTTTTGGAAAACCTACGAATCTTACAGTTTCGGGACAGCTCAACGGTGAGACCTACGCGATGGCATTTAAGAATATCTATACCTTTGGTCCCACCTTCCGTGCGGAGAATTCCAACACCACAAGACATGCGGCGGAATTCTGGATGATCGAGCCGGAGATCGCTTTTGCAGACCTTGAGGATGATATGGAGCTGGCGGAGAGCATGCTCAAATATATCATCCGCTATGTGATTGAGAATGCGCCGGAGGAAATGGCCTTTTTCAACAGCTTTGTGGACAAGGGCCTTTTGGATCGGCTGGAAAACGTGGTCAGCAACGATTTTGCCAGAGTGACTTATACGGAAGCAATCAACATTCTCACAAAGCATAATCATAAGTTTGATTATAAGGTGTCCTGGGGCTGTGACCTTCAGACCGAGCATGAGCGCTATCTGACGGAGCAGGTATTCAAGCGTCCGGTTTTTGTTACAGACTACCCGAAGGAAATCAAGGCATTTTATATGAAGCTGAATGACGACGGCAGAACCGTTGCTGCCGTGGACTGCCTTGTGCCGGGAATCGGAGAGATTATCGGCGGAAGCCAGAGAGAGGATGATTATGATAAGCTTCTCACCAGAATTAACGAGCTGGGCCTTAAAGAGGAGGACTACCGTTTTTATCTGGATTTAAGGAAGTACGGCTCTGCCAGACATGCAGGATTTGGCCTTGGATTTGAACGCTGCGTCATGTATCTGACCGGTATGGCCAATATCCGGGATGTGATTCCGTTCCCGAGAACTGTAGGTAACTGTGAGCTTTAGAAAGGGAATAGTCCTTTGATCTTCTGCATAAGTATAAAACAAATGAGGTCAGTCCTTAGGGAGGGCTTGTGTGGAAAATCAAATGGAGGAAAAGAAAGAACAAAAGAGCCGGGGCCCGGGGAAGGGGGCCTTCGGCTTTTGGTTTCTGATGGACCTGTTCATCATGATATTGGCTGCGGCAGGATTTTTATTTTTGTGGGTATGGGTTTCCTACCGGATGAGGTACTCTGCAGAGGTTATCCGTGTGGGACTCATTTTCGTTTATATACTGCCATGTATGTTAGGCGGACGCCTGCTTTTCATCTGCAGGCATTCTTATCTGCCCTTTTGGGGTGCCCTGATGGGAGGGCTGTTTTATGGCCTTCTGTGTCTGTGCACTCTGTTGGTGAAAGGGGGAGATTTTTCCTTTGAAACAATAGAATGGACCACACCGGTTTTGTGTATTCTCAGTGGAATGGTGGGGGCGATTCGCTCCGATGTTTCCCAAAACAGGCAAAAGGGTAGGAAATCAGTACGAAATGAATAAAAAATGTTTGCATATTTGTATGGCTGTGTTATAATAGCAAAGATAGACGGGATTTTCCCGAAAAGAGACAAAGGAGAGATGATTATGAAGCATGTAAAGACCTTAAATACAAGAAAATTACAGAACACACTGAAAAAGGGTGGCTGCGGCGAATGCCAGACCTCATGCCAGTCTGCATGTAAGACATCCTGCACCGTTGGTAATCAGAAGTGTGAACAATGTCAGTAATCTCTGATTACTGACCCAGCCCGAGCTATCGCGAAGCGATTGTGCATGGCGAGGGTAAAATGTCAGTAATCTCTGATTACTGACAGGGCCCGAGCCATCGCGAAGCGATTTTGCATGGTGAAGGTAAGAAGACCGCGTGCCCTGCGCGCGGTCTTTGTCATGTTAGAGAAAGAGAGGAAATATTGTAGTGGTTCATGAGTTTAAGAACAACGGCTATGATATTGTCTTAGATGTCAACTCCGGTGCGATCCATGTCGTGGATGATGTCACCTATGATGTGATTGGAATGTATGAGGAGCACACGAAGGATGAGATTGTCCGGACACTTTCGGACAGGTATCCGCAGGCGGAGATTGAGGAAGCAATCGATGAGGTACAGCAGCTCAAAGAGAACGGGGAACTGTTCACAGAGGATGTGTATGAAGACCGCATTATGGACTTTAAAAAACGTCCGACCGTGGTCAAGGCACTTTGCCTGCATATCGCCCATGACTGTAATCTTGCCTGCCGTTATTGCTTTGCAGAGGAAGGCGAATATCATGGAAGAAGGGCACTTATGTCCTACGAGACCGGAAAGCAGGCCCTTGATTTTCTGATTGCCAATTCCGGTAACCGGAAGAATCTGGAGGTGGATTTTTTCGGTGGGGAACCGCTTCTCAATTTTGATGTTGTCAAGCAGCTGGTTGCCTACGGACGGGAGCAGGAGAAGCTTCACGACAAGCATTTCCGGTTTACATTGACAACGAACGGTGTGTTGTTAAATGATGACATTATGGAATTTGCCAACCGTGAGATGGATAATGTGGTTCTGAGTATTGATGGGCGAAGAGAGGTTCACGACCGGATGAGGCCTTTCCGGAATGGGACAGGCAGCTACGATCTGATCGTTCCCAAGTTCCAGAAATTTGCGGAAAGCCGGAATCAGAGTAAGTATTATGTCCGTGGAACCTTTACCCATTTTAATACGGATTTTTCCAGAGATGTTCTTCATCTGGCAGATCTGGGCTTTCAGCAGATTTCGGTGGAGCCGGTGGTGGCCCAGCCGACGGATGAATATGCATTGACGGAAGAGGATCTGCCGGTCCTTTTTGAAGAGTATGATAAGCTTGCTGCTGAGATGGTTCAAAGGAAGAGGGAGGGAAGGGCCTTCCATTTCTTCCATTTTATGATCGATCTTGAGGGTGGGCCTTGTGTTTATAAGCGGCTGTCAGGATGTGGCTCAGGGACGGAGTATCTTGCGGTGACCCCATGGGGAGACCTCTATCCGTGCCACCAGTTTGTGGGAAACGAGGATTTCCTGATGGGTAATGTCTGGGATGGCGTGAAGAACACCGAGCTTCGGGACGAATTTAAATGCTGTAACGTCTATGCGAAGGAAAAATGCCGTAACTGTTTTGCAAAGTTCTATTGTAGTGGCGGATGTGCCGCAAACTCATACAATTTTCACGGAAGTATTACGGATGCTTATGATCTTGGCTGTGAACTTCAGAAGAAACGTATCGAGTGTGCGATCATGATAAAGGCTGCTGAGGCAGAAAATTAAAGAATAGGAAGGAAACAAAGATGAAAAAAAGTAAGGGCGTCGTTATCATCGCGTTGATCCTGGCCTGTCTGGTAGGTCTGGGGTATTATACGACCACAATCGTGACAACGACAAGCACAAGTCAGGCAAAGACTGACAACAAGGAAAAGTCCGAGGGAATCAAGCTCGGTCTTGATCTTTCCGGTGGTGTGTCCATTACCTATCGTATCGTGGACAAGAACCCGTCAAAGGAAGATATCAACGACACTGTGGCAAAGCTGGAAGAGCGTGCCGAAAGTTATAGTACCGAGTATGCAGTATATCCGGTGGGAGACGATCGAATTACTGTTGAGATTCCGGGTGTTTATGATGCCAATGCGGTGCTGGAGGATTTGGGCAGTCCTGGATCTTTGTACTTTATCGTACAGAAGGGACCGGACGGAACCGATAACTACAGCTATGGAAGTGACGGACAGTATCAGCTGAACAAGGATATTGATACGCTGCAGGAAGAAGGATCTATTCTTTTTGATGGGAATGCTGTCAAATCTGCGAATGCTGCTTACAATCAGGATCAGAGCACAGGCTCCAAGGATCCGGTGGTTCAGCTTGCTTTTAACAAGGATGCTGCAGAGATTTTCGGCGATGCAACAACAAAAGCCTATACAAATGGTGAGACCATCGGTATCTATTATGATGATCACTTCATCAGTGTACCGTCCGTAAACAGTGCCATTACCGATGGACAGTGTATCATCGAGGGACAGGCTGATTACGAGGAAGCAGAACAGCTGGCAACCTTCATCCGTGTAGGTGCCATTAACTTAAAGCTGGAAGAGATGGAGTCAAGCGTTGTGGGTGCACAGCTTGGTGGAAAAGCTCTTTCCTCCAGTGTAAAGGCAGCCATCATTGGTCTGATCCTTGTAATGCTGTTTATGATCATCTGCTATGGTCTTTCCGGTGTGGTTGCATCTATCGGCCTGGCAATTTACACAACATTAGTGGTTTCACTGATCTATCTGTTTGAAATTACCCTGACACTGCCAGGTATCGCGGGTGTAATCCTTGGTATCGGTATGGCGGTAGATGCCAATGTTATCATTATCTCCCGTATGCGGGAGGAGGTTGCCAGCGGTAAATCCGTACTTACTTCCATTAAGGAAGGTTACAAGAAGGCAATGTCAGCCATTATCGATGGTAATGTGACGACCTTTATTGCAGCGCTGGTACTGATGTGGCTTGGTTCAGGTACTGTGAAGGGATTTGCTTACACCTTAATGATTTCCATTCTTGTGTCTGTATTTACAGCACTGGTGATTTCCAGACTCCTCAATATGGCATTGTATGGTGTGGGTTTCAAGTCCGAAAAGTGGTATGGCCGTGCAAAGCAGCATAAGACCATTGATTTTATCAAACATCGTTGGGTATATTTCATTCTTTCCCTTGTTGTGATTGCATCAGGATTTGTGGGAATGATTGCCTACAGCGCATCCGGAAACCGTGCGTTAAACTTCAGCCTTGAGTTCATGGGTGGTACTTCTATCACCGCTGATTTTGGTAAGGATTACACAGTTGAAGAGGTTGAGGAGAAGATTGTACCGGAGGTTGCAGATGTGATCGGTGATAATGCGATCCAGGCAAGTACCGTATCCGGAAGCACCAGTGTCACCATTAAGACAAAGACATTGTCTCTGGAGGAACGTGAGGCTGTCGGCAATATGCTGGTGGATAAATTCGGCGTTGACGAGAAGACCATCGAGAGCCAGAGTATCGGTTCCACCATCAGTGGTGAGATGAGAAAGAACGCCATTCTTGCAGTTATTGTTGCCTGCATTTTTATGCTGTTCTACATCTGGTTCCGTTTCAAGGATATCCGTTTTGCAGGAAGTGCTATTATTGCGCTGGTACATGATGTACTTGTAATGCTGACCGCTTATGCGCTGATCCGTATTTCGGTGGGTAATACCTTTATCGCATGTATGCTGACCATCGTGGGATATTCCATCAACGATACCATCGTTATTTTCGACCGTATCCGTGAGAATATGAGAAGTCTGAAGAAACAGACACCGGAGACGCTGGCAGAGGTTGCCAACCGTTCTCTGACACAGACACTGACAAGATCTATCAATACTTCTATTACCACCATAATCATGGTACTGCTGCTGTTCATTCTGGGTGTATCTTCCATCCGTGAATTTGCATTACCGCTTATGGTTGGCTTGATCAGTGGTACGTATTCTTCTATTTTCATTGCGGCAAATCTGTGGTATGTTATGAAACTTCATCTTGGCAAGAACCGCCTGATGAAGAAGAATGATGGCAAGAAGACAAAGTAATTTATTTTGATATGAGTACAGACAGGGCTCTGCTTGGCAGGGCCCTGTTTTTCTGTTATAATTTGGGCATGTATAGAATCAATGAACAGGAATATGCAGAAAAATATATCCTCTTAATTCCGGCTATGCTGGATGCCCATTTTCCTCTCTTAAAATACGCCTTTTATTCCGGAAATTATCATCCGGTGATTCTTGAGAATGAGGAGGGGGTGACGGACGTTGGCCTTTCGTATGTGAACAATGATATGTGCTATCCGGCTATTCTGAATATCGGTCAGATGATATCGGCGCTGCAAAGCGGAGCCTATGATCTGAGCCGGACCAAGGTACTGATGCCGACAGCCGGAGATGCCTGTCGTGGCTCCAATTATACCGGGGCACTGCGAAGGGCATTGCAGGCAGCCGGGTTTCCACAGGTGCAGGTGCTGTCCTTAAATGTACAGGGACTGGAAAAGGAAAATCAGATGAAGCTTACGCCGGGAATGGTATGGAGGGCGCTGTTTGGACTTTTTTATGGGGATATCCTGATGCTTCTGACGAACCAGGTACTGCCCTATGAGCTTCGGTCCGGGGACACAGAAGCATGCAGGCAGCATTGGATCCGACTTCTCTCTGAGGATTTAAAGCGGGGAAAGAAACTGTCCCTTCGCCATATGAAGGAGACTTTTTACCGGATTGCGGAGGACTTTGCCAAAATTTCAAAGACCGGGGAGAAAAAGCAGCGCATTGGTATTGTAGGGGAACTGTACATCAAGTACTGTCATATGGGCAATTGGAATCTGGAGCAGACACTCCGGCAGGAGAACTGCGAGAGCCATACCAACGGGCTTTCCTGGTATGTGCTCTATTATATGGACACCCATCTGGTCCAGGCAGATACCATGACGGCCGGAATATACCGGATTGGAATGCAGCTGATCGAAGGTCTGCAGAAGGATATGATTGCAGCAATGAAAAAGTACGGCTTTTATACCCTGCCGGAATTTTCGGTTCTGAAACAAGAAGCGGAAAGCTATGTGGGTTTCCATGATACCATCGGGGACGGATGGCTGATCGGTGCGGAGATGGTAAGTCACATCCTGCATGACTGCAGAAAGGTTGTAGCCATTCAGCCCTTTGCCTGTATGCCCAATCAGATCTGTGGCAGAGGACTTTATCCCTCCATTGCAAGGAAACTGCCCCAGGCCCGGATCGTCAGTGTGGACGTAGATTCCTCTGCTTCGAAGCTGAATGCGTATAACCGGATTAAGATGCTGATTGACAATCCGCTGTGAGTGTGGATGACTGGCTTGTTGTATGATGTGTAGAATGGTGGCAGCTGCACATTATGATATGTAAAGAGCAGGGAGAGGAGCAGCAAGAAGAAAATGGGCAGAGAAATTTTTATCGGATACCTGATTCTGATAAATATAATTGGATTCTCCATTATGGGAATCGACAAGCGAAGGGCGAAAAAGCATGCCTGGAGAATCCCGGAAAAAATGCTTTTTCTTACCAGCCTGCTGGGGGGAAGCATTGGAACCTGGGCGGGGATGTACGTATTCCGTCATAAGACGAAGCACTGGTATTTCGTAGTGGGGATGCCGGCAATTTTACTGCTTCAGGCGGCAGGGCTGTGTTGGATGGTGGCTCGCATGACGTAGTGACCGCCGGAATCATGATAAAGTAATCCCAAAAGCTGCGATAGGGCTGGAAAAAGATTACTTCCGGCGGGAAGCGGAGAAAATAGCAAGTCAAAGCAGCGTGGAGGGACCCGAAAAAGGAAGGATTGAAAGCATGAAAAAGAAAATCGAAACCTGGAAGATTACATGGACGGGAATTCTGATTGGAATCGGAATTTTACTGCCCTATGTTACGGCACATTTGTGGGGCATAAAAGGAACGGTGTTCCTGCCCATGCACTACAGCATTTTTATTACAGGAACTGTATGCGGTCCTCTTTGCGGCATGATTGCAGCGATAGCCACACCGGTGCTTTCCTCAGTATTGACGGGGATGCCGCAGATTTTTCCGATGCTTCCGGTGATGGTATGTGAGCTGCTGGTATATGGCAGCCTGACGTCTGTGCTGCAGCGCAGAATTAAAAATATATATGGGACACTGATTCTGTCCATGGCCGCAGGACGACTGGTGCACGGTCTGGTCTTTGCACTGCTGATGCATTTTTCGGGAGCCCCGGTTACCTTCTCGACTGCAGCCTTTTTTGTTGTGGAGGGAATCCCGGGGACGGTGGCACAGCTTGTACTGCTTCCTCCGGTCATTCATTTCTTGGGGAGGATACATCCGAAGAATGCAGACAGCAGATATTCTTCTGTGCAAAAATCAGATGAAGACAGGTCAAGGATGGCAAAACAGATCCATGACCAGGGGGATACTTCGAAGAAAACTAAGATGCAGAGCCCGGAGGAGCAGAACACAACAGAAGCCATCGGGCAGGCAAAGCAGATGATCCGTGAAGAGGAATGTTCCTTTGTCGTGATCCAGAAGGGAAGAATCGTATATCAGGACAAGGGAAATGGCGTAAAGCCGATTATGAAACTTTTGGATTCGCAAAAAGAACTGTTAAGGGATGCTGTGATTGTAGATAAGCTGATCGGAAAGGCCGCGGCACTTTTGCTTTGCCTGGGAGAAGTGAAATATGTTTACGGGATTACCATGAGTGAAGCCGGCAAAGCATATCTGGATCAGGCCGGGGTTGCGGCTGCGTGTGACAAGTGCATTGGCATGATCAGCAACCGGAAAAGGGATGGAATCTGTCCTCTGGAACGGGCAGTCAGCGATATCGAGGATCCACAGACCGCTTACGACACACTGAAGGAGACCATTGCACAGCTGATGAAAACTGCCGGTTGATCGTTACACAGCATTGCAAAGAGGGAAGGAATCGGGTATAATAAAAAACAGCGGGTGCAAAAGCACCAATACGTGAATAAGAAAAAGAAGAAGGAGAACAATATGTACACACTGGAAGATATTCAGGCAGTAGATCCTGAAATTGCAGCAGCCATTACGTCAGAGTTTGACAGACAGAACAGCCACATTGAGCTGATCGCCTCCGAGAACTGGGTGAGCCCGGCGGTTATGTCCGCCATGGGAAGCATTTTGACCAATAAATATGCAGAGGGCTATCCGGGAAAACGTTATTACGGTGGATGTGAGTGCGTGGATGTTGTCGAGGAACTTGCGAGAGAACGCGCAAAGGAGTTATTTGGATGTGAGTATGTCAATGTACAGCCCCACTCCGGTGCCCAGGCCAATATGGCTGTGCAGTTTGCTGTACTGCAGCCGGGTGACACCATTATGGGTATGAATCTGGATCACGGCGGACATTTGACCCACGGTTCACCGGTGAATTTTTCCGGTACTTATTTTCATGTTGTTCCTTATGGCGTCAATGACGAAGGATTCATTGATTATGATAAGGTAAGAGAGATTGCATTAGAGTGCAGGCCAAAGATGATTATCGCGGGAGCTTCTGCTTACGCGAGAACCATCGATTTCAAGAAATTCCGTGAGATTGCAGATGAGGTTGGCGCTGTGCTGATGGTGGATATGGCGCATATCGCAGGACTTGTGGCAGCAGGTCTTCATCCAAGCCCGATTCCATATGCAGACGTGGTTACAACCACCACCCACAAGACACTTCGCGGACCTCGTGGCGGTATGATCATGTGCAGTGAGGAGGTCAATAAGAAATATAACTTTAACAAGGCTATTTTCCCGGGAACCCAGGGTGGACCGCTGATGCACGTGATCGCAGCCAAGGCTGTCTGCTTTAAGGAGGCATTGCAGCCGGAGTTCAAGGAATATCAGACACAGATCGTGAAGAATGCACAGGCACTCTGCAAGGGACTGCAGGCAAGGGATATCAAGATTGTATCCGACGGAACGGACAATCACCTGATGCTTGTGGACCTGACTCCTTATGATCTGACCGGAAAGGCCGTGGAGAAGCTTTTGGACAGCGCACACATTACCGCCAATAAGAATACCATTCCGAACGATCCTCAGAAGCCGTTTGTAACCAGCGGTATCCGTCTGGGTACACCCGCCGCAACATCCAGAGGCTTGAAAGAGGAGGATTTCGATCAGGTGGCAGAAGCCATTGCATTGATCATCAAGAAGGGTGAGCCGGCAGTGGATGAGGCAAGAGCAATTGTTAAGAAACTGACGGATAAGTATCCGCTTAAGGGTATGAATTAGTCAAACTGGAGGCAGTCATGATAGATTTAAAATTTTTACGTGAGAATCCGGAAATTGTAAAGGATAATATTCGAAAGAAGTTTCAGGATCAGAAGCTTCCGCTGGTGGATGAGGTCATCGAGCTGGATGCAAAGGCCCGGGCAGCCCAGGCGGAGGCGGACGAGCTCCGCGCCAGCCGTAATAAGCTGTCCAAGCAGATCGGTATGCTGATGGGACAGGGCAAGAAGGACGAGGCTGAAAAGGTGAAGGCTGAAGTTGCAGCAAATGCAGAGCGCCTGGCAGGGCTTGAGGCCCAGGAGAAGGAACTTTCCGAGAAAGTGACGAAGATCATGATGACAATCCCGAATATCATCGATCCCTCCGTACCGATTGGGAAGGACGACAGCTGCAACGTGGAGATCGAGAAATTCGGTGAGCCGGTGGTTCCCGATTTTGAAATTCCGTATCACACAGATATTATGGAGCGTTTTGATGGAATTGATCTGGATGCGGCAGGCAGGGTTGCAGGCAATGGATTTTACTATCTGATGGGTGATATTGCAAGACTTCATTCCGCTGTGATCTCCTATGCAAGAGATTTTATGATTAACAGAGGATTTACCTATTGTGTACCACCATTTATGATTCGTTCCAACGTCGTGACCGGTGTAATGAGCTTTGACGAGATGGACGCCATGATGTACAAGATCGAGGGCGAGGACCTGTATCTCATCGGAACCTCCGAGCATTCCATGATCGGCAAGTTCATCGATACCATCAACGATGAGGAGAAGCTTCCGTACACATTGACCAGCTACTCTCCATGCTTCCGGAAGGAGAAGGGAGCCCACGGCATTGAAGAGCGCGGGGTGTACCGGATTCACCAGTTTGAGAAGCAGGAGATGATCGTTGTCTGCAAGCCGGAGGAGTCCAAGATGTGGTATGACAAGCTCTGGCAGAATACGGTAGATTTGTTCCGCAGCATGGATATTCCGGTGCGTACCCTGGAATGCTGCTCCGGAGATCTTGCCGACCTTAAGGTAAAATCCTGCGATGTGGAAGCATGGTCCCCGCGGCAGAAGAAGTACTTTGAGGTGGGAAGCTGTTCGAATCTGGGAGATGCTCAGGCGAGACGTCTGAAGATCCGTGTCAAGGGTAAGGATGGTAAGAAATATTTTGCTCACACTCTGAACAACACGGTAGTCGCACCGCCGCGTATGCTGATCGCATTCCTGGAGAACAATCTGAACGCAGATGGCAGTGTGAATATTCCGAAAGTCCTCCAGCCTTATATGGGGGGAACCGAGAAGCTGATTCCGAAGCATGATTGACAAGAATTTGTGAAAGTGATACGATAGTACTATCTGATAACGATCATTTTTAGGAGGAAATTAACAATGAGTGAATTTAAGAACCTGATTCTGGAAGTTGCTGATGGAATTGCTGTTCTGAAGATTTCCAGACCGGCAGCGCTTAACGCATTAAACAGTGAGACACTGGACGAACTGAATGTGTGCCTCAGCGAGATCGAGAAGAACGATGATGTCAAGGTAGTTATCTTAACCGGTGGACCGGACAAGAAGGGCAATGAGTTTAAGTCTTTCGTAGCAGGTGCAGATATCGCAGAGATGGTAAACTTTACCGCTCCGGAGGCACGTGCATTCGGAATCAAAGCTTCTGAGCCATTTTTCAAGCTGCAGAATATGCGTCAGGTTACCATCGCAGCCGTAAACGGATTTGCTCTTGGCGGCGGATGTGAGATCGCAATGAGTTGTGATATTCGTATCGCAAGTGACAATGCAGTCTTTGCACAGCCGGAGTGTGGTCTTGGAATTATTCCAGGTTTCGGCGGAACCCAGAGACTTGCCCGTCTGGTTGGTATGGGACGCGCGAAGGAGATGATCTTCACCTGCGATAATGTTGATGCAAACGAGGCATACAGAATCGGTCTTGTAAATAAGGTTGTTGCAAAGGAAGAACTTATGGCAACGGCCAAGGCTATGGCTGCAAAGATCATTTCCAAGGGAAGCTATGCAGTATCTGTTGCAAAGGCAGCAATCAACAATGGTTATGATATGGATATCAAGAATGCCGTTGAGATGGAGGCTAACCTTTTCGGTGTTGTAAACGATACCAATGATAAGAAGGAAGGCATGGGTGCATTCTTAGAGAAGAGAGCTGCAAACCTGACGGATTTTTAATTCCGCTTATTACATAATAAAACAGACAAATATGACATCTCCTATACAGGAATCGTAGCATCATGTATGGGAGGTGTTTTTTTGCGCTTTAATTTTAGCAAAGGCAATCATTTCTTTTTGATCTTCTTCGGATAGCTGGGAAAAATAGAAAAGTATTTCTTTCTCCAAATCCGAATGAAATTGCAATTTCTTCTTGTTATTCGGATTGTTGAGAAAATCAAGGTAGTTTGAAAGTTCCCGGCTTGTCTGGGTTGGAACCGGGGCGTCATAATATTCATTTTCATCTAACTCAATGGATAAATGCAGCAAATCATCAACAGAAATCTGATATAGTCCGGCAAGTTTATATAATGTTTCATAACTGGGAGTTCTGAGTCCGTTCTCATAGTGAGAGTACGTTTGACGGACGACACCGAGAAAAGATGCGACATAGTCCTGCGTGTACTGGTGACTTTTCCGCAGGGCCAGTAATTTTTGAGCCAATCTGTTGTTATCCATATAAAATCCCCCGATTCAAAAATGCATGTTTATGGTATTAGTATATTTTTTCTTATATCCATAAATGATACATTTTGTAGCGAAAATGAATAAAAAGGTTAACAAGTAATAACATAATACCGATATAAATGATACAAAACGTAGAGTTGGCAGCATAGAGAGGGACGGATTATGGTAATTGCACATAATATCAGCGCGATCAATACGCAGAGACAGCTGAATGTAACAACGAAAAAGCAGGCAAAATCTACAGAGAAGCTTTCCTCGGGATACCGGATCAACCGGGCAGCAGATGATGCTGCAGGATTATCCATCTCAGAGAAAATGCGCAGGCTCATTCGGGGACTGGATCGTGGTGCAGATAATATTACAGAGGGAATTTCACTGGTACAGACGGCAGATGGGGCATTGGGAGAAGTGATTGACAATCTTCAAAGAATCCGTCAGCTTTCTATTGCAGCATATAATGGTACGAATTCTGAAAGCGACATCGCTGCCATGCAGGCGGAAGTAGACCAGTCCTTAACAGAGATTGGCAGAATCGGGGAAACTACAACTTTTAACGGGAAGGCTCTTTTCCAAGGAGCCAAAACGGTGTATGTGGGAAGAACACCGGATATGATTGAAACCTATGATGAGGTAACTTATGCAACACGTAGGGTCCCCAACTGGATTACGCAGAACTCGGATATGGAGATGAAGTTTGAAAATCCTAGGACCAAAGATTGTGTGCCAGGAAATGATGATGGGATTATGTATACGACAGAATCCGGCCCAGATGGAAAGAGTACCATCGTATATTATGGGAAGGAGATTCAGCCTCCGGAAACTCCTATGAATCAGGCAGAACATAGGGGAGACTGGGGTCCAAAGTTAGACGATAATGCAAGTGCAGTTCTGGATTTTTCGGCGTTAAAGGACTGTGACAAGCCGGAGGACCTGTTTGATCATATGGTAGATCTGCTTGGTGTGAGCATTAAGTACCCCTGTGGAAACTGTCACGACAGCAGATGTGGGATTCATTTTATCGGAGAAGTAGAGGGAATGCCTTTTACTTTGCCGGATTCGTCCAAAGTAACAAATGGAAGTGATCAGGTAGGAACCGTCAATTTGTCAGATCAGGTATTTCCTTACAATATTACCCGCAACGGCAGCAGTACTTCATATTCTGCAAATGGTTATTTTCAGGCGATTGAAAACCTGAAAGAACAGCATAATGATCCGGCACTTGCACTTACTGATGAGCAAAAAAAGCAGGAGACGAAGGAATTAGCGGATCAGATCGCCAGGGATTTGACAACAAAATCTCTGACGGCGCTGCAGTCAGCTTCCCAAGGTCATTATGACAGAGTGATACGAAATCAGCCGGATGGGAATTATTCACTAATTATTTATGATTACCGTGATAAAGGGAAACTTCTTTATCCTGATCAAGCCACATCACAGACAATTTCCAGTGCGGAAGGTTATATGGAATTACATAATGAAAAGACCAGAATTAAGGAGGGAGAAGATCTATATGCTCTGGAAGGAATTACCATTGTACCCAGCACAGAGTATGCAAAGTCCATAGAATTAACTCTGCCCAAGATCACATTGAAGGAGTTGGAAATAGAGAATTATCGTCTGGGAACACAGTATGATACACATGTTGATTATAAGTATGGGGAAAGGGCCCAAAAAAAACTGGCGGAAGCACAAATACAATATGCCAAGGATAAAGAGGCATATGACAAAGCTATGGTTCAATACAACATCGATTTATTGACTTGGAAACAAAGTGGGATTTCAAAAAAAATAGACAGGCAGGAGGAGGAAGTAAAGCTTGTAAAGGAAATGATAGACGGGCATGAAAAATATATAGCGAAAAAAACGGGAAATATAATAGATACTTCGTATTATATAACCGTATATCCGACAGATCCTCCGGTAGAGCCGATAAAACCTAAGGAACCTGTGCTTTCGGATTTTTCCAAGTATGCAGATAAGATAGTTACAAAAACAGTTCGGGAGGATTCTCTTGATCCTATTGACAAAGCATTAGCTACAGTACTTGCCTCCCGTGCAACACTCGGTGCTCAGCAGAACCGTCTGGAACATGCATACAAAATTAACAAAAATACGGAAGAAAACGAGCAGGCGGCAGAATCTAAAATTCGGGATACAGATATGAGCAAAGAGGTTGTGGAGAATTCGAAAGCAAGTATTCTGGCTCAGGCAGGTCAGGCGATGCTTGCTCAGGCTAATCAGCAGCCCCAAAGTGTTTTACAGCTTCTTCAGTAAAAAGAATATAGGAAAACTGTACTATTTGCTTTTCATATGCGGGTGGATATGGTATCCTTAAATAGGTCCGTGTGATATGGCATGGAAAATGTGACAAAATAATAACGGATTATTTAGGAGGACAAAACATGTGGGCATATGAAAGTGTTTTTTATCAGATTTACCCCCTGGGCTTTTGCGGGGCACCTTTTGAGAATGATGGTGTATTAGAGCACCGGATTGAGAAGGTCAATGACTGGATCCCGCAGATTAAGAAACTGGGAGCCAATGCAATTTATTTTTCACCGATTTTTGAGTCGGATACCCACGGTTATAACACCAGAGATTATACGAAGATCGACACCAGACTTGGCACAAACGAGGATTTTGCGAAGGTATGTGAGAACCTCCACAAGGAAGGCATCAAGGTGGTGCTTGACGGAGTTTTTAATCATGTGGGAAGAGGCTTCTGGGCCTTTGAGGATGTGGTTAAGAACAGGGAGAGTTCTCCGTATGTGAGTTGGTTTTCACGGATTGATTTCGGAGGAAATTCCAACTATAACGATGGCCTGTGGTATGAGGGCTGGGAAGGGAATTATGACCTGGTAAAGCTGAATCTGAAGAATGAGGATGTGATCCAGCATATTTTTTCTGCAATCAGGGGCTGGGTCGAGGAGTTTGATATCGACGGACTTCGTCTGGATGTGGCTTATTGTCTGGATCATGATTTCGTTCGCAGACTTCGTAAATTCTGTGATGAGTTAAAGCCGGATTTCTTCCTGGTAGGAGAGACACTGCACGGAGACTACAACCAGCTCATGAACGATGAGATGCTGCATTCCGTAACGAACTACGAGTGTTATAAGGGCTTATATTCCAGCTTTAATTCTATGAATATGTTTGAGATCAATCATTCTCTGCTTCGCCAGTTTGGACCGGAGAACTGGACGCTGTATAAGGGCAGGCATCTGTTGTCTTTCGTGGACAACCATGATGTGTCCAGAATTGCTTCCATTCTGACGAACAAAGCACATCTGCCACTTGTCTATGCATTGATGTTCGGTATGCCGGGCATTCCGTGCGTTTACTATGGCAGTGAGTGGGGCGCTGAGGGACGAAAGGAGGAGGGCGATCCAAGCCTTCGTCTTTCCTACGAGGAACCACAGTGGAATGAGCTTTCCGACTGGATCGCAAAGCTGGCAGAGGCAGAGAAAACCTCCAAAGCTCTGCAGTATGGCGGATTTTCCTCGGTTGTGCTCACCAATGGTCAGTGCGTATTTTTGAGAGAGTATGAGGGAGAAAAGGTATATGTGGCCATCAATGCGTCAGACCAGCCGTATCATGCAGGATTTGATGCTGGCTGTGGAGAGGCCGTTGACCTGATCACTGGAGATAAGATTGCACTAAATGGCGGTCTGGATCTGCCGGGCTACAGCGCATATTTCCTTTGTGTAAAATAACATGCTTTATGATTTTGAATTGGAAAAGCTCGTAGAGCCATTGCAGGAGTGGTTTGGGGGACACGCCAGGGTGCTGCCCTGGCGGGAAAATCCAACCGCCTACCATGTCTGGGTTTCAGAAATCATGCTGCAGCAGACCCGGGTGGAGGCGGTAAAACCGTATTTCGCCAGATTTATCCGGGAATTACCTGATGTGCAGGCACTGGCCGCCTGTCCCCAGGAACGGTATTTAAAACTCTGGGAGGGGCTTGGTTACTATAATCGTGTGCGAAATATGAATACTGCCGCTAAACAGGTGGTGGAGGACTACGGCGGAGTCATTCCGGATTCCTATGAAGAACTGCGAAAACTGAAAGGGATTGGAAGCTATACAGCCGGAGCCATCGCATCCATCGCTTATAACAAGCCGGTTCCTGCAGTAGATGGCAACGTACTGCGGGTGATTTCCAGGGTGAGTGGCGACGATTCGGATATCATGAAACAATCTGTTCGTGCAGGAATGGAACAGAAGTTGAAAAGGATGATGGAGGAGCAGTCTGCATGTGATACTCTGGTGCCACGAATCTTTAATCAGGCATTGATGGAGCTGGGAGCACTGGTGTGTGTGCCAAACGGAGAGCCCCATTGCGGCGAATGTCCCTGGCAGGAATTTTGCAGGGCACATTTAGAGAAGCGGACGCAGGAGATCCCGGTGCGCACCAGGGCAAAGGCAAGGCGTATTGAGGAGAGGACCGTCTTTGTTCTTCGTGACGGAGATCAGGTGGCACTTCGCAAAAGACCTTCGAAAGGACTTCTCGCTGGGATGTATGAACTGCCGAACTGTCTGGGATGGCTTTCTGATGAGGAGGCTCTTTCCTATGTGCGGGTCCTTGGCGTTGAGCCGGTACGTATCCGGCCTTTGGCGGATGCAAAGCACATTTTTTCTCATGTGGAGTGGCATATGAAGGGGTATTCGGTGCTGGTGGAGGATCCTCATGAAAATCCTTCCGGTCTTCTGTTTGTGGAGGTTATGGATGCCAGGGAGAGATATGCGGTGCCCAGTGCGTTTTCAGCCTATTGGGATGCCGTGATTCAAAGCAGTGAATAAAGAGAAGAAAAACCGATGCATATTCTGCATCGGTTTTTCGTTGAAAAAGATTAGTATGAGAAAGAAATATTTCTT